>CAZINZ010000022.1:0-37665 GCA_964540715.1 uncultured Syntrophaceae bacterium | reverse complement strand
TTGAAAACAAACAAAATTACGGCGCAATCTGTATAACTTGTTTATTCTTGATTCCTAAACGTTGGAATCTCCATAATGATGACGCAGGTATTGTAAGTGCGGGTAGATTTTTAGAAACCCTTTTGTGTAGCGTCAGAGCGTTATACCGCACAGGTGATGCACGTAAAAGGCGCCCTGCCAGCCAGGTTAACTATGCGCGGCTACTAAAAGTTAAAAAAGGATTCAGGGTTATGGGTCCGGAAGCCAGAGGTCAGAAAGAAATTACCGAGATTTTTTTCTATTCTGGCTTCTCTATTTATGAAGGATAAATCATTTATAAGGGGCACTAATGGGCACTTATAGAAAGAGTTTCAGCCGAATAAAACAGATTATTGAGATACCTAATCTCATCGAAATCCAGAGAAAGTCATATGAAAAGTTTCTCCAGGCCGACATAAAACCTGAAGACAGGGAAAACTCCGGACTACAGGGAGCGTTTCAAGGCGTTTTCCCAATTGTGGACTTTGGGGGGAAATGCTCTCTGGAATTCGTCAGTTATAAGATAGGCGGACCCAGATATGATGTCAGGGAATGCACGCAAAAGGGAATGACCTATAATGCCCCGCTGAGGGTTGTAATCAGGCTTGTTGTGTTTGATAGCAATGGTCGGGGCGGCGAAGTGAAGGCGATAAGGGATATAAAGGAACAAGAGATATACTTCGGCGAGATACCGTTGATGACCGACAATGGCACCTTTAATGTCAATGGTACTGAGAGGGTAATCGTAAGTCAATTACATCGGTCACCGGGCATATTCTTTGACCATGACAAGGGAAAGACTCATGTAAGTGGGAAACTTATATATTCGGCAAGAATCATACCCATAAGGGGCTCCTGGCTCGATCTTGAGTTTGACCCGAAGGATCTCCTCTATGCCAGAATAGACAGAAGAAGGAAGATGCCGGTTACGGTGCTGCTCAAGGCCATGGGGTACTCCGCCGAAGAGTTGATGGAGCACTTCTATAATATTGAGAAGGTTGTCCTGGATGGCAGCAGGATATCTCTAAAGGTGGAGGACAGCCTCATCGGTGAACGGGTGCCGGACGAAATTACGGACAGTCAAACCGGTGCAGTTCTGTTGAAGAAGGGGAGAAAGATTTCAAAGGCCTTCTTGAAAAAGGTGGCTGATGCAGGGTTGGACTTTATCGATGTAAGCGAGGATTACATCGTGGGCAAGGTTCTTGCTGCCGATGTAGTAGATCCTGAGACCGGTGATGTTCTTCTGAAATGTGCCGATGAACTGGGTGTGGATGGCCTGGAGCTGCTGCGTGAAAAGAACATTACGGAGATCAGATGTATTCAGCTTGACGAAGAGGGTACCAACGCCTACATCAGGAGTACCATGCTAGTCGATAAAATCGAGAGCGAAGAGGAAGGTATTGTAGATGTGTACAGGAGATTAAGGCCGAGTAACCCCCCTTCGCTTGAAACAGCCCGCAGATTTTTCAACAGTCTCTTTTTCGCTCCTGACAGTTATGACCTGTCTGACGTAGGTCGCGTTAAGATGAATTACAAGCTTCGCATGGGCGTGCCCTCTGATATGACTGTGCTTCGGCGAGAGGATATCATGGAAGCTGTAAAATATCTTATCAATCTGAAGAATGGTGTTGTTGATTACAGCGTCGATGATATAGATCATCTGGGAAACAGAAGAATCCGTTCCGTTGGAGAACTGATAGAAAATCAATACCGGATCGGGCTGGTGAGGATGGAGCGTGCTATCAAGGAGAAGATGAGCCTTCTTGATATAGAAACCATGATGCCACACGACCTTATAAACGCCAAACCAGTTACCGCTGTAGTTAATGAGTTTTTCGGGAGCAGCCAGCTGTCTCAATTTATGGATCAGACCAACCCACTCTCCGAGATTACGCACAAGAGAAGATTGTCAGCCCTTGGCCCCGGAGGACTCACTCGTGAGAGGGCGGGATTTGAGGTACGGGATGTGCACAATACGCACTACGGACGCGTATGTCCTGTTGAGACGCCGGAAGGACCCAATATCGGCCTGATTGTATCTCTCAGCACCTATGCCAGGGTAAATGAATTCGGGTTTATTGAGACGCCTTACAGAGTCGTGGAAGAGGGGAAGGTCCTTGACAGGATTCAGCACCTTACCGCTACAGAGGAAGAAGATTATATCATAGGGCAGGCGAATGTGGCTGTTGACTCAAAAGGCAGATTTACCCAGGAGCTCATTACGGCGCGAAAAGGTGGAAACTACGTAACCGTAAGTCCAGGCGAGATAAACCTGATAGATGTGTCTCCCGGCCAGCTTGTTTCGGTTGCTGCCGGACTTATTCCGTTTCTGGAGCATGATGATGCCAACAGGGCTCTGATGGGGTCTAATATGCAACGTCAGGCCGTTCCGCTGTTGAAACCCGAGGCTCCACTTGTGGGGACTGGTATAGGAGCGGTTGTCGCCAGGGATTCGGGTGCCGTCATTATAGCAAAAGAATCCGGTATCGTTGAGGATGTTGATGCGGCGAGGATCGTCATCAAGCGAGACACCGTGGAGGAAAACGAATCCGATATTGGAGTCGATATATATAATCTTACAAAATATCAGCGTTCAAACCAGAATACCTGTTTTAACCACAAGCCGATTATAGATAACGGGAGCAGAGTAAAAAAAGGCGACATCATAGCCGATGGCCCGGCTACCGATAACGGCGAGCTTGCGCTGGGCAGGAACATTATGGTGGCCTTCATGCCATGGGGAGGATACAACTACGAAGATTCCATATTGATTAGTGAGAGAATCGTAAAGGATGATATCTATACGTCCGTACATATAGAGGAATTCGAGACGGTGGCCAGGGACACGAAACTGGGCAGGGAAGAAATCACAAGAGATATTCCAAATGTGGGGGAAGATGCCCTGAGAAATCTGGATGGAAGCGGGATTGTCAGGATGGGTGTCTCGGTAAAAGCGGGCGATATCCTGGTGGGAAAGGTCACGCCGAAGGGGGAAACCCAGTTATCGCCTGAGGAGAAGCTGTTGCGTGCCATATTCGGAGAAAAGGCCGGCGACGTCAGAGATACATCTCTCAAAATCCCACCCGGCGTAGAGGGAGTGGTTATAGATGCCAAGATATTTACCCGTAAGGGCGCCGAAAAAGACGACAGGTCACAGGCAATAGAAGATGAAGATGTCGAAAGTCTGATCAAAGACAGGGATGATGAAATCAGGATTATTACCAATAACGTGAAGAAAAAGATTTCCGAGTTGCTGTCTGGTAAAGTAACCACTTCCAAACTGGCTGATCCGGATAGCGGAAAAGTTTATCTGAAAAAGTCTGAAGCAATCACCGAAGATGCACTTGATCTCATTCCGTTCAGATTATTGAAGGATATGCAGCTGAAAGACTACCAGGCTGAAGAAAAGATAAGGGCTATGCTGGCCGGTCTTGAGGAGCGGGTGGAATCTGTCGAAACATACTTTGCGGAGAAGATAGTAACGGTGAGGACAGGCGACGAATTGCCCCCAGGTGTAATCAAGCTGGTAAAGGTGTATATTGCCATAAAGAGGAAGCTCTCCGTCGGCGATAAAATGGCGGGCAGGCATGGCAATAAGGGCGTGTTATCACGAATACTTCCGGAGGAGGATATGCCCTTCTTTGAAGATGGGACGCCTGTTGATATCGTGTTAAATCCTCTTGGTGTTCCTTCGCGAATGAATGTGGGCCAGATTCTCGAGACGCACCTCGGCTGGGCTGCGAAGGGTCTTGGTGAAAAGCTCCAGTCCCTTATGGAAAAAGCCAGCATGAGTGTGGTGAAAAAGGAGCTGAAGGGGATATATTCCTCATCAGAATTTGATGATTTTGTGGACGGTGCTACCGACGATGAAGTCAAGAGGTTTGTTGATAGATTGAAGGCAGGAGTGCCGCTGGCCACCCCGTGTTTTGATGGGGCCAGTGAAGATGAAATACATGACATGCTCAGATCGGTGGGTCTGCCGGAAACGGGGCAGACGAGACTTTACGACGGCCGGACGGGAGAAGCATTTGACAAGGATGTAACAGTTGGGATGATCTACATGCTGAAGCTCCACCACCTTGTTGACGATAAGATTCATGCGAGGTCCATAGGACCATATTCTCTCGTTACACAGCAACCGCTTGGAGGGAAGGCGCAGTTCGGTGGACAGAGGCTGGGCGAGATGGAGGTATGGGCAATTGAGGCCTATGGGGCCGCCTACGCGTTGCAGGAGTTTCTTACTGTCAAGTCGGATGATGTGGCAGGAAGAACGAGGATGTACGAAGCTATAGTCAAGGGGGAACAAGCCCTGGAACCGGGATTGCCTGAGTCCTTTAATGTGCTTGTCAAGGAATTACAGGGACTGGCTATAAATGTTGAGTTAATAGAAGGTTAATAAAGGTTTATTGTAGGACTTTTTTTAGACAAGGGGAGTTTTGTCCAGTGGAAGATATCTATGGTTTTTTCGAGAAGCCTAAGGATCCTGTAAGATTTAATGCCGTAAGGGTGTCGTTGGCATCGCCCGATGATATAATTTCATGGTCGCAGGGAGAGGTTAAAAAGCCTGAGACTATAAATTACAGGACATTCAAGCCAGAAAGAGACGGTCTGTTCTGCGCAAAAATCTTCGGACCGGTCAAGGATTACGAGTGTCTCTGCGGTCGCTATAAGAGAATGAAGCACCGCGGCATGGTGTGTGAGAAATGCGGAGTTGAAGTTATCCAGTCGAAGGTTCGCAGGGAGAGGATGGGCCATATAGTCCTGGCCACGCCGGTCGCGCATATCTGGTTTCTCAAGAGCCTGCCCAGCAGGATAGGAAATGCCCTGGATCTTACTTTGAAAGAATTGGAACGGGTCTTGTATTTTGAATCGTGGATAGTACTTGACCCGAAAGATACCCCTCTCGAAAAGCAGGAACTACTTTCAGAAGATCGATATCTCGAGGTAGTGGAAGAATATGGCAATGATGCTTTTGAAGCGGGCATAGGAGCGGAGGCTATCAGAAAACTTCTGGAGGAGATCAATCTGGAACAACTGGACGATGAACTCCGCGCCGATCTTAAGGAAGCCACCTCGGTTACCAAAAAAACAAAGTTGACAAAAAGGTTGAAGGTTGTTGAGGCATTGAAGAGATCTGGAAACAGGCCTGAATGGATGACCCTTACAGTACTGCCGGTTATCCCACCCGACCTGAGACCCCTTGTCCCACTCGATGGTGGTCGATTTGCCACCTCTGATCTGAATGATCTCTACAGGAGGGTTATAAACAGAAATAACCGCCTGAAACGCCTTTTGGAATTGAATGCACCTGAGATTATTATAAGGAATGAAAAACGAATGCTCCAGGAGGCCGTTGATTGTCTGTTTGATAACGGCAGACGTGGACGTGCGGTAACGGGTTCCAACAAAAAAAGACCTTTGAGATCCCTGTCTGACATGCTCAAGGGTAAGCAGGGGAGATTCAGACAGAATCTGCTTGGAAAGAGAGTTGATTATTCCGGCAGGTCCGTGATCACGGTTGGGCCGGATCTGAGGCTGCATCAGTGCGGGCTTCCGAAAAAGATGGCGCTGGAATTGTTTAAACCATTTATCTATAATGGGCTTGAAGAGAAGGGGTATGTAACTACCATTAAAAGTGCGAAAAAGATGGTCGAAAAAGAGGGCTCGGAGGTATGGGATGTCCTTGATGAGGTTGTTCGTGAATTTCCCGTGATGCTTAACAGGGCTCCAACCCTCCACAGACTCGGTATACAGGCCTTTGAGCCGGTTCTCATTGAAGGGAAGGCTCTGCAGCTTCATCCACTCGTTTGCGCGGCGTTTAATGCGGATTTTGATGGCGATCAGATGGCGGTCCATGTGCCGCTGTCGGTGGAGGCTCAAGTGGAGGCAAGATGCCTGATGATGTCCACCAATAACATACTCTCCCCGGCAAATGGCAAACCTATCATCGTCCCCAGTCAGGACATGGTCCTCGGCATATATTACATGACGAGGTCGCGGGAGTATGTCAAAGGGGAGGGGATGATCTTTTCCGATCCCGATGAGGTGAGGAGCGCGTATGATGCGGAGGCGGTTGATCTTCATGCCGGCATAAAAGTTCGCATGAAAGAAGGGATGGTTGACACCACAACAGGCAGGATATTGCTCTATGAGATTATTCCCGACGGGATATCCTTTGATCTTATTAACAAAGTGATAAACAAAAAAGAGATAGCCAATCTGATCGATTACAGTTACAGGCATACAGGGGCAAAAACAACGGTTATACTGGCGGACCGATTGAAGGATCTTGGATATAAATATGCCACGATTTCCGGTCTGTCGATTGCCATAGGTGATCTTGCCATTCCCGACAGTAAGGGCAATGTTGTTGACAAGGCGCAGAAAGATGTTCTTGAGATACACAAGCAGTATATGGATGGCCTGATAACCGATGGTGAACGTTACAATAAGGTTATCGATATCTGGGCACATGCCACCGAGACAGTTGCCGATGACATGCTTAAAGGCATCGGTACCGAGGAGATAGAAGGAGTTGATGGCCAGAAGGTCAATGTAGAGAGTTTCAATTCGATTTATATGATGGCCGATTCCGGTGCCCGTGGCAGTGCGGCCCAGACGAGACAGCTTGCCGGCATGAGAGGGCTGATGGCAAAACCGTCAGGGGAGATTATAGAAACGCCCATCACAGCCAACTTCAGGGAAGGTCTTACGGTTCTGGAATACTTTATCTCCACGCATGGCGCCAGAAAGGGTCTTGCCGATACGGCCCTGAAGACGGCGAACTCAGGATATCTGACGAGAAGGCTTGTTGATGTGGCGCAGGATAGTATTGTTATGGAGGAAGATTGCGGCACTCTCGATGGAATTTACGTTTCAGCTCTCGTCGAGGGTGGAGAAATAATAGAAACGGTGGGTGAACGTATTCTCGGCAGGGTTGCACTGGAGGATATAGAAGATCCCTTTACCGGAGAAATACTGGTGAAGGCAAATCAGGAGATTGATGAAACACTCGCGGAAAATATCGACAAAGCGGGACTGGAGAAAGTACTCATAAGATCCGCCCTTACATGTAAATCGAAGCACGGTATCTGCATAAGGTGTTATGGAAGAGACCTGGCGCATGGCCATCTGGTAAATATAGGTGAGGCGGTTGGCATTATTGCGGCTCAATCCATAGGTGAACCCGGGACCCAGTTGACTATGAGAACATTCCACATAGGTGGAACGGCGAAGTTTGAAGAACACTCCACCCTCGAGGCGAGACATGATGGGGCGCTCAAATTTGTTGATATCACCGTGGCGATAAACAAGGATAATGAAACCATTGTTATGAGCAGGAATGGAGAGGTTCACGTTCTGGATAAAGAAGGAAGAAACCGTGGCAAGTACCCTGTTCCTTATGGGGCATACCTGAAGGTTGTTGAAGGGAACAATATAAAAGAAGGCACCCGAATTGCCCAGTGGGATCCCTATTCGATACCAATCCTCTCCGAGATCGATGGAACCGTAAAGTTTGGAGATGTTATCGAGGGGAAAACCATGAAGGAACAGGTTGATGAGGTTACCGGCCTTTCGAGGAAGGTGATTGTGGAATACAGGGTTGCCGACCTGCGACCGAGAGTATCAATAAAGGACAAGGATGGAAGGACAGCGAGGGTTCCCGGGTCGCATACTATCGCGCGACATCTGCTGCCTGTAGGAGCGAATATCGGTGTTTCAGAGGGTGATGAAATAAGGGCGGGCGATATTATCGCCAAGATCCCCAGGGAAACCACAAAAACGAAGGATATTACAGGAGGTCTCCCTCGTGTCGCGGAACTGTTTGAAGCCAGAAAGCCGAAAGAGTATGCAGTAATAACCGAGATAGACGGGGAGGTTTCATACGGTGAGGATGTCAAGGGGAAAAGGAAAATAATTGTAACACCTGGTATCGGTGACCCTAAGGAGTATCTGATTGCCAGGGGGAAGCATATAAGCGTTCAGGAGGGTGACAGGGTGATAGCAGGGCAGGCCCTGATGGATGGGTCGAGTAATCCACATGACATTCTTAATATCAAAGGCGAGAAGGAACTGGCTAGTTATCTGGTTGACGAGGTGCAGGAGGTTTACAGATTGCAGGGAGTCAAGATCAATGACAAGCATATTGAAATTATTGTACGCCAGATGCTCAAAAAAGTAAGAGTTACAGATTCCGGTGACACATCGTTTCTCGTGGATGAGCAGGTAGATAAGAACCGGTTTGAAAAGGAGAATGAAGCGGCAATTCAACGGGAAGAAATTCCGGCCACTGCCGTACCCGTACTCCTTGGTATTACAAAGGCATCGCTTAATACCGACAGCTTTATTTCCGCGGCTTCTTTTCAGGAAACAACGAGGGTGCTTACAGAGGCGGCCTTGTCCGGCAAAGTGGATTATTTGAGAGGTCTTAAGGAGAATGTGATTATGGGCAGGCTGATTCCTGCCGGCACGGGGCTTCCCATGTATAAGAAACTGGGAATAGATGTGAAGAACGAAACTCCTGACCCTCCGGAGTCAGATGACCAGCAAATAAATGGTGGGGATATCGAGAAAAACCTTGACAGTCAAGTTGCGAATTGATACAAGTCGCTACTTTGCTGTAATGCAGCATGAGACGAGATTGCAGGAAGGATTTTTGGAGGAAAGATGCCTACGATAAACCAGTTGATACGTAAGGGCAGATCAAGGATAAAGAAGAAGACCTCAGCTCCGGCGCTTGCCAGTTGTCCCCAGAGAAGGGGGGTTTGCGTGAGGGTGTATACCACCACTCCCAAGAAGCCTAATTCCGCCCTTAGAAAGGTGGCAAGGGTTCGTCTTACCAGTGGGTACGAGGTCACCTCCTATATACCTGGGATAGGACACAATCTTCAGGAACATTCCGTTGTTCTCGTAAGGGGTGGCAGGGTTAAGGACCTTCCCGGGGTAAGATATCATGTGGTAAGAGGTTCGCTGGATGCCGTAGGGGTTCAGGACAGGAAACAGAGCAGATCAAAATACGGCTCCAAAAAACCTAAGTAGACAGGAAGAGTTATATGCCGAGGAGAAGAGTAGTCACAAAACGAAAGATACTGGCGGATCCCAAGTACAACAGTGTGCTGGTGGCAAGGTTTATTAATAACCTGTTGAAGAAAGGGAAAAAGAGTGTTGCAGAGTCTATGCTCTATGGCGCTTTTGGCAGTATTGAAAGTAAGGTAAACGGATCACCCCTTGAAGTTTTTGAAAAGGCCATGGATAACGTGAGGCCGGTTCTTGAGGTAAAATCGAGACGGATAGGCGGCGCCACGTATCAGGTGCCTACCGAAGTCTTGCCTGACAGGCGAACGGCCCTTGCGATCAGATGGCTGATAGGGAATGCCAAATCACGCGTTGGTAAAAGCATGAAGGAAAAGCTGGCGGCTGAATTCATGGATGCGGCCGGGGGCAGAGGGGCATCTGTTAAGAAGAGAGAAGACACTCACAAGATGGCCGAAGCGAATAAGGCATTTGCCCATTACAGATTTTAGGATACGGGCTTCGATTCAGTCAGAGCAGTTCAGTTGCAGATAGGTTGAGGCGTGATAGTATAAGTGAGCAGATAAAAGGGTTGCCCACAGGGATTAATAAGACAATTAATTAACCATTTTTATTAAAGGAGGCAATGGTTATGGCAAAGAAGAAATTTGAAAGGACAAAACCACATCTGAATGTTGGAACCATCGGACATGTGGACCACGGCAAAACTACGTTGACCGCTGCTATCACAAAGCATCTGGCCTCTAAGGGCCTTGCCGAATATATGCCCTTTGATTCGATTGATAACGCCCCCGAGGAGAAAGAAAGAGGCGTTACCATAAATATCGCGCATGTTGAATATGAAACCGAGAAGAGGCATTATGCTCATGTCGATTGCCCGGGGCACGCCGACTATATAAAAAATATGATATCGGGCGCCGCTCATATGGATGGAGCCATACTGGTAGTGGCGGCCTCAGACGGTCCCATGCCGCAGACGAGAGAGCACATACTCCTGGCCAGACAGGTGCAGGTGCCATATATGATTGTTTACATGAATAAGGTTGATCTGGTAGATGATCCTGAGCTCCTTGATCTCGTTGAACTGGAGTTGAGAGAACTTCTGACGGATTATAATTTCCCGGGTGATGATATTCCGATTGTAAGGGGATCGGCCTTGAAGGCCCTGGAGAGCGAAGATGCAGACTCTGAGGACGTTAAAAGCATATGGGAGCTGATGGATGCCGTTGATTCTTATATTCCGGAACCTGTCCGAGACCTTGACAAGCCTTTTCTTATGCCTGTCGGTGATGTGTTTACCATCTCCGGGCGTGGAACGGTTGTTACGGGTCGTGCTGACAGGGGAATTGTAAGGACTGGTGACGAAGTTGAAATAGTGGGGATCAGGCCCACCTTTAAAACTGTATGTACCGGCGTGGAAATGTTCCGCAAGACTCTTGATGAGGGAAGGGCCGGTGACGATATCGGTGTCCTTTTGAGGGGTACAAAACGGGAAGATGTTGAAAGAGGGCAGGTTGTTGCAAAGCCCGGCTCAATTACCCCCCATACCAAGTTCAAGGCCCAGGTTTATGTCCTTACCAAAGAAGAGGGAGGAAGGCACACACCTTTCTTCAACGGTTACCGACCGCAGTATTATTTCAGGACCACGGATGTGACAGGGATTGCTACGCTTCCGGAAGGGATTGAAATGGTAATGCCTGGCGATAACGTGGAGATTGTGGCTGAGTTGATAACCCCCATTGCCATGGAGGAACAGTTGAGATTTGCTATCCGTGAAGGTGGCAGAACTGTAGGGGCCGGTGTCGTAAGCGAAATTATCGAATAACACGCCTGACAACCGGCAGTAGATAGAGGATCAGATGGAGAATCAAAAGATAAGAATTCGTCTCAAGGCTTACGATTATAAGTTGCTTGACAGGTCGGCGCAGGACATTGTGGAGTCTGCGAAGAGGACGGGGGCGCGAGTTGCGGGCCCAATTCCCCTTCCAACAGTGATAAACAAGTATTGTGTAAACAGATCCCCCAATGTTGATAAGAAGTCCAGAGAGCAATTTGAAATCAGAACCCATAAGAGACTTATTGATATTATGGAACCGACGCAGGCGACAGTAGATACGTTGATGAAACTTGATCTATCGGCTGGTGTTGACGTAGAGATAAAGCTATAAATATGGTGAATAGTGAGGAGATGATCTTTTAAGTTTCGTCTCCTCATTTTTTGTCAAAAGAGCACACAGGAAATCGTAGATGTCATGAAAAAGGGATTAATAGGCAAAAAATTAGGTATGACTCAGATATTCTGGAATGACGGTTCAGTTATTCCTGTCACAGCCATAGAGGCGGGACCCTGCGTTGTTATACAGAAAAAAACCGATAAAGTGGATGGATATGATGCCTTGCAGCTCGGGTTTGATCGAGTGAAGGAGAAGGGGGTCAACAAACCCCTCAAGGGGCATTTTAAGGTGGCCGACAAAGGATATTTCAGAATCCTCAAAGAGTTCAGGCTTGAATCTGGCAGTGAATATGAAGTGGGCTCGGAACTGAAGGCGGATGTTTTCAAGGTCGGCGACTATATAGATGTTGTTGGAACGACGAGAGGCAGAGGTTTTGCCGGTGTGGTGAAGAGATACGGGTTTCGTGGCGGAAAGGCCACCCATGGTTCAATGTTTCACCGGGCGCCCGGATCCATTGGTGCGAGCGCGTGGCCTTCCAGAGTCTTCAAGGGAAAGAGGATGCCTGGACATATGGGCAATTCCACACAGACAGTACAGAACTTGATGGTGGTGGGTGTAAGGCCGGAACAAAATCTGATTCTGGTAAAGGGAGCTGTACCGAGCAGCAAGAATGGTATTGTCATAATAAAGGACGCTATTAAAATATAAGGATATCGAGTGGTAGAAAATGCCGGTTCTAAGTGTATATGATATAGAGAAAACCAGGGTAGCTGAATTGGAGCTTAATGACCTTGTCTTTGGAGCTGAGGTAAATGAGCACATACTTTATGAAGTTGTAAAGATGCAGCTTGCGGGCAAAAGACAGGGTACCGCCTCTACAAAGGGTCGGAGTGAGGTACGCGGTGGCGGAAGAAAGCCATGGCGACAAAAGGGAACAGGAAGAGCGAGAGCTGGCACGTCGAGATCTCCCATATGGAGGGGCGGAGGGGTTGTGTTTGGCCCCAAACCGAGGGATTATTCTTATAAGGTTCCGAAAAAGGTGAGGAAGGCTGCTTTAAGGTCCGCTTTGAGTATGAAGGTCAATGAAGACAGGGTAATTATACTCAGGGACTTTCCCATGGCCGAGATAAAGACAAAGAAATTTAAAGAGGTGCTTGACCGGTTTGAGCTTGGAAAGGCCCTTTTTGTCCTTGATGAGAAGAATAGCATCCTGGAGAAATCATCCAAGAATATTAAAGACGTGAAGATGATGCGATCAGAGGGTATCAATGTGTATGATCTGCTCAAGTATGACAGTCTTGTTCTTCTGGAGCCCTCCGTGAAAAAGATAGAAGGGGCGTTGTTGTCATAATGGATATATATTCCGTCATAAAGAAACCGCTTGTTACAGAAAAAAGTACGATTGCCAGAGATGAAGATAATAAATATTTCTTCGAGGTTGATCGGGATGCAACGAAGATAGATATACGCAATGCTATCGAAAAAATATTCAAAGTTAAAGTGATGAATATTCATACAGCGAATGTTACTGGCAAAAAGAAGAGAATGGGGAGAATTGTCGGCAGGAGACGAAACTGGAAAAAGGCTGTAGTAACGGTTGCTCCGGACAACGCGATTGAAGTCTTTGAGGGAGTATAAAAAGAAGGGGTTGTAGAGTAACATGGCACTGAAGACATACAAACCAACATCACCAGGCAGGAGATTTCAGACAGCATCTACCTTTGAGGAGATAACAAAGTCGA
This sequence comes from uncultured Syntrophaceae bacterium, assembly GCA_964540715.1. Taxonomy (GTDB): domain Bacteria; phylum Desulfobacterota; class Syntrophia; order Syntrophales; family UBA2210; genus UBA2210. The sequence goes on along the minus strand of CAZINZ010000022.1, from coordinate 24,698 downwards.
AGCCTGAGAAGAGCCTTGTAAAGGCGCTGAAGAAAACCGGCGGACGGAATAATCTGGGGCGGATGACAAGCAGGCATATCGGAGGTGGCCATAAGAGAAAATTCAGGGTCATAGACTTCAGGCGCGACAAGATGGATATCCCTGCCAAGGTGGCGGCCATTGAATATGATCCGAATCGTTCTTCAAGAATTGCCCTCCTCCATTACATGGATGGGGAAAAAAGATATATACTTGCTCCGCTGGGCCTTGAAGTGGGTGATAATGTTATCAGTGGGGAGAAAGAGGATATAAAGACTGGTAACACGATACCACTGAGAAATATACCCCTGGGTTCACTTATCCATAATCTTGAACTCAAGATGGGCAAGGGCGGGCAGTTGATTCGCAGCGCCGGTTCTTATGGTCAGCTCATGGCAAAAGAGGGTTCTTATGCGCAGGTTCGCCTGCCCTCCGGAGAGGTTCGCAAAATCCTGATGGGATGTAAGGCAACAATAGGGCAAATCGGTAACATCGATCATGAGAACATGAGTATTGGTAAGGCGGGGCGGACTAGGTGGCTGGGAAAGAGGCCCAAGGTTCGCGGAGTGGTTATGAACCCTGTTGACCATCCGATGGGTGGTGGAGAGGGCAGATCGTCCGGTGGCAGGCATCCATGTACGCCATGGGGAGTGCCTACTAAGGGTTATAAGACGAGGAAAAACAGAAGTTCTGATAAATATATTGTCAAGAAAAGAGGTTAGGACGTGGCGCGTTCAATAAAAAAAGGGCCTTACATTAACGAGAAACTTCTTAAAAAGGTGCGGTTTGCAGAGGGAACAGGGCGCAGGGCGGTAATCAAGACGTGGTCCCGACGGTCAACGATAGTACCTGATCTGGTAAGCCATACATTTGCGGTCCACAATGGAAAGAAATTCATCCCTGTATATGTGACCGAGGATATGGTTGGACATAAACTTGGTGAATTCGCGCCAACGAGGACCTTTTACAGCCATGCCGGAGACAGAAAAACAAGACTGAAAAAGAGATAGTTAGAATCATCGTGTGGGGATTAGTGACGAATGGAAACAAAAGCTGTTGGTAAATATATCCGGATATCACCTCAGAAGGCAAGACTGGTGGTTGATCTGGTTAGGGGAAAAAAGGTTGAGGATGCGGATACTGTCCTGGGCTTTACAGACAAAAAGGCCGCAGGTATCGTCAGGAAGGTTTTGAAATCCGCGATGGCTAATGCGGTACAAAATCCCAATATAGATGAGAACATACTTTATGTAAAAGAGATATTTGTGGATCAGGGGCCTTCGTTGAAGAGGTGGAGAGCAAGGGCACAGGGAAGAGCAGCTCCCATAAAGAAGCGGACAAGTCATATAACGGTTGTGCTTGGCGAAGGGTAATCTTTAAGGAGGTGTAGGTTTGGGACAAAAAGTAAATCCCATCGGGTTCAGGTTGGGTATCAATAAAACATGGAGTTCGAAGTGGTTTGCGGAGCGAAATTACAGTGAGCTGCTGCATGAAGATATACGAATCAGAAAACATATAAAAGATAAGTTCTTCCATGCCGGTATATCCAGTATTGAGATTGAAAGAGCCTCCGACAAGGCAAAGATCAACATATATACGGCGCGACCCGGTATTATTATCGGGCGGAAGGGATCGGAAATAGAAAAGGTAAAGACGGATATTCAGCAGATCATGACGGGGGATGTTATTATCAATATCCTCGAGGTGCGAAAGCCGGAAACAGACGCACAGCTTGTGGCCGAGAACATAGCACTTCAGCTTGTAAGAAGGGTAAGTTTCAGAAGAGCCATGAAACGAAGCGTAACCACAGCCATGAAGTTCGGTGTCAAGGGTGTCAGAGTGGCTTGCGCCGGCAGACTGGGCGGGGCGGAGATGGCGAGAAAAGAATGGTACAGGGAAGGCCGGGTTCCCCTTCATACATTGAGAGCGGATATCGATTATGGTTTTGCCGAGGCGCGTACAACCTACGGAATCATAGGAGTCAAGGTCTTGATATTTAATGGCGAGGTTCTGCCGGACAAGAAGAGCATTCAGGAATAGGATCGTTATGTTAGCACCTAAGAGAGTAAAATACAGGAAGTTGCAGAAGGGTCGCATAAAAGGCAGCGCTCATAAGGGAATCACTGTGGACTTTGGGGAATATGGGCTCCAGGCAGTGGAAAGCGGCCGGTTAACGGCGCGTCAGATCGAATCTGCCCGTATTGCAATAACCCGCCATGTGAAACGTGGCGGCAAGATATGGATACGCATCTTCCCGCATAAGTCAGTGACAAAAAAACCCGCTGAGACTCGTATGGGAAAGGGAAAGGGGTCTCCTGAAGAGTGGGTTGCAATAGTCAAAAAGGGTACTGTTCTCTACGAAATGGAGGGTGTCCCGAGAGATGTTGCCCGCGAGGCGTTGAGGCTGGCGTCGTATAAGCTTCCTGTGGCTACCAAGTTCCTTTCCAGGGAGATATTTGATGAAAATTAAGGAAATCAAAGATCTTAGTGTGGATGAGTTAACAGAAAAGAGCAAGAGCCTCGTTGAAGAGCTTTTCAGGCTTCGCATTCGTTTTGCAACAGGACAGTTGGAGTCGTCTTCTGTAATAAAGAGCGTGAAAAAAGATGTGGCCCGTGTAAAGACAGTTCTCAGAGAAAGGGGAGCCCCGAGGTAAAATGGATAACAGAGGGAACAAGAGGAGTATACAGGGAAAGGTGGTAAGCGACAAGATGGACAAGACGATTGTTGTCCTGACTGAACGGCTGGTTAAGCATCCCAGATTCCATAAATATATAAAGAGGCATATAAAATACAAGGCCCATGATGGGGAAAACAGATGTGGGTTTGGAGATAAGGTTTTAATCGTAGAGTCACGCCCTTTCAGTAAAGAGAAGAGATGGCGGGTGAGTGAGATATTGGAGAAAGCGAAATAACAGGGATGTAGCGGTGGGGTTTTGTTATGATACAGATGCAAACCTTTTTAAGGGTGGCGGATAATTCTGGGGCCAGAAAGGTCTGCTGTATAAAGGTTCTTGGCGGGTCACGCAGAAGATATGCCCACGTGGGTGATGTCATTGTAGTTTCAGTCAAAGAGGCCATTCCCAACTCGAAGGTGAAAAAGGGAGATGTACTGAAGGCCGTTGTCGTGAGAACGAAAAAGGAAATCGGCAGAAACGATGGATCGTATCTCAAGTTTGATGAAAACTCGGCTGTGCTTATAAATGATCAGCTTGAACCGCTCGGCACAAGGATATTCGGACCGGTGGCCAGGGAACTGCGGGCAAAACAGTTTATGAAGATAGTATCCCTTGCCCCTGAAGTAATATAAGTAAAGTGCACGTATTTGAGTATTGGAGATGCAGCGAATGCATATAAAAAAGAATGACACAGTAAAAGTAATAGCCGGCAGGGAGATTGGTAAGACCGGTAAGGTGCTTAATGTCGTCCGGGAAAAGAATCGAGTTGTAATCGAAAAAGTAAACCTGATAAAAAAACACCAGCGGCCCGATGCGAGCGGAAAAGGTGGAATAGTGGAAAAGGAATCACCTCTTCATCTATCCAATGTCATGCTTGTCTGTAACAAATGTGGTACCGGGGTAAGGGTAGGGTACAAGATGCTGGAGGATGGCAAGAAGGTTCGTATTTGTAAAAAATGCAAAGAGTTATTGGATGAGTAAGGCGGGGAATGACAGATGGCAAGATTAAGAAAATTTTATAAAGATGAAGTGACTCCCGCATTAATTAAGGAGCTTGGGTACGAGAACCCCATGCAGGTTCCCAAACTCGAAAAGATTGTGGTGAATATGGGTCTGGGTGAGGCAATTCAGAATATCAAGATCCTCGACAGCGCTGTCTTGGAACTTGGCATGATTGTTGGCCAGAGACCGGTTGTTACAAAGGCGCGTAAATCAATTGCAACATTTAAACTGCGGCAGGGAATGTCAATTGGGTGCATGGTGACATTGAGACAGGAGAAGATGTACGAATTTCTTGACAGACTTGTCAATGTTGCCATCCCGAGGATCAGAGACTTCAGGGGTATTTCGCCGAAGTCGTTTGATGGCAGTGGCAACTTTTCTATGGGGATTCATGAACATTACATCTTTACCGAGATCGATTATGACAAGATCGACAAAGTTAAAGGAATGAATATATCAATTGTCACGACGGCTAAGACAGACGCCGAGGCAAGGCAACTTTTAAAGTTAATGGGTGTTCCATTTCGTAATTAGGGAGGAATTGGTGTGGCAAAGAAATCCTTGATAGCAAAAGCCAAGGCCAAGAAGAAGTTTTCGGTTATGGAATATAATCGTTGTCCGTTGTGTGGAAGACCACGTGCTTATTACAGAAAATTTGACATGTGCAGGATATGTCTTAGAAAACGCGCACTTAACGGAGAACTTCCAGGCGTTGTAAAATCAAGCTGGTAAAGGAGAAGCAAGATGGGTATGACCGATCCTGTTGCTGACATGCTGACACGAATCAGAAACGCGACTCGTATGAAGTTTAAAAATGTTGACGTGTTGCTGTCGAGGATGAATTTAAACCTTGCGAAGGTGTTGAAAGACGCGGGATATATTAGTGGGTTTGATGTCAGAAAAGGTGATAAGAATGCGCATGGGATGTTGAGAATACATCTGAGATATTCCGGAGCGAAGGATAGCGTGATAACAGACATACAAAGAGTCAGTAAGCCAGGCAGAAGAATATATTCAGGCAGTCAGGATATTCCAAAGGTACTCAATGGATATGGGGTCGCTATTCTTTCGACTTCCAGGGGGATCATGTCTGATAAACAGGCGCGTGGCATGAATGTTGGTGGTGAAATCCTCTGCAAGGTGTGGTGAAAATAAGTTTTCGTAGTTGATAGTTGATAAGATGAGGCAGGAGAGTTATTCATGTCGAGAATTGGCAAGAAACCGATAGAGATACCTGACGGAGTAAAAATCACCCAGGACGGGTCTCTGATGATTACAGAGGGTCCCAGGGGGACACTTACCAAGGAAATTCCACAGGGTATCGAGATCGCCTTTGAGGGGGATATGGCCATTGTGAATACAATGTCTGACGATAGAAGGGGCAGATCTCTGCATGGTCTTGCAAGGACTCTGATTGCCAATATGGTAACGGGTGTGAGTCAGGGATTTGAAAAGTCCCTGGAGATTGTCGGGGTTGGATACCGCGGAGAAGTGGCTGACAATGTGCTCAAACTGCTCGTAGGATACTCTGATCCTGTGAAATACAATATACCGAAGGGGATAACCATTAAGTTTGACAAGCAGGTAAATATGGTGGTTTCAGGTATTGACAAGGAACTTGTGGGCAGGACAGCCTCAGAGATCAGGAGCGTGAAAAAACCTGAACCTTATAAGGGGAAGGGGATCAGGTACGCAGGCGAATATGTGAGAAAGAAAGTAGGAAAATCTGCGGGTACATAAATCGGATACGGACTTTTTGCAAAGTTGTCAAAATTATTGCAGGGGAGTTGTTGTGGCATCAATAAAGAGATTGAAAAAGATAAGAGAAAGGCGCGCGAAGAGAGTCAGAAGTAAGATTTGTGGCACACAGGAGCGGCCGCGCCTTTCGGTTTTTCGTAGTTCCAGATATATATATGTCCAGGCAATTGCCGACGACGTAGGGAAGACCCTGACTCAGGCATCGACTCTCGATAGTGATATAAAGGGGGGTCTGACTGGTCTGAAAAAGGTTGAGGCGGCCAGAGAAGTTGGAAAAATGATGGCGAAAAACCTGCTGTCAAAGGGCATCAAAGAAGCAGTCTTCGACAGGGGAAGGTTTCTTTATCATGGACGAATAAAATCTCTTGCCGAAGGTGTAAGGGAAAAGGGTGTAAAACTATAAAACTTGAATCTGGATAAGGGAAATATGGAAGAAAGCGAACTTCTTGACAAGGTAATAAAGATCAAAAGAACTGCCAAGGTGGTAAAGGGCGGTAGGCGATTTCGTTTCAGTGCTGTAGTGGCCGTTGGAGATGGAAATGGCTCTGTCGGCATTGGACTGGGCAAGGCACATGAAGTCCCCGAGGCCATCAGGAAGGGTATGGAGATGGCCAAGAGGAATCTTGTTAAGGTGTCCATCGAGGAGGGGACGATTCCCCACGAGATAATCGGGCACTATGGGGCCGGTAGGGTTCTTCTAAAACCCGCCTCCAAGGGAACGGGACTCATAGCCGGAGGAGCAGTAAGAGCTATCCTCGAGGTGGCCGGTGTTCAGAACGTGTTGACTAAATGTCTGGGTTCGCACAATCCCCATAATCTTGTTAAGGCTACTATGGATGGACTGAAGAGCTTGAGAACCCCCGCACAGATAGCCGCGCTGCGGGGAAAAGAGATAGCTGAAATCTAAAAATGTAATGTTGAGGAATGGGTAGTGAAACAACTTAGGATTAAACTTATCAAAAGTCCCATAGGAAGACCTGAAAAGCAGAGAAAGGTACTTCGTGGAATGGGGCTTGTGAAGTTGAATAAAGCCGTTTACCTGGAAAACACTCCGGAAATCAGAGGTATGGTCAACAAGGTCTCTCATCTGGTTTCGGCGGAGGAATGTGAGAGGGAAAAATGAAACTGAACGAATTGAGACCTGCAGAGGGATCTACCAAAACGAGAAAACGGGTTGGACGCGGTGATGGGTCCGGTCATGGTGGAACATCCTGCCGGGGGTCAAAGGGTCAGAACTCTCGTTCGGGTGGAGGTGTGAGACCAGGATTCGAGGGCGGACAGATGCCCCTCACAAGAAGACTGCCGAAGAGAGGCTTTTTTAACCATTTCCGAAAAGATATGGTTATTGTTAATGTCGGACAACTAAGCAGATTTCCTGAGGATTCGATCGTAGATGCGGATGCCCTGGTGACTGGGGGCCTTGTCAAAAATGGTGGCGACGGGATCAAGTTGCTTGGTAATGGAAGTATAGACTATCCCTTAACATTGAGGGTAAATGGTATTAGCTGCGGCGCCAGGAAAAAGATAGAGGCGTCAGGCGGCAGGATAGAGATTATTTAATGATAGGTGGCTTTCAAAACATAACAAAGATCCCTGAGCTGCAGAAGAAGATTCTGTTCACCTTTTTTCTCCTTGCTGTTTACAGGATAGGTGCGCATGTCCCAACTCCCGGTATAGACTCACAGGCCCTTGCCGCATTCTTTGAGCAGGCGAGGAACTCTCTACTCGGGCTCTTTGATATGTTTGCGGGGGGCGCCCTGAGCAGGCTCTCAGTCTTTGCACTGGGGATTATGCCCTATATCAGCGCATCCATTATCCTTCAATTGCTTACAGTCGCTGTTCCCCACCTCGAAAAACTGTCCAAGGAGGGAGAAGCAGGCAGAAGGAAAATAACCCAGTATACGAGGTATGGCACAGTTATTCTGAGTATCATACAGGGATTTGGCATAGCTGTAGGTCTCGAGAACATGGCCGGGCCCTCTGGTTTGTCCGTTGTTATCACGCCTGGGTGGGCCTTTCGGTTGATGACGGTCATTACACTGACGGCTGGTACGTCGTTTATCATGTGGCTCGGAGAAACGATTACCGAGAAGGGGATAGGTAACGGAATATCCCTGATTATTTTTGCCGGTATAGTGTGCCGAGGTCCCGCTGCGGTTGTGAATTCCTTCCGCCTCATATCTACTGGTGAGATGGGAATATTCTTTGGGGTACTTCTCACGATAATGATGATTGGTGTTGTTGGCGTTATCGTATTTGTTGAGAGTGCGCAGAGGAGGATCCCTGTACAATACGCTAAAAGGGTTGTCGGGAGAAAGATGTACGGTGGGCAGACAACACATCTGCCGTTGAAGGTTAATACGGCGGGAGTTATCCCCCCGATTTTTGCCTCATCAATTATCATGTTTCCCGCTACCATAGCCAATTTCATACCACATCCGTGGATGAAGGCAGTAGCTGGATTCCTGATGCCCGGGCAGGTTATTTATGAACTGTTTTACGTTGCGCTCATAGTATTCTTCTGCTATTTCTACACGGCTGTAACGTTCAACCCGGTGAATGTTGCCGATAATATGAAAAAGAATGGTGGTTATGTACCTGGCATAAGACCCGGCAAAAAGACGGCTGAGTATATAGACAGTGTGCTGACGAAGCTTACCTTCAGTGGCGCTATATATGTATCTGCAGTCTGCGTCCTGCCGAGTATCCTGATAAGTCGGTTTAATGTCCCTTTTTATTTTGGGGGAACAGCCCTTCTTATTGTTGTCGGAGTGGCCTTAGACACGGCAGGTCAGATAGAGACACACCTGCTCACCAGACAGTATGAAGGTTTTATGAAAAAGGGCAGGATGGGCAGAAGGCGTTGAGTGACATCTGGTGCCTTGTGCCATCTGTGAGGCAATACACCTTATGATTATCCTTAAATCTCCCGACGAAGTGAAAAAAATGGGAGAGAGCAATGCTATTGTGGCCGAGGTGCTGACTGGTCTGAAGGAAAGGGTAATCCCAGGCATTACGACATTGAGGTTGAATGAATATGCCGAGGAAGTGACGAGAGAACGTGGAGCAAAACCTGCCTTCAAAGGTTACGGTGGATTTCCCTACGCGCTCTGTGCGTCTGTAAACTCGGAGGTTGTTCACGGTATCCCTTCGAACAGACCTCTCGAACGAGGCGATATTGTCGGCCTCGATTACGGGGTTTTTTATAATGGATATTACGGAGATTCCGCCATTACTGTCGCAGTGGGGGAGGTTTCTACATTAGCAGACAGGTTGATGCATGTAACGGAAGAATCTCTGTATAAAGGCATAGAGAAGGCAAGAGAAGGCAATATATTAGGAGACATCTCCTTTGCGGTACAAGGTTGTGTGGAGCAAGCCGGTTTTTCAGTTGTAAGAGATTATGTTGGTCACGGAATAGGCAGAAGCCTTCATGAGGATCCTCCGGTTCCGAACTTTGGAAAGAGTGGCCGGGGCATCGAGCTTAAGGCAGGTATGGTAATTGCCATAGAACCCATGGTGAATGAAGGATCATACAAAGTAAAAACAAAACCGGACGGATGGACAGTGATAACAGACGACAATAGCCTGTCAGCCCATTTTGAGCATACGATAGCCGTCACAAAAGACGGACCTGTGATATTAAGCAGCAGGAAATAAAGGGATTAAGTACCCACACGTACAAACGGAGTGATGAGTGAATGGCTAAAGAGGAAGCTATAATTGTTGAAGGCACTGTATTGGAACCGTTACCTAATGCGATGTTCCGGGTTGAGCTCGAAAACGGTCATCGTGTTCTGGCGCATATCTCAGGAAAAATGAGGATGCATTTTATCAAGATTTTACCGGGCGACAAGGTTACGATAGAACTATCGCCTTATGACCTGACACGTGGCAGGATTACATATCGGTCGAAATAAGGCGGAAACGGAGTGGGAGAACAATGAAAGTAAGGGCGTCAGTTAAAAAGATATGTGAAAAGTGTAAGATTATCAAGAGACGTGGTGTTGTGAGAGTCATATGCGAAAACCCCAAACATAAACAGCGCCAGGGATAAACAGAGGGAGGTTGCAAGGTGGCAAGAATCGCGGGAGTTGATTTACCCAAGAACAAGAGAATGGAAATAGCTCTGACGTATATATACGGTATCGGGAGGTCCAAGGCCAGGGTGATCCTTGAAGAGGCCGGGATTGATTTCGGTATCAAGACAGATAATCTTCTCGATGAGCAGATGACTGCCATAAGGGATATTCTTGATAAAGATTACAAGGTTGAGGGTGATCTCAAGAGAGAGATCACCATGTCGATCAAACGCCTCATGGATATAGGGACTTACAGAGGTTTGAGACACAGAAGAGGCCTTCCTGTAAGGGGCCAGAGGACATCTACCAATGCGAGAACGAGAAAAGGTCCGAGAAGAGCTGTTGGGGGAAAGAGAAGGTAATAATATCAGAGTCTGCTATTAGGCGGGCTCTATGCTTGGAGGAGAAATGGCTCGACCAAAAAAGAGAAATGTAAAGAAAAAGGAAAAAAAGAATATTTCTGACGGGATTGCTCATATTCAATCAACTTTTAACAATACCATAGTCACCATTACGGATCTGAGCGGCAATGTTGTTGCGTGGTCTTCGGGTGGGGGGCAGGGATTCAAGGGTTCAAGAAAGAGCACTCCATTCGCGGCGCAGTTGACCGCCACGGATGCTGTCAAGAAGGCCAAGGTGCATGGACTCAGGAATGTGCAAGTATTTATAAAGGGACCTGGTTCGGGAAGAGAGTCGGCGCTAAGGGCGCTGCAGGCGGCTGGGTTAAACATAAGTCTTATCAGGGATGTGACTCCGATTCCCCATAACGGATGTCGTCCGCCGAAGAGAAGGCGAGTTTAGATTACCAGCCCTGACTGAATTATATATTAGGGGAGGAGTGTTTTGGCAAGATATAGAGGATCATTATGCAGGTTATGCCGGGCTGAGGGAGCAAAGCTGTTTCTTAAGGGAGACAGGTGTTATGGTGACAAATGCTCCTTTGAAAGAAGAAGTTATATACCCGGAGAGCATGGACAGATTAAATTCAGGCGAAAGGCTTCCGATTACGGTACCCAGTTAAGGGAAAAGCAGAAACTCAAGAGGTCATTTGGTCTTTTGGAAAAATCCTTTAAGGGTTATTTTGAAAAAGCTGAGCGGTTGAAGGGTGTGACAGGTACAAATCTGCTGCTCCTGCTGGAGAGAAGACTGGACAATATGGTCTACAGGCTTGGTTTTGCGAATTCCAGGGCGGAGGCCAGACAGCTTGTAAGGCACAACCATTTTCTGGTGAACGAGAGAAAGGTAAACATTCCATCCTATCTGGTTAAAATGGGTGACAAGATACAGGTTAAGGAAAAAAGCAGGAAGGTCGCCACTATACTTGATGCAGTTGAAACCGTTGCCAGACGAGGCATCCCCGAATGGCTGGATCTGGAAAAAGATAAATTTGCCGGTACTGTAAAAGCGCTGCCTACTCGTGAAGAACTGACTATGCCCATCCAAGAGCAGTTAGTGGTCGAGTTTTACTCTAAGTAAAAAGTTTTATATGAGGAACTAACAATATGGAGAGAAACTGGCGCAGCCTGATAAAATCAAAACGAATAGAGATTGACGAGAAGACCCATACGTCGGCTTATGGCGAATTTACCTGCGAGCCACTGGAAAAAGGATTTGGGATCACACTTGGGAATGCACTTCGGAGAGTGCTTCTTTCGTCCATCTATGGAGCGGCTATTACATCCGTGAAATTTGATGGAGTACTGCATGAATTTTCCGCTATATCCGGAGTCAAAGAAGATGTCACTGATATCATCCTGAACATGAAAGGGGTCCGGCTAAGGCTGCATGAAGATGGGCCCAGAACCCTTCACATAGACTTTTCCGGTAAAGGGACTGTTAAAGCAGGGGATATTATCACGGATGAAACGGTTGAAATTTTGAATCTGGAGCACCACATAGCGACCCTTTCGGATACGGCGGTGTTCAGGGCCGAGTTGATGGCTGATATCGGTAAGGGGTATGTCCCTGCCAGTCGAGAATTAGAGATAGGCCAGCCGGAAGGAACAATCAATATTGATGCCATGTTTTCCCCCATCAAAAAGGTTGCCTACGCAGTTACAAACGCCCGCGTTGGTCACATAACAGATTACGACAAGCTGACACTCGAGGTGTGGACGGATGGCAGTATCCAACCCGAAGATGCCATTGCCTACGCGGCTAAGGGTTTAAAGGAACAGATGAATGTGTTTATCAATTTTGATGAGCGCGAGGAGATGGAGGAGCCGAAAGAGCTTGTTGAAGAAGACGGCATAAGCGAGAACCTGTTTAAGGGGGTTGATGATCTTGAGCTTTCGGTAAGATCAGCTAATTGTCTGAAAAATGCCGGCATCCAATATATAGGAGAGCTTATTCAAAGGTCAGAATCGGAGATGCTAAAGACACAGAACTTCGGAAGAAAGTCTTTGAATGAAATAAAGGATATCCTTGCCGAGATGGGACTCAATCTGGGCAGCAAGGTGGATTTTCAAGCTCCCGGCAGTGAAAATGAGGGTGTGCAAGAATAATATTGTAAAGGGGTAGTGCTCAATGCGTCACAAAAAAGCCGGAAGAAAACTTGGCAGGACATCAAGTCACAGGAAGGCCATGATGAGAAATCTCGTGACTTCCCTCCTTGAACTCGAGAAGGTAACCACGACCGATGCGAAGGCCAAGGAACTGAGAGGCGTTGCCGATAAGATGATAACGCTGGGTAAGAGAGGTACTCTCCACGCGAGGAGACAGGCGCTGTCTTTTATCAGGGATAACAGCGTTACAAAAAAAGTGTTTGAAGAATTATCAACTCGTTACAATGAAAGAGCGGGGGGGTATACGCGAATTATTAAGATAGGCAACAGAGTGGGAGACAATGCCCCCGTTTCCGTGATAGAGTTGATGCCGGATGAGAAGAAGAAAAGTATAAAGAAGAAAAAAATCACTGGCTAAACAGATAGACAAATGTGATCTTTAAGGGCAGGGGTTTCCGCTGCCCTTTTTTATTTCTTGATTTTTGAGTGAGAAGGATTATAATCAGCCAAGATGTTCCGGTATGTGGGGAGAGCTTTTAATACATTCTTTATGGGTGGTGACAAGGAGGTTGTGAGTGATGGGAGAAGAGAGAATTGGAGAGGTAATGAAGTTCTTTGCGAAACCGAGCGTTGCGGCGGTTAAGATTACATCAGGAGAATTGCTCGCAGGTGATACAGTCAGATTTGTCGGTCATACCACGGATTTCGAAGACAGAATTGACTCTATGGAAATCGATAATGACCAGATACAAAAGGCAACGGCGGGTGATTATATAGGAATCAAGGTTTCTGACAGAGTTCGCCCCGGAGATGAGATGTTCAGGATTATTCCGGAGTAACTCTGTTAATAAGACCATCTATCGACCGGGAATGGATTGAATCCCCGGTGATAGGTCTGTGCTAAAGTAAGGTTTGGAGGCCATGGGTAGAAGTGTGAATCCTGTGGTCTTTTTGTTTGGAGTGTATGCATGCAGTACCATCTCTCGTATCTTGACGGATTGAAACGAAGTGGAATACGTCTGGATCTGGCCCCCATCTCAAGGCTTCTCGGCCGTCTTGGAAATCCCCAGAATGATTATAAAACGGTACTGATAGGGGGCACCAACGGTAAGGGATCCACAGCGGCGATTCTCTCTTCCATATTAACTCATGAAGGCATGAAGGTTGGCCTCTATACATCCCCGCACCTGTCCGACTTCAGGGAACGAATAAGGATAAATAATCACATGATCCCCTGGGATACGCTTTGCGTTCTCATAGATAATGTGCGCAAGAAAGCGAGAGAAGATGTCACCTATTTCGAATTTGCAACAGCGCTGGGGTTTTTGTATTTTTCGCGGTGTAAGGTGGATATGGCGATTATTGAAGTGGGTATGGGTGGGAGGCTTGACGCTACGAACCTTGCATCTCCAATGGTATCCGTAATAACCAATATTTCCATGGAACATCAGAGCTATCTCGGCAATGACCTGAAGTCAATTGCTGCCGAGAAAGGAGGAATCATAAAGAAAGGAGGTATCTGCGTAACGGGTGCCAGAGGACGCAAAGTGATTGATGCCCTTGAGGGGATCTGTCGCCAGAGAGATGCTGTCCTCTATAGGACAGGCAGGGACATAAGGACCAGAAAATCCAAGAGGGGAACTTTTTTCTACTATGGAATTAATAAAAGCTATCGTGGTCTCAGTCTCTCACTTGCCGGTAGGCACCAGACAGAAAACGCAGCCCTCGCGCTCGCGGTAGTTGAAGTTATGGTGGCAGAAGGTATGGACATTGATGACAGCTCCGTGGTTGACGGGCTAAGAAGTGTCAGGTGGGAGGGGAGACTGGAAATTGTATCAGATGAGCCACGGATAGTGCTGGATGGGGCGCATAATCCAGCGGGAATTACATGTCTGTGCGAGGCCCTCGTAACAGATTTTTCCTACAGGAAGCTGATAGTGGTGTTCGGTGTGCTTGGTGACAAGGATTATGTCTGGATGTTAAAGAGATTGATGTCTCTGTCGGACAGGATTGTGCTCACGAAACCCAATGAAGAAAGGGCGGTATGTACAGCGGACCTGTTGTCAGTCGCTACCCCATATGGTGATCGGATTGAGGTCGCGGACGATCCATGTGATGCCCTTGCAAGGGCCCGTTCTTTTGCCCGCGCGGGAGATATTATCTGCGTTACTGGCTCACTCTATCTTGTGGGAGAGATAAGGAAGAATCTGTGTTTGGCCTTCCGGAAAACAGGTTTTTGTGGTAACACACGGAGTTGAGGGTAATGTAGATCTGAACTAAGGGATACTTTAGTGAGAAAAAGATGCATACAGCTATTCATGTCGATGCTTTTGTTGTTGTGCTGGGGCTCTTCCTTTGCCTCGGTGCCGGATATGCCGGGGCGAGTGGATATTGAAGCTGACAGAATGGCGTATAATAGCGATACCCTGATATACAGGGCCAGTGGCAACGTCATCATCACATTTGAGGATGGCTACATTAAGGCGGATAAAGTCATCTTCAACAGGATGACGAATGAAGCTGAGGCTCAGGGCAATGTATTCATAAAGAGCGGAGAGGATATCCTTGAAGGAGAAAAAGCGCAATTCAATATCGACAGCGAAACAGGCATCATGTCCGATGGGAAGATGTTCCTTGACAAAAATCACCTCTATCTTCAAGGGAAAACCATGGAGAAGAAGGCCGATGCGACCTATTATCTGAGGGATGGCCAGGCAACGACCTGTGATGGCGAGAATCCCGACTGGAAGTTTACCGGCAGAGAGATGGAAGTTACCATTGACGGATACGGAACCATCAAACGTGGAAGCTTTCAGGTGAACGGTGTTCCCGCCCTTTATATTCCTTATCTGATATTTCCCGCGAAGACTACGAGACAGACAGGCCTGCTTTTCCCCAGGATTTCATATTCGCGCGACAAACTGGGCTGGGATGTTGGAATTCCTTTTTACTGGGCTGTTTCAGAAAACACCGACGCGACCTTTTATCAGCGCTATATGGACAAGAGGGGATTCCAGGAAGGGGTGGAGTTCCGGTATATTGTCGGCGAACATTCATATGGCACCATGTATGCCGACTATCTTAATGACACGAAGGAAGTGTCAGAATCCGAAGGGGCTGCCGTTCTGCACAGGGACTGGAGAGAAGACCATAAAAGATGGTCATATTATCTGGATCACGAAACGACATTCAGCCCGGGTTTTTACCTGAAGACAGATATAAAAAGAGTATCGGACAGGTGGTATTTCAGGGATTTCGATTCGTACAACTATTATCTGGCGCATTATAGAGAGAACGATACACGAAGGTTCGGCGGGGTGTCATTCGATGCAGATAAGTCCCTGACATCACTACAGTCAACGGCGCGCCTTGTGAAAAACTGGAGTCTGTTTAACATGACCACGCTTATGGAATATACGGATAATTTCCAGAGCTACTCCAACGATGAAACACTACAGAAATATCCGGAGGTTACCCTTACCGGTCTAAAGCAGCCCATCCTTGATTCTCCCTTCGATTTTGAGTTGACATCATCATACGGGTATTATTACAGGACTACGGGATACAGGGGGCATTTGTTTGATGCCTATCCGGAGTTTTCACTACCTCTCTCGTTTGGGGATTACCTGGAATTTATACCATCTCTCGGGATGAGAGAGACGACATGGAGAAGCTCATACAGCGGGCCTGTCGCGGGGAAAGAGGACAAAGATGGCAGCCGGGAGCTGTACACCCTCGGAGCGACACTTTCCAGTGAAATACACAGGGTGTTTGATGTGGGAGGGGAGGTAGTAGACAAGATACGGCACGGCATTACCCCGGAGTTGACACACTCATATATCCCCTATGTAGATCAGGAAAACATCCCTGATTTTCTAAGTGTGATAGCGGAGACAAACACAGTAACCTGGTCGCTTACCAACATACTGATTGCCAGATTGAAGGATGAGGAGAGTGGTGATGTTTCCTACAGTGAATTCCTCAGGCTGAAATTGAGTCAGTCGTATGATATCAGAGAGGCAAGAAAGCATCGCGGAAGTCCCACGACCGAAAAGAGGCCATTTGGCGATATCCTCGCCGAGCTTAATTTTGATCCCTTTCAGTATTTCTCAATTGAAGCGGATGCACAATTCAACGTCAACGCCGGTGAATGGGAAGCAATGAATTCCCGCTTCCAGATAAGTGACGAGCGCGGAGATTCCCTGACAGCGGAGTACAGATATACGCAGGATTCAGTGGAGGAAATAAATCTCACTTTCAAGGGAAAGGCGACCGAATCCCTTGATCTGATGTATGTCCTGAGGAAAGATTTACTCGACAAAAAAACCCTGGAAGTAACTTACGGAGTAGATTATCACAAGCAGTGCTGGAGCGTGGCGTTAAGCTATTCCGATTCGCCTGATGACAGAAGCTTTATGATGATCTTTTCACTCTATGGCCTTGGGAAGGTTGGCAGAGTGAGCGGCGGGAAGCCGCAATGGTAACAATTTATGGATTTTTCCTTGACAAACACGCCATAATTACATATCCTCCGCCTCTTTGAGTATAGAATACAGGTGAATTTATGAAGACATACAGTGCAAAGAAGGAAAGTGTAGAAAGAGAATGGTGCCTTGTTAACGCCGACGGTAAAGTGCTGGGCAGGCTTGCCGCAGAGATAGCAAGACGTTTGAGGGGAAAACACAAACCCGTCTATACCCCGCATATTGACACCGGGGATTTTATAGTAGTAGTAAACGCGGAGAAGGTGTCCTTTACAGGTAAAAAACTTACCGATAAGATCTACTATCATCACACCGGTTATCCAGGTGGGCTGAAATCAACGACAGCCGGCAAGATGCTGGCGGAGAAACCGGAAGAGCTGTTGCTAAGCACAGTCAAGGGGATGCTCCCGAAGAACAATCTGGGGAGACAGATGCTGAAGAAGCTCAAGGTGTACAGGGGGGATAAGCACCCGCATATGGCCCAGATGATCAAACCGCTGGAAATATAGATCAGGAGAGAACGAATGTCAGCAAAAAGCTATTATGCCACAGGCAAGAGGAAGTCCTCGATAGCAAGGGTATGGATGAAAGAAGGTAGTGGTACCTTTGTAGTCAATAAAAGAAATTTTGATGATTATTTTACCCGTGATATATTAAAGAGACTGGTGCTGCAGCCTCTCGATATGACCGAAAAGACAGATAAATTCGATTTCTATATCAATGTCAACGGAGGTGGAAACTCCGGTCAGGCGGGTGCTATCAGACACGGTATATCCAAGGCCCTCGTGGAGTATAATGAGGAGTTTAAATCCGTTCTTAAGAAGGCAGGGTTTCTGACAAGGGATGCCAGGGTAAAAGAAAGAAAGAAATACGGCCAGCCGGGTGCGAGAAAGAGATTCCAATATTCGAAGAGGTAAATTCAGAAATACCAAGAGGGGGCTATGGCCCCCTTTTCTTATTTGGAGGCTGTATTTATGTTGAAAGTGGGGATATACGGGGGAAGCGGTTATACAGGTCAGGAGCTGTTAAGGGTCTTAACAGGTCACCCCGATACGGAAGTAGTCGCCATCACTTCAAGGAAATTCAAGAACATTCCGGTTTCGGAAGTATACCCGGTATTTGCCGGCATTACAGACCTGAGATTTGCAGACTCGGCCGTTGAGAAGCTTGTGACAGCCTGTGATGTTGTGTTTCTGGCGCTTCCGCACACAGAGGCCATGAAGGTGGTGCCGGAATTTGTTGCTGCAGGAATAAAGGTTATAGATCTGAGCGCCGATTTCCGGTTGAGGGATGTAGCGGTATATGAAGAATGGTATGCAAAACACACATCTCCAGATCTGATGCCTAAGGTTGTCTATGGCCTCCCTGAATTGTACAGAGATGATCTGAAGGGTGCGCAGTTAGTCGCCAATCCAGGCTGTTATCCCACGGGGATCATCCTCGGACTTGCGCCGTTGTTAAAAAACGGGTGCATTAACACTTCATCGATTATAGCGGATTCAAAGTCGGGTGTAAGCGGAGCCGGACGGGAGCTGCAACTTGGTTCGCTCTTTTGTGAAGTGAATGAGGATTTCAAGGCGTACAAGATAGGGTCACATCGTCACACACCGGAGATAGAGCAGGAGCTTGGTCGCATTGCAAATAAGGCCATAACGGTCTCCTTTACCCCGCATCTTGTCCCGATAAGCAGGGGAATTCTCAATACAATCTACGCGGATCTTCATGGTGATGTGTCCGAGGCTGAAATATTTGATATCTACGAGAAGTTCTACGGTAATGAGAAATTTGTAAGAATATGCAAACCGGGCAGTTTGCCGAATATCTCCTCGGTCAGGGGTTCCAATAACTGTGATATAGGTATCGTTGTTGACGGACGTACAGGAAGGGTGATCATTGTATCAGCCATAGACAATCTGGTAAAGGGTGCCTCTGGTCAAGCGGTACAGAACATGAATCTTATGTGTGGACTTTCGGAGGACGCCGGGCTGGATCACATATCCCTGTTTCCTTAAAGACCCCGTGACAGTTGCAAGAAAGCTGCCTGTCGCTGATTGGAAGATTATAATATGAGCTTGAGATTATATAATACACTGACCAAAAAAAAAGAAGAATTTGTCCCAATCAAAGAGGGGAAGATAGGAATCTATGTCTGCGGAATAACAGCCTATGACGTTTGCCATATCGGGCATGCCAGGTCGGCGGTGGTTTTCGACGTGATTTACAGATATCTAAAATATACAGGTTACGATGTAACATATGTAAAGAATTTTACTGATGTTGATGACAAGATCATCGGGAAGGCAAATGCGGAAGGCACGGATATATATGATATATCGGAAAGATATATAAAGGAACATAACGAAGATATGGACCACCTTGGAGTGACCAGGCCTACGATAGCTCCCAGGGCAACTGAGAACATAAAGGGAATGATCCGGTTGATAGATACCCTTATGGAAAAAGGGCTTGCCTACGTTGTCGATGGAAATGTGTATTATTCAGTTGATAAATTTGAAGGATACGGAAAGCTGTCAGGCAGAGGTCTGGATGATATGCTGGCCGGCGCGAGAATAGAGGTGGATGAAAAGAAGATGGATCCCTTCGATTTTGTGCTGTGGAAGTCCAGCAAGGAAGGAGAGCCTTGGTGGAACAGTCCCTGGGGGAGGGGAAGGCCGGGATGGCATATAGAATGCTCCGTAATGAGTCAGAGGTATCTCGGAGATACCTTCGATATCCATGGAGGGGGTGAAGACCTGATATTCCCGCATCACGAAAATGAGATAGCCCAGTCCGAGGGTGCCACGGGGAACCAGCTTGCTCGCTACTGGATGCACAATGGTTTTATTAAGATTGAAAGTGAAAAGATGTCGAAGTCTCTGGGGAACACTTTGACAATAAAGGAAATATTGATCGCCTATCACCCCGAAGTAGTGAGATTATTTATCCTTCAGAGTCACTATAAGAGTTATATAGATTTTTCAGATGCCTCCATATCCGAGGCAAGAGTGGGCATGGGGAGATTTTATGCCACGTTGAAGAACATAAGGGATGTGTATGATGAAGACGTGGACTTATCCGAGATGTCCGAAAACGATCTTGCCGGAGAGGACGAGGAAGTATTCAAGAAGATAAGCGTCCTTCCTGACAGATTCAAAGAGGCCATGGATGATGATTTCAACACAGCCATGGCCCTTGGGTACATGTTTGAAGCTGTCCGGGTTACAAACGGATATATCTCAAAGAATTCTGTACCCACCAGGGAATACTTTTTTGTCCTGAACGAGGTGAGAGGACATATCAGAGAGGTGGGCAAGGTGTTGGGGCTGCTTCTGGAAGATCCTGAAGAGTATTTTGAAAAAGACAAAGAGAGGGAAGTCAGGAAAGCCGGGCTGGATGTGGAAGAGGTGGAGCGGCTGATTGATGAGAGGAAAAAAGCCAGAGAATCCAAGGACTGGGGCCGCGCCGATGAATTGAGACACCTGCTGGATGCCACGGGGGTTGTCCTCAAGGATACGGCAGATTCAACCACATGGAAGGTTGGATAATAAAACAGCACCTCATTCTATGACTATATCCACGACCTCGAATTCTCTAACCCCACCAGGTGTATTCACCTTAACTTCATCCCCTACTTCTTTTCTGAGAAGCGCCTTGCCGATGGGAGAAGTGACAGATATCTGATTTCGGCTCATGTCAGATTCAAATGGTCCTACAAGTTGATAGCGTGTTATCTTTGCCGTGTGAGTGTCCTCTATTGTGACAGTCGTCCCGAAAACAACTCTGTCATCTGACAGATCCTTGAGATCAATAATATTTGACATGGCAAGATTATTCTCTATCTCCTGGATCTTCCCCTGGATAAATGACTGTCTCTCCTTTGCCGCCGAGTATTCGGCGTTTTCCGAGATATCACCATGTTCCCTGGCCACTTCAATATCCCTTATATTTTCCGGCACCTCGACCTTTCTGAGACGGGCCAGCTCTTTTTTTAATCTTTCAAATCCGGTCTTTGTTATAGGAAATTTGTTCATACCGCCAACTCCAAATTGCGACCTGTAGAGCAGACCGCCGTAAAAATAGTAATGCACAGAGTCAGCATCACTCAACTCTATGCATCGGTTATAGACATACACCATCCCATACGCTTTTTCAACCTGTTGTGTGAAAAACCAGCAGGAAACCGACAAACTGCTATATTTACAGAAACAGTCAAATGGTTGAGGGGGTAAAGTGCGTTGAGTTGGAAGATAATCGTTATGGTTTCAGCAAGTTACAAATATCGAAATGGCGGATGTCCAATTACTTTGCTGATAACAAATATGATGGTGAATTTAGCCACTTGACTACTCAACAATTCAAACACTTAACGAAGTCTGATTTATATGTTTTGCGATTGATATTTTAGCGTGTCCATATTAAAATGAGTAAAATCTGTTGTGAAGAGGTAAAATAAAAAACGACCGTTCGGTGTCATGAAAAAAGACAACATAGTCCAATATCCCATTCCCATCCGTGAGTGGGCGGAAGATGACAGGCCCCGCGAAAAACTGCTCAAATACGGAGAAAACACCCTCAGTAATGCGGAACTTCTGGCCATTCTGATCCGGACGGGGACGCCCGGCAGGAGCGCTGTTGATATTGGAAGAGAACTGCTACACAGGTTCAAATCACTCCGCGCGATGAGCAGTGTCGATATTTCCGAATTCAGGAAGATCAACGGTCTCAAGAACGCAAAAATAGCGCAGATCAAGGCGGCCATTGAGCTGGGCCGACGCATGCAGAGCGAGGAAAAAACACTTGCGGAGCCTGTCAGGCATTCATCTGATGTGGCAAATCTGCTCATGCCTCTGATGAGGGATTTAAAGAAGGAACGTTTTGTCCTGTTGCTACTCGACGGAAGAAACGCTATATCAGATACGATAGATATTGATTACGGCACAGTTGACAGGGCAAATCCATATATCAGGGACATAATTCAAACGGCTATCAGACACGAGGCGCCATCGATCATCGTCGCCCACAACCATCCCTCCGGCGCGACAGTCCCCAGTGAAAATGACAAGGCATTTACAAGAAGCCTTATGATGGCAACGAAGGCAACAGGCATAAGCTTTTTTGATCACATTATTATCGGGAATGACAACTACTTCAGCTTCGCTGACAAGGGATTTATCGGAGAGTACGAGACGAAGGCGATCAGAGAGTTGTGACCATTTCGCAAAAAGGAGAGCCTTGAGTAACTCTGGGGATACAGGGACTAAAGGCGAAAAAATTTGTGAGATCCGGAGTGTAATTACTGATATGGATAGCATAAAGAAAAGAAACACAGTTCAGCTGACGGATAATGATGAAATAAATCAATTATTAAACAAGGTGGTTTCCTCGGTAAGGGATTTTACGGAGGGACAGCTGAAAAAGATAAAAAGTCTCACTCAAATAGGTGCAGCCCTGTCGGCTGAACACAACATAGACCGTTTGCTCGAAATGATTGTGGATGAGGCGAGAAGATTTACCAATGCCGATGGCGGGACTCTTTATATTATGAGTGATAATGAAAAGACGCTTCAATTTGCGATCGTTCAGAACGATTCATTGAAAGTGAGGATGGGTGGAACGGCGAAGAAAATTATCTGGGACCCCGTCGAATTGTATAACGAGGACAATACACTTAATTACTCAAATGTTTCCTCTTATGCGGCACTTTCCGGTGAGGTGGTAAATATTTCCGATGTTTATCATACGGAAAAGTTCAATTTTGAAGGAACGTGCCAGTTCGATTCCGAAACAGGTTATCGTTCCCAGTCCATGCTGGTAGTTCCCATGCGGGACCACAAAAATAATGTTATAGGAATCCTTCAACTTTTAAATGCCAGGGATAAGGAAAAGAAGAAAACGATAGCTTTTTCTATGGAATGCCAGGAACTGACAGAAGCGTTGGCCTCCCATGCGGCCATAGCGCTTACTAATAATCGGCTAACCAAAGACCTGCAGAATCTGTTTGAATCTTTCGTAAAAACAATAGCGACGGCAATTGATGAGAAATCTCCATATACTGGTGACCATGGGCGACGAGTGGTGGAATTAACCATGTTCATCGCCGAAAAGATTAACGAGGCTGAGAAAGGACCGTTTAAAGATGTTCATTTTGATAAGGATCAGATGAATGAACTCAGGATTTCAGCATGGCTTCACGATGTTGGCAAGGTGGCAATTCCTGAATATGTAATGGATAAACCGTCAAAGTTAAAGACAGTATATGATCGGATTGAATTGATAAAAACTCGCTTCGAGGTAGTAAAGAGGGACTTGGAGATCAATCTGCTTAAAAACGGCCAAAGCAGGAATAGTATTTCCAATGGCGGGACTTATTCTGAAGATCATGAAAACGAATTGATGGGCTTGAAGGAGGATTATCATTTTCTATGCGCCTTAAATAAAGGCTCTGAGTTTGTGTCGGATGAGGATATTAAACGGGTGCAGGAAATTGCCGGGAGAAAATGGATAATGGAAGGCGAGACACAGGTGTTACTCAGGGATGATGAAATCCAAAGCCTGAGCACCCGCAAAGGGACGCTTACGGATGATGAGAGAGAGGTTATTAATAATCATGCCGCAATCACATTTAAAATGCTCTCACAGATGCCGTTCCCCAAAGAGTTGAAAAATGTTCCGGCTTATGCAAGTTCTCATCATGAGCGTCTTGATGGTACAGGCTATCCCCTGGGATTAAAGGGAGATGAGATCTCTCTTCAGACAAGGATTTTAGCATTGGCGGATGTCTTTGAAGCTTTAACAGCCAGAAATCGGCCATACAGGGAAGGAAATACGGAGTCTCAGGCAATCAAAATCCTCGAATTTATGGTAAAGGACAACCACCTCGATGCAGACATATTTAACCTTTTTGTAGAAGAAAAACTCGGGAAATTATAGGGACATCCAAGAAGAGTTTGATCAAAGAGGCAGCCGTTCTTCACTTGATAGTCCAGCCCCCGTCCACAGGAAGAATTTGACCGGTAATCATGTCGGCCAGGTCGGAAACCAGAAAGAGCGTCGCATAGGCAACCTCATCCAGTGTTGCCATCCGTCCCATGGGAATGCTGCCCAGGACGTACTCTTTGAAATCCTTGTCCCTGAGCATGCCTTCGGTAAACGGGGTGAGTACAAAAGTTGGGGCAACGGCATTGACGGTAATATTGTGCTCCGCCCATTCCAGGGCAAGAGTCCGCGTGAGCTGGTTTAGACCGCCCTTACTGGTGCAGTAAGCGGCCCGCAGCGGAAGGGCGACGATGCCCGCCTGGGAGGAAATGTTGACAATCTTTCCACCTCCCCGTTTGATCATTTCGATGCCGGCCGCCTGGGACACGAAAAAAAGGGCCTTCAAATTGATGTCCATGACATCGTCCCAGTTTTTCTCGGTCACCTCTTCAGGCCTCTGAGGCCGGTTGATTCCCGCGGAATTTACCAGGATATCAATGGTTCCAAAATCCCGGACCACCGCATCAACCAGTTCCCGGGCAGCACCGGATATGGTGATATCAATAGCCTTGTATACGGTTTTGATGCCCTCGGCCTCCAGGGTGTCGGACAGGGCTTTCAGCTTTTTCTCCGAGGTCCCGTGGATAAACAGTTTCGCACCGGCGTCGCCGAGGGCCCTGGCAACCGCACCGCCAATTCCGCCTGAAGCGCCGGTGACGAGTGCGACCTTGTTTTCAAATGACAGATCTAAACGTTTTATCATGCATATTTCCCCTTTCGCATATAACGGCAATTTTGTACGAAGACTCTTTTGTGGCGCGCCGGCAGTTAATAGTGGCAGCTTTTTCTAAAAAAATGGATCCGTAATTTCTGCTATACTTCAAAAAGTATAGAGATGACGCTCCCTGTGTGTCAAGAAAAAAGTAAAGGCAGGTCTACGTTTGGCTTATGTTGTCGGTGCTGATGTTCAGGAAGGATGGTTTGATGGCGATTGGTGCCGAAGTTGGCACGTAGCGGCTACAGATCTACTGGTAGCGTAGTGGAAGGGATGAAAAAGGAACTCCAGAAAGGCCGCGAACTGCGTGAACGATATGAAGAAATAAAGGGGGAATGCTTGATAAGCAAAACGGAGAATTGGCCCTCTCTTTAGGAATCAAGAATAAATAAGTTATACAGATTGCGCCGTAATTTTGTTTGTT
>CAZINZ010000021.1:29314-38184 GCA_964540715.1 uncultured Syntrophaceae bacterium | reverse complement strand
TAAAAATGGAAGTTATAACATCAGACCTATAGTAAACTCCCACCTGCTTGGAGACTCGCCTTCTTCCTTGTCAAGGACATAGCCCCATTCCAGTCTCAACGGACCGATCGGAGAATACCAGCGCACCCCCGCTCCCGCCGTCCGCCTCATGTCATCCAGATAATAACCACTATTCCATGCGTTACCGGTATCGAAGAACACCACGCCTCTCAGACCGGCATCCTTGAGAAGGGGAAAGAGCACTTCCACATTGAAATTCAACATGGTCTCACCACCGATGCAATCTCCGTTCGAATCGACAGGGCCAACACTCCTCAAGCCACGTAGGGAATTAATTCCACCGAGATAGAAACGTTCAAAGACGGGGATCTCTTTTCCCTCAAGCCCCTGTATGTACCCGATCTTTCCATGAATGCCGAACACAGTATCGAGCGGCATGGGGAAAAACCATTTTGAATCAGCTACATATCTTGCAAAACTGACATCTCCCTGAAAGATTGTTCCAGTCAGCTGCGCGGAAACAGAGTTGCTGGAACCCCTTGACGGAAACATCCTGTCATCGGTCGTATTTCGTGAAAGCCCCAGGGTCACACCGCTTGACATGGTTTCCCCCGCCTGGTCCTTAAGCCATTGCGATGCGGTGCTTGTAACATTTGAGATGTCATCGAATGTTAACCTGTACGCTGCGGAGCCTGAAACATATTCAAACAGCGGGTAGGCCAGCGTTGTGCCGAAGCCTTGTGAGCTCACATCATACGAATCATAATCCCGCTCCATGTCCCATACCTCAAACTTGCTCCAGAGGGGGATATCAAACAGCCAGGGTTCCACAAAGGACAGATTGTAGCTTGTCTTGGTCGACCCGAAGTATGCGGTCAGACCCAGGGTCTGCCCTCGGCCGAAGAGATTCTGTTCGGATACCTGCGCCGTAAATACCGCCTTGTCCACGGCGCTGTATCCAGCGCCAACACTGAACATGCCGGTGGCTCGTTCCTTGACATGGACATTGACATCCATGAATCCTTCATCGGTCCCCTTTTCCGTTTGAAAATTTACCTCTTCAAAATATCTGAGCCTGTTCAGTCTCATATAGCTCATCTTTACCTTGCTGCTGTCATAAAGATCCCTTTCCACAACAGCAAGCTGTCGGCGTATTACCTTGTC
Organism: uncultured Syntrophaceae bacterium; assembly: GCA_964540715.1. Classification (GTDB taxonomy): domain Bacteria; phylum Desulfobacterota; class Syntrophia; order Syntrophales; family UBA2210; genus UBA2210. Next base: position 37,020 of record CAZINZ010000021.1, on the reverse strand, counting down.
CCTCGTGGAGGTGTTTCCCGTTATGTATATCCTGTTGATGTATATAAGATCGCCCTTGTCTATGTTATAGGTAACGTCCATCTTCTGGTCTTCGTTTCTGGACACGGTCCGCGGAACAACGCTGGCATAGGCATACCCCTCTTCATTGCAGGCGTCCGTCAGCATATCGACGTCTTTTATTATGGCCTCTCTGTCAAAATAGTCTTTGTCGGTAATCTGAAGCTTCGTAATTAACTCGGCCCGTGGAACGGTAATGGTATCGCCCGTTATCTCCACCTTCGCAACCATGAACTGCTTGCCTTCTATGACTGGTATCTTGATGAATATCCATTTTTCGTCATGCGTAATCTCCGGTTCACCGATAATGGCATCGACATAACCGTTGTTCAGGTAAAAGGCCATCAGTCTGTTGGTATCCTGCTTTAATTTATACTCATTGAATACACCGGAGTCACTGATAAAATGAAATATACCCCACACAGAGGTCTCCAGCATGTCACTCAGCTCATCACTCGTATAGGCCCGGTTTCCCTCGAAGGTAATCTTTTTTACATAGAGTTCCCTGTTCTCGGTGATATCAAATGACACCCGAACACCCTTGTTGGTTTTAAATGTGCTGTATTTAACCTCGGCATTAAGAAACCCCTCATTCCTGTAGAGGGTCTCGATGTTTGCTATGTCCGATTTTACCCGGCTCAGGTTTAGCACCTGTCTCTCTTTAATGGTGACAACCTCTTCTATGTCTTCCTTATCGACCTCGTCATTTCCTTCGATACCGACGCTCGTTATCAGGGGCATCTCTTCAAGTATGAATTTTATTATCTTTCCTCTTCGTGTACTTGTAACCTCGGCTGTGACGTTTTTAAAGTAACCAAGCTTGTATATGGCCTTTATGTCGGCTGAAAGACCGCGCTTTGAGAAAAGCCTGCCTTTTGTGTTTTTCAGGACATTGTATATGGCGCTGCCTTCGATCCGGCTGTTTCCAGTAAAGTTTATTCCCTCAATTACCTGGTCGACAAGTGTTTTCAGGAGAATATCATTGTTCAATCGCGCGGCCAGGTCATCCATATCTTTCCCCTGGGCAAAGATATTCAAACGATGCCCGCTTTTGACGTTTATCACTCCAACATCGGCGCTAAACATTTCTCCCAGCCTGGTGACACTCCCCACAACAACAAAATCGGCTCCTACCTTCTTCCCCGCGGCAACAGCACTTCGATCAGTCAGCTTCTCACTCTTAGTAACTCCCTGCAGCGCCTCTTTATTGACAAGCTCTATATATTCAGACTCTATCAGCCCTGCCGCCAGCTTACCCGTTACCTGCTCCTGCAGCAGGAGAACATCCCCACTGCTGTGTATCTCAAAGGGGAAAATGGCAATCCTCTCAACACCCCCATCCTCGATAGAGGAATCGGTAGCGGACAAGACATTCAGGGGGAAAAATATAAGAAGGAGTAACACGATAAAATAAACATATGCTTTGTGTCTATAGATCATAAATCTTCCCATCCTTTAGGTTAATAGTGTGAGACATGCTGTCTGCAAGTAATGTGTTGTGGGTGACTACAATGAGCGTGGTACCCGCCGCCCTTCCAAGGTCTAAAAGCAGATCCTGTATCCGCCCCCCCGTTTTCGCGTCAAGGTTTCCCGTAGGCTCATCAGCGAGAATTACATCCGGATTCATTACTATTGCCCTCGCTATGGCAACCCTCTGCTGCTCGCCTCCGGAAAGCTCACCCGGTTTGTGGGCCAGCCTACCACCAAGGCCCACTTCCGTCAAGACAATCTCCCCCTTCTTGCGGGCATCTTCTCTCGACATTCCGTTTATCAGGGCGGGCATGATGGTATTTTCTATAGCGGTAAACTCGGAAAGCAGACAATGAAACTGAAAGACAAAACCTATTCTTTTATTTCTGAATTCGGCACGTCTGCGTTCACCCCACCCGAAGATGTCCGCGCCGTCAAAGAGTACTTGGCCGGAGGTCGGATGATCAAGCGCCCCGAGTATCTGCAGGAGTGTGGTTTTGCCCGTACCGGAAGCTCCGAGAATCCCCAGCGATTTCCCCCTCGCAATACTGCAATCGATGCCTTTCAACACCTCAATCCGGGCACCATTCTTTGTGAAGCTCTTGGTCAGTTGCCGGATTTCTATCATCTCATGCTGCCTGCCATCTATTAATACCTCAACGCCTCGGCGGGATCCAGCCGTGACGCCCTCCACGATGGATATATCGCCGCCAGAAAACTTATCAGCATCGCCGCAACGACTATAACGACTACGTCTTCGCACTTTACCTGTGATGGGATATCGTTAAGGTAATAGACACCCTTCGGAAGTATCTTGAAGTTAAAGGCGTCTTCCACCGCCCGGCTTATCCACTTCAGATTCAACGCGACGGCGATCCCTGTAATACTGCCCAGGAGAGTCCCTACAGCGCCTATGATAACTCCTTCTATCATGAATATTTTCATGATTCCTCTTGCCGTGGCGCCCATTGATTTCAGTATTGCTATATCCCTGGCCTTTTCCATAACCGTCATAATCAGTGTGGTTATTATATTGAAGGCGGCGACAATAACAATCAGACTGAGGATGATAAACATCACCCTCCTTTCAAGCTTGAGCGCCGAGAAAAGGTTTTTGTTCATTTCCATCCAGCTTCTTGCCCAGAAGGGATATCCAAAAGTTCTTTCAATATCTTTGGCGATCCGGCCTGCCCCGTAGATGTCATCCACCTTTATTTCGACCCCGGTGACAGTATCCTTCATACCAAGAAACTTCATGCAGTTCTCAAGCGACATGAATACCAGTGATGAATCATACTCGTATGAACCTGACTCAAAGATGCCCACTACACTGAATTTTTTGATCTTGGGTACAATCCCCATAGGGGTTGTAATGCCCATAGGCAGCAATATTTCCACAGTGTCAAAAAGTAACACTCCAAGATTTTGCGCCATTTCCTTTCCTATGATGACACCTGTCCGGCCTGTATCGTTTCCCTTGCCTGAGAGAGAATCGATATCCCCCTCTTTCATCTTTCCAAGATTTATCACATTGGCCGACGTCTCGGTTGACATGCCTCGCAGAACTACGCCCGTCGCTCTTTCTTTATTTTTCAGCATGGCCTGGCCATAAATGAACGGGGTGGAGGCCACAACACCGTCAACAGACTTGAGGTCCTCCATAACCCGTTTATAATCTTTCATTCCTCCTCTGTATTTCATCAGGACAATATGAGAATTTATTCCCAGTATCTTGTCGCGGAGCTCGACTTCAAACCCGTTCATAACCGACAGTACAATAATGAGCGCGGCAACCCCGAGGAAGATACCTGCCACAGATATGAATGTATTGGCTGATATGAATGCCTGCTTTCTCTTTGCCCTGAGATAACGCAGACCTATGAAAAACTCGTATGACATATTTTCCAACCCGCAACACTTAACCCGGAAAAGCTTTTGCTTTTAGCTTTTAGACCAAAATCTTTCGTTGGGTTTCGTACCTCAACCCAACCTGCAGCTCCAGTTTCCTGCTGAAAATCTCCCGAACTCCGCCCCTGTTATTTCGCTTTTGCCCTCATGTGTGGAAAGAGTATGACGTCCCTTATGGATGGCGAATTGGTGAAGAGCATCACGAGCCGGTCTATCCCTATCCCTTCGCCCGCGGTTGGGGGCATGCCATATTCCAGGGCGGCGATGTAATCTTCATCCATTTCATGGGCTTCTTTGTCTCCAGCCTCTCTTTCCTTCAGCTGCATGGCAAATCTGTTTCTCTGATCCACTGGATCATTGAGCTCTGAAAAGGCATTGGCCAGCTCCCTGCCACAGATATATAACTCGAAACGATCGGTAAAACCGCTGTCATCGGCACTTTTTCTCGAAAGGGGTGATACCTCTACGGGATAACCTGTGATAAATGTCGGCTGAATGAGTCTGTCCTCCGCCACCTCTTCAAATATGGCCATTATAATCTTCCCCAGTGGTTCATCGTCTTCAACGGACAGTCCTATACTTATCGCGTATTGGGCGGCCTTTGCCCTTTCTTCCAGGATATCCGGCGTGGCATCCGAATACTTCCGTATGGCTTCCTTCACGGTCAGCGACTGCCACGGACGGCGAAGATCGATTTGCGCGCCCTGATAATCAAATCTGAGAGAGCCGAATATCTCCATGGCAACGAATGTTATCATTTCTTCCGTCATAACCATCAGGTCCTCAAAAGTAGCAAAGGCCTGGTAAAATTCCATCATGGTAAATTCCGGATTGTGAAAGGTTGAAATGCCCTCATTTCTGAAATTTCTGTTCATCTCAAAGACTCTTTCGAGTCCTCCAACGATAAGACGCTTCAGGTAAAGCTCCGGCGCTATCCTCAGATAGAGTTCCATATCCAGTGTGTTGTGATATGTCTTGAAAGGTCGGGCAACCGCGCCTCCGGCCATTGGGTGCATCATGGGAGTTTCCACTTCAAGAAAATCTCTTTCCTGCATGAAATCGCGAATAAGTTTTATGATCCTGCTTCTTGTATAAAAGACCTCCTTGACGGCGGGATTCATAATTAGATCAAGGTGTCTCTGTCTGTACCTGGCCTCGACATCGGTGAGGCCGTGCCATTTTTCCGGCAATGGCCTTACTGACTTTGACAGGAGTCGTATCTCATCGGCGTCAACGGTCAGTTCGCCGGTCCTCGTTTTAAGAAGGCTCCCCGAAATAAAAATTATATCCCCCACATCAAATTTTTTGAATATCGAGTATATGTCTTTGCCGACCTTGTCTCTCGCAATGTATCCCTGTATTCTTCCATCCCTGTCATGAATATTTACAAACGCGGCCTTGCCGAAATTGCGTATTGCCATCAAACGCCCAGCCAGCGCAAATTTTTCTTCAATCCCTTTGAGCTCCTCGTTATCCATATCGCCAAACCGTTTGATCACCGATTTAGCGGTAGTGGTCACCTTTACATCATTCGGATAAAGATCGACTCCCATGTTTATCAGGAAATCCATCTTTTCTTTTTTCTTCCTCAACAGCTCATTGTTATCATCCATCCGGCAGCTCCTCAATCGTAAAGCAATCATAACTATATCCTTTTCTGTTTTTAGTCAAGGGTTTTGAGAAAAAGGATTGACAAAAAAACTCTATAATAATAGCATGCTGGCCTGTTCGTACGTCAAAGACACGCATGGGGTCCAAGCGAAATGATTTTTTCGCCGTCTGCAGTATTGAAAGGCGTTGCATAATGGGAAACATCGTAAGCACAGTGAGGGCACTCGATATTATCAGCCGTTTTCACCATTCGAAAGTACTGGTAGTCGGTGACATCATGGTTGACCAGTTTATCTGGGGGAAGGTATCTCGAATTTCACCGGAGGCCCCGGTTCCAGTGGTAAGGGTCACATCTGAAAGCCTTCTCCTTGGTGGTTGTGCCAATGTGTTGAATAACGTGTTCTCCATTGGTGGAAAGGTTGCCGTCTCCGGCATCGTCGGATCGGACAACATGGGCAGATGGCTGACTGGCAAACTGAAAGAGATGAACATAGATACCGCCGGAGTCATCGTTGAAGATAAACGCCCCACCATAGTCAAGACAAGGGTCGTCGCACATAACCAGCAGGTGGTAAGGTTTGACAGAGAGGATAAGAGTCCGGTCGCCGGGGACAGCCTCCAGCGGATAATAGCGTATATAGAATCGACAAAGAACGATCTGGGTGCGGTTATTATCTCGGATTACAATAAGGGCGTCTTTTCAGAGGAACTCATCCGGATGATAAGGGAAATAACCTCTCGCAACGGAATAATCCTGTGCATCGATCCCAAGCAGAGTGATTTCTCCCTTTATCACGGATGTGATCTGATTACACCCAATCACCAGGAGACAGAGCGTGCTCTCGGCATGGAGCTTGAAAGCAGTGATGATATCACTGAAGGAGGCAAGGCCCTCATGAAGAAATTCGACTTCAGGAACCTTCTTATTACAAGGGGTGAGGACGGGATGAGTCTCTTTGAAAATGATGGCGGAGTCACGCATATCCCAACTGTCGCAAGAGAAGTCTTCGATGTAACGGGCGCGGGCGATACAGTAATAGGGGTGTTTGCCCTCTGTGTCGCGGCTGGAGCAACGTTCAGGGAGGCATCCTTCATTGCCAACCATGCGGCCGGCATCGCTGTCGGCAAGGTGGGCACGTCGCCGGTCTACCAGGATGAATTGACGAAAACGCTATGAGCAGACCAACTCTTCCTGAACCGGTCAAGGTTATATCCAGCATATTTTCCGGGAACAGGGACATAATGAACGAAACCATATTAGCCATGTCGGATGAATTCGGGGAAATTGATTATCTAAGTGCCTTGACACCCTTTGAATACACCGATTACTACGCTATGGAACTGGGTCCTTCTCTTGTCAGACGTTTTATCTCTTTCGAAACCCTCGTGCCCCCTGATACACTCACGGACATAAAACTTTTTACAAACAGGTTGGAAGATAAATTTACGAAGGACGAGAACAGAATTGTCAATATTGATCCGGGGTATATATCAAAAGCCCATCTGGTACTTGCCACGGGAAAGGCCTACACACACCGCCCCCATATCAGAGATGGCATATATGCCGATCTTACCCTCATCTTCACAAAACATACCTTCCGTGGGCTCGAATGGACCTACCCTGATTATTCAGACGAAGGCACGATAGCCATGTTCAATAATATAAGGGAGCGGTACGCCTTTCAGGTTCAGGGTTCAGGAGATTTGAAAACAGCCGACCATAAACCGCGGTGCGGATAACCGTGAATTGTGAGCTATAAACAAGGAGACACCTCTATGATAAGAAGTATGACAGGCTATGGGAGCGCGGAAGCTGTGCTGGCGGGGAAAAAGCTGACCGTTGAAATCAAATCCCTCAACCACAAAAACCTCGAAAGCAGCATCCGGCTTTCCCCTTTCATCAGCCCTCTTGAGTTAAACATCAGGAAACGGGTTAGCGAACGGATTTCAAGGGGAAGAATTGAGATAAACATCAGGATTGATTCAGACCCCGGCGTAAATGGTGGAGATACACTCGAGGCGAACATCCCCCTGATCAGCAGCTATTATGACCTGCTGACCGGTTTGAGGAAATCTTTCAATCTCACCGATGATATAACCCTTGATATGCTCGTCAATCTGAAGGGCGGCATCTATTCGTCGGAAACCCGGATTGATGCTGAAGAGGCGTGGGATACAATCCGCAAGGCGCTGGATGATTCGATCGATTCCCTGATAAGCATGAAGCAGGCTGAAGGCAGTCTCTTATACAAAGATTTCGTGGAGCGTATTGATGCAATCGGCGAATACATAAAGGAACTGGAATCAAGGATTCCACAGGTGGCCGACGAATACAAGGAAAGACTTTCGGGAAGGGTCCGGGAACTGGCGGATAATATCGCCTGCGATGAGTCAAGGTTGATCCAGGAAATCGCTATAATGGCCGAAAAGAGCGACGTTACCGAGGAAATAGTACGCCTGAAGAGTCACATACAACAGTCCGTAGAGATGCTGAAAAGTGATTCCGCCATAGGCCGGAAAATGGATTTCCTGTTTCAGGAGATGCACAGGGAGATTAATACCATAGGCTCCAAAAGCAGCGACCTTGTAGTATCAGGCAATGTAATAGAAATAAAGACGGAGCTTGCAAAGCTGCGAGAACAGGTGCAGAATATCGAATA
>CAZINZ010000021.1:21247-29214 GCA_964540715.1 uncultured Syntrophaceae bacterium | reverse complement strand
CCGGGACTCCTTATTGTAATTTCCGCCCCTTCGGGTGCCGGTAAAACCACTATCTGCAAGGGACTCCTCGATAAATTCCCCGATCTGCGTTTTTCAGTGTCCTGCACCACACGTCCCCCACGGAAAGGCGAGAGAGACGCGAAGGATTACCACTTTATTTCCGAAAATGACTTCAAGGACAGGATAGCAAAAAGTGAATTTGTAGAGTGGGAAGAGATCTACGGCCATTTTTACGGAACATTGAAAAAGGACATTGAAGACCCGATCCTCAGGGGCTGCGACATCATACTCGATATAGACACCAGTGGGGCCGGCAATATAAAATCAATCTATCCCGATGGTGTCTTCGTCTTCATCATGCCCCCATCTGAAGAAATTCTGAAGGAGAGATTAAGAAAGAGGGGCTCGGAGACCGACGATATTATCAAGATGCGTTTTGACAGGGCAATGGAAGAGATTCGTGAAAATAAATGGTATGATTATGTGATATTTAATGATAGAGTAAACAGTTCTGTTAATATAATGAGATCTGTGTACATGGCGGAGAAGAACAGAACGGCCCGGGCACAGCCCAGGATAAACAATTTTTATCGTATAACCGGAGGTATATAACGCATGGCAAGAGTTACAGTAGAGGATTCTCTGGAAAAAGCAAAGAACAGGTTTGCCTTGACACACCTTACCACTCAAAGGGCTAAGCAGTTAATCAAAGGATCAAAACCCTTAAGCAAGAAGACAAACAACCTGGAAATCGTTACCGCCTTGAGGGAAATTGCGGAAGGGAAAGTTCAATACGTTCATCCTGAGATTCTCAGTGCCCGGTCGGCAGATGTTCAAATCACTGAATCAGAAGAGAGCAGTACGGATGTCATAGAAGATGCAACTACCAAATAATAACAGCCGAAGCAAACTGATATTCGCCCTTGATCCGGAGGGGGATATGGATGAGGCCATAAGATTGGTCGACCTCCTGACAGGGCATGTGGGCATGTTCAAGATAGGGAAAGAGGCGTTCACCCGTTTCGGCCCTTCTTTTGTCGCAAGTGTATTGGAAAGGGGTGGAAATGTCTTCCTCGATCTGAAATTTCATGACATTCCAAACACCGTCGCGATGGCCGCCGAGGCCGCTGTAAGACTGGGCGTTTCCATGTTCAACATACACGCGCTCGGTGGTGGCGCAATGATGGAAAGAGCAGTCGAATCCGTCAAAAACACTGCGGCTGCCATGGGAATTGTCCCTCCCGTGCTGATAGCGGTAACAGTCCTGACAAGTCTGGATGATTCGAATCTTGAAGAGATGGGATTCAAATGCTCCACCGGGGAGCTTGCCGTGAAACTCGCAATAACAGCCAGGAATGCAGGCGCCTCTGGAGTTGTGGCATCCCCACAGGATGTAATCCCGATTCGGAAGGCATGCGGAAAAGACTTTGTCATTGTAACCCCGGGCATAAGGCTGAGCGATAAGGTGGAAGGCGACGACCAGAAAAGGGTGCTGACCCCGAGAGAAGCTGTTGCTATGGGTGCAGATTACATCGTAGTAGGCAGACCAATCAGACTGGCCGATGACCCCGCGGTCGCCGCGGACATGATTACCGAAGAGATCTCTGAAGGGCTTGCTCATTGAGCGATCCCCATGTTCATACCGGAGGAAAACAAATGCAGGCAATCTATGGCGTTCATCCGGTTGCCGAGGCCCTGAGAAGCGGCGGAACAATTGAAAGAATTATCCTGCTCAAGGGCGGAAAGCAGGGCGACATCCGGGAGATTCTGGAAATTGCGACCGGGAGGGGAATACCGGTAACCTATAGAGAAAGGGAATACCTGAATGTCACCGCCGGCACCAGTCATCATCAGGGCGTTGTCTGCATACATGAAAAGTACCGCTATGCCGGTATAGATAATATCCTTACCGATTGTAAATCCCGAAAAAACTCTTTAATCCTCGTTCTCGACAGCATCACGGATCCCCAGAACCTCGGCTCACTGATAAGAACGGCCCTCTGTTTTGGTGTGGATGGTATTGTTATCCCGGAAGATCGCGCGGCCTCGGTCACGCCCCCTGTAATCAAGGCCTCTGCGGGGGCGGTCCTGCACCTCCCTGTTGCCAAGGTGGTAAACATATCGAGGGCAATCGACAAGCTTAAAAAAGATGGGTTCTGGATATATGGAGCTGATACCGGCTGCGGGCAGAACCTGCACAATTTGGAGTACAGCAGCCATTCAGGTCTCGTAATGGGGAGTGAGGGGAAGGGGATAAGGCCGCTTGTCAGAAAGAAATGTGATTTTCTGATCTCCATACCCATAACCGGCGCTATCGACTCCCTGAATGTCTCTGTAGCCGGCGGCATTATTCTGTATGAGATGAATCTAAATCGAAACTCTCTAAAGGGGAAAGGGGGGTAGACATGCCTGTATATCTGTGGGAAGGCACAACGAGAAAGGGAGAGCCCAGAAAGGGTGAATTAGATGCTCCGGATGAAAGCAGCGTCAGAATCCAGTTGCGCCGACAGCGCATCAAACCCGGAACTATCAAGAAAAAACCCAAAGATCTTTTTGAAAACATCCCTTTTATGCAGCAAAAGGTCAAGGAAAAGGACGTGGTTATATTCGCGCGCCTGTTCGCTACCATGATCAATGCCGGACTTCCCATCATCCAGTGTCTGGACCTGCTGGGTGAGGAAGAACCGAATCCGACTTTTGCAAAGATTATTAAATCTATAAAAGAAGACATTGAAGGGGGCAGTTCTCTCTCGGACACCCTTAAGAAACATCCTGATATATTTGACAATCTATTCGTAAACCTGGTTGCTGCCGGTGAGGCTGGCGGCATCCTGGACGTAATCCTCAATCGTCTTTCCGCATATATGGAAAAAGCAATGGAGTTGAAACGGAAGGTCAAGGGGGCTATGACCTATCCGGTTACCGTACTCGTAATTGCCATATCGGTCGTTATTCTTCTCCTGTACAAGGTTGTCCCCGTCTTTGATGAGATGTTTTCAAGCATGGGATCGGCGCTGCCGGCCCCAACTCAATTCCTTGTTGACGCAAGCGCCTTTGTCCAGAACAACATATTATATATACTGGGCACAATGATCCTGTCCGTTTTTGCCTTCAAGAAATATTACAAAACAGAGATGGGAAGGCTTCAGGTTGATCGCATCGTGCTTAAGTTACCCGTCTTCGGCATCCTGCTCAAAAAGGTTGCCGTGGCAAAATTCTCACGGACCCTGTCCACCATGATGAGCAGCGGCGTCCCGATACTTGACGGACTTGAGATCGTCAGCAGGACGGCGGGTAACAAGGTCGTAGAAAACTCTCTGATGGAAACAAGAAAAAGCATAAGTGAGGGAAGGACCATTGCGGAGCCGCTGGCGGAAGCAGGGATCTTCCCCTCCATGGTTGTCTCAATGATAGCGGTCGGTGAAAACACGGGCGCCCTTGATGCCATGCTGGAAAAGATCGCCGATTTTTATGATTCCGAGGTTGATGTGGCGGTCGACGGCATGACTGCGCTGCTTGAACCAATAATGATGGTGTTCCTCGGCGGTATCGTGGGTGGTACGATAATAGCCCTCTATCTCCCGATCTTTTCGATGGCGGGTGCTGTCGGATAGGAGAGCTAAAAAAAATGGTCGGGATGGCGCGATTTGAACGCGCGACCCCTGCGTCCCGAACGCAGTGCCCTACCAGACTGGGCCACATCCCGACAAGGCCCTTGACTATATAATTTGCTTCTAAATGTCCATAAAAAAATGAAGGCGCCCTCTTGTTTCAAATAGTCAAACAGTTGAGTGCTGAGTGGTTGAGCTGGAAAACACCCGCTGTAATTTCAGTAAATTATAAATTTCAGAATGCAGATGTCCGGTTATTTTGATAAATAACAAATATACATTTAAACATAACCACTTAATTGCTCAACAATCCAAGTACTTAACGGGATCTGTATCTGCCGGAACAGCATCACGGCTTGTTTCGGGCCTGGGTTCATGATATTGACTCAAGGGTAACATCAAAAAAGTATTTAATTACACAAAAGGAGTGGGACGGGTGATAATCTACGATCTTAAGTGTGAAAATAATCATATATTTGAGGGATGGTTCAATGACAGATCAGCCTTTGAAGAGCAGCAAAGGACAAATCTCGTCACATGTCCTGTGTGCGGAAGTCTGAGCATAGATATTGCTCCTTCCTCCATTACTGTTATGGGAAAGCAGACAAGGGGATCGAGTAAGAGTAAGAATGATATATCTCCTATAAAAAACCTCCAGATGTTCCATGAATACATTAACAAGACATTTGAAGACGTGGGCAGCAAATTTGCAGATGTAGCGCTTAAGATACACCTCGGCGAGGAAGACAGTAGAAATATAAAGGGCACTACAACGAAAACCGAAGAGGAATCCCTCAGGGAAGAAGGCGTTCCCTTCGTAAAGATCCCCATACCGAAATTTGATGGTTAAACAGCACAAAAGCCCATCCTTCAATCAATGAAAAAGCCCTACAATAATATCCTGGATCTGATCGGAAATACTCCCATTGTGGAGATACGCAATCTTAATCCCAACAAAAATGTAAAGATATATGCAAAGCTGGAGGGGACCAACCCGGGCGGATCGGTGAAGGACAGGATCGCACTCTACATGATAGAGAAGGCACTGGAGCGGGGTGAGCTCACGAGAGAGAAAATCATTCTCGAAGCCTCAAGCGGAAATACAGGCATCGGCCTCGCTATTGTCGCGGCTGCAATGGGATATAAAATCACCATTGTGCTTTCAGAGTCGGCCAGCGAGGAACGGAAGAAGATTTTAAGGGCTTTCGGAGCTGAATTGATCCTGACACCCGCGCTTCTCGGTACCGATGGGGCAATCGAAGTGGTCTATGAGATGTTAAGGGAAAATCCCGATAAATATTTTGTTCCCGATCAGCATAACAACGAAGACAATATTCTTGCCCACTACCACGGAACTGCCGAAGAAATCTGGCGGCAGACCGGTAATAAGGTAACCATGGTGGTGACATCCCTCGGCACATCCGGCACCGCCATGGGCATCTCCAGAAAACTGAGGGAATATAATCAGGATATAGAAATTATCGGGGTTGAACCTTACCTCCATCACAAAATTCAGGGTCTCAAAAACATGAAAGAGTCATATCGCCCGGGAATCTTTGACAGAAAATGCCTCAGTGATAAAATCAATATTCTGGATGAGGACGCATTTGAGATGGCCAGGACCCTGGCCCGTACCGAAGGGCTGTTCGTCGGCATGAGTTCAGGCGCCGCGATGCACGTGGCTTTGGGAAAGGCCAGAGAGATGGAGAAGGGGGTAATTGTGGTAATCTTTCCGGACAGCGGAGAGAGATATCTCAGCACGCCACTCTTCGCCGTCGAGGGGGATGCCTCACTTCACATGTACAACATACTCAGCAGAACCAGAGAACCTTTCAGGCAGAGAGGGCCGGATCAAATCCTTATGCATTCATCCGGGCCGACAGTTCACGAGGTCCCACACATAGGAACGTACAGACGCTTCGTTGTGTCGGATATGATTGCCAGATATCTGGAATTCAAGGGACACAAGGTCAAACACGTCTCCAACATAATAGACCTCTCCGACAGATCAATAAGCGCCGCCGACAAGGCCGGCATGGATATCAGGGAGTTTACGAACGGGAACACAGAGACATTCTTCAGAGACCTGGACAAACTCAATATCAGCCATGATGACACCTGCCCGGTAGCGAGCGAAAACGTCGATTCGATGATCAGGCTGGTTGAACGCCTCGTGGAAAAGGGTTATGCCTACGAAAAGCTGAGGTCTGTCTATTTCGACATATCGCGGCTTGATGACTATGGAGTCTTATCAAATATAGATTCGGCAAACGTAAGACATTCAAAAACAGTAGATCAGGATGATTATGAAAAAGACAGTCCTGTGGACTTTACCCTCCTGAAGAGGTCAACCCTGGCGGAGCTGAAGAACGGCATATTTTTCAAGACCAGATGGGGAAATGTTCGGCCGGGCCGAAATCTTGAATGCGCGGCCCTTTCAATGGAATATCTGGCGGAAACCTTCGATATCCATATAAGCGGCTCCGATACCATCTTCCCGCACTGTGAGAACGTCATGGCAATAGGAAAGGCCGCCACCGGGAAGAACCCCGCGAACTACTGGCTTGCCTCCGAGCTTGTCATGATGGAAGGCAAAAAGATGTCCAGATCTACAAACAATTTCTTCACAGTGAGCGACCTTGAGGAAAAAGGATACTCCGGAAGGGAGATCAGATATTTTCTCATGAGCTCCCACTACAGAAAACCCCTAAGCTTCTCATTCGGCGCGCTTGATACCGCACGCAATACCATCAGAAGACTGAACAGCTTCACACAAAGGTTGATACGCTTTACTCCGGGAGACGGCTTCACTGACACGAATCAGCTTATCTACGACATCCAGAATGGCTTCACCGAAGCGATGGATGACGACTTCAATATCTCCGTCGCCCTTGCCTGTGTGTTTGAATTTGTCAGAAAAATTAACATCCCTCTGGCCGGAGGGCAGCTCAACGCAAAGCAACGGGATATGATTCTTGATACCATGAGGGGAATAAATTCTATCCTTCGCGTAATGAATTTCGAAGAGGAAACACTCAGCGAAGAAGCCGCAAGACTGATGGAAGAGCGAAAAGGGGCCAGGGCCTCCAGTGAATGGGAAAGGTCCGACAGCCTGAGGAAGGAACTTTCGGCAATGGGGATAATCGTTCACGATACACCGGAAGGTACAATCTGGACACTGAAGCAAGAAACTACAAAGTGAAGTGTTCTTTCTTGAACACTTCACTGAACGGGTGATTTTATGAACCTTGTTATATGTATCATTATTCTGGTAGCTGCCTTCGTCCTGGCCCAGCTTGGTGTTGTCTGGAAAACAAAACGCGCGTGTCTCGCAATCATCAGAGACCTTCAGGACAGGAATGCATACGATTCCGAGTCTGCCGCCGCCCTCCCCTATGTCCAGAGAAAGGGTCTTCTCCACTTCGGCGTTAGAGACTATAAACCGCAGGCATTGCAGCACTTGGTTCTGAAAGAGATAATCTGTGTGACCGACGATGGCAGATGCTATCTTGGTGAAAATGCTCAGTATATAAAGTCGTAGATCTGTGCCTGCCAGCGATTGTCAATTGAGTCCCATTCCGATAACAAGCCCTGCCGCAATGCCCAGCCCGATGAATACGGACCCCACAACAATCCCGATAGTTATTCAAACTTTTCAACCGGCACAGGGAATTGCATGCAAAAAGCGTCAACGGCTTTTAGTAACTCCCCGTCGTTGACAGTGGGTAAAGACAGGGCACCAGCTGCAAAGGGGAGAAACAGGCCGGCAGATATTCCTTCCAAATGCAACCATGATGGTATTATATTCCGTCCAGTGTTTCCGGGGGAGTTTTTCTCTCAGGGCATATTCCGTCTCGTCAGGTGTCTTCGTCATAACGTAGCCAAGGCGGTTTGAGATCCTGTGGACATGCGTGTCCACGCATATACCTTCTCCACCATATCCCAGTATGACAACCAGATTGGCGGTTTTTCGCCCCACCCCCTTCAACTTCAGCAACTCTTCAATGCTGTCAGGAACATGGGAGTCGTATCTTTCAACCAGATCCCTGCAGACATGAAGAATCGTCTTTGACTTTTTCCTGTAAAAACCCGCAGGATAGATGGCGGCAGCTATCTGATCTTCGGAAAGCTCCAACATTTCCGAAGGGGTTGAAGCCAGCGCAAAGAGCCCCCGGGCGGCCACCTCGGTCACCTCATCCTTGGTTCTCAGACTAAGGAGAGTGGAAATGAGGATTTGAAAAGGGGTGCTCTTCTGTTCGGCAAGCTCTGAAACAATGGGAAGTCTTTTGGCTTTCAGGGTCTCCGCAATCAGTTCGATTACCCTGGAAATATCATCATCATGCATTATTAACTTTC
>CAZINZ010000021.1:18525-21147 GCA_964540715.1 uncultured Syntrophaceae bacterium | reverse complement strand
TGATTATTCGTACCCTTCTTCGTCGGCCAGTATATCGAGGTGCAGTGTCGCTATATCTTCCACATCCAGGTTAGGTTTTTTCTCGGCTTTTCTGAAGTCAACCGCCTTTATGTATTTATTACAGACATTGCAAACATCGACACGGTATTTCTCTTCATCTTCTATAGTGAAATAGGCCAGTGTCTGTTGATCTTCATTCCCGCAGAAGGGGCACCGAATGCGTTTGAACAGCCATTCAAACCCGCACTGACCGCAGAAAAGAAACCTCTTTCCCCCTTCTTCCCTGAGCTCCGATATCTTTGGTTCCCGGCCGCATATAGGACAGTACCCCTCAGACCATGATGACCCTGCGATTACGTCTCTGTATTTGTCCGAAAGGACCTCCAGTGCCGGCCTCAGGCTCTCTTCAACAAGAAAGCCCAGCAGATCAAAGACGCCCTCTTCCTCGTCATCATCCGGGGCATCTTCATCCGGCTGGAGCATGAAAGATTTGCGGACCATTTCCATGTAGTTCAGTTCTCCATCTTTCATTCTTTGTATTATCCCACCAGTTTCCTCCAGGGCCCTTTTGTGGGCTATTTCGAGAAGAGCGATAAAATATTCCCTCGGTTCTTCGAGATCAAATTCCCCCTCGGGAAAATCCACAAGAGGCAATCCCCCGGCAAGTTTTTTCTCTACGAGCGATTCATCTACGCCGAAGATGTCTCCCGTCACCTTGCGGCGATATTTTTCTCTCAGGATAAGCACCTCTTCAAGGATATCCAGCAATTCCCCATAATGAGGATGCATATGCTTATACCCGTCAATGGTCTTCAGTGTATCTTTTAATACTTCTGCCATACTCCACCTCTGTTGGGGTTTTAAAACAAGCAGCCCATATATATTCTTTTTCTTATAAATTCAAGACTTTCTTTCACCGTAAAAAGGGGGGTGCTCCCATTTGAGCAACCCCCTTTACTTTCAACAGGTTTTTCAGCATAAAGTGTCTATTCTGAAACTTCCAGTTTTCCTGATTCCTCCATCTCCCTCAACCATTTCGGACACTGTTTTTCAGCCCAGGATCGGGTCACCCACCCCGTCAGAATAGCTGACACAGAACCGGGGACACCAACCGTACCGAGATACAAATGGATAAAGAAAAATGGAAATATAACAAAAAATCCAAGCGCGTGCAGGGGGTACATCCATCGCACCAACTCTATCGGGAGACCCAGCGGAAACCACATGACCAGCCCGGTAACAATCATAACGAGGCCGAAGCCTGCCACCGCCCAGAAAAATGCCTTCTGGCCGGGATTATATTTACCTGTCTCGGGAACCTTGTCCACATGCCACAGATAACCACCCGCCACCATAATCCACTCCAGATCCTCTGGAAACTTGAATACACCCGCCTCCTTCCACCATATCAATATAGCGAAGAGCAGTGACGGGATGAACACAAGACCGGTGAAGTTGTGAATCAGCTTCAGGTTCTTCAATCCTCCAACAGGAATCGCAAGAAAATTGAACGAATGGAACATCATTCCCAGACCCGTAATCATAAGGATCAGGCAGGAAATGGCCATGGTCCAGTGTACTATCCTCTCAAATCCGTCGGATACTTTTATCATTCCTTTTTTCATCTTATTCGCCTCCTTCCCTGCTTGCCTGATCCCCATCACCGCTTGTGTCCTTGGGACCATGAGTGATGTAGTGTAAGAAGGATCCCGCAATTACGCCACCCGCCGCGAGCAGGCTGAGTGGTTTGAGCCAGTCTTTCCAGGCAATAACTGAGAGAGGCACTCTCGGTTTTTCGGGAAGCCTGTCATAAACGGCGGCCTTTTCCGGAAGGACATATATCATGTGAGTTCCACCCACAAACTTATCTCCATAGACGGAAGCATCGCCACCAAGTTCTCCGGCCCTCTCATATGCCATCTTCAGCATCTCATCCTTGTCGCCGAACATAAGGGCGCCGGTGGGGCAGGCCTTGACACATGCCGGTTCCATGCCGTTATCTATCCTGGAATAGCACATATCACACTTGAGAATCTTGTCTGTCTCAGGATTATATCTGGGCACCTCAAATGGACACGCCATGACACATTCCTTGCATCCTATACACTTGCTGTCATCGAGGGCCACCGTGCCGTATTTCGTATGATGAAGCGCGCCACTCGGACAGACCTTTACACAGGCCGCGTCGGTGCAGTGCATGCAGGCATCATGCCTGAACAGCCAGTCAACCCCGCCATTGCCATCAGATATCTCCTGAAATCTTATAATATTCCAGGTGTTTGGCTGCAGATCAGGCGGATTCTGGTATGTCCCGGTATTGATGGTCTGTTTCGCCGGCAGCTGGTTCCACTGCTTGCATGCCAGCTGACAACCTCTGCAACCGGTACACTTTGAAAGATCACATAGTTTGATTTTCTCAGACATGGCTTACACCTCCTTCCTTTCGACATTTACCATGAAGGCCTTGCTCTCCGGGATCATGGTATTGGCATCTCCGATGTAAGGTGTCAGAATGTTGGCGGAATCACCAAAGGTAAAAACCTCCGGCTTCTTGTCACCATGCACGTATTCCCTCATCTTTGTGGTAATCCATCCATAGTGCCATGGAATCCCGACCTCATG
>CAZINZ010000021.1:13657-18425 GCA_964540715.1 uncultured Syntrophaceae bacterium | reverse complement strand
CCGTTCCAGAAGATAACGGGAAGTTTTTCGTTCCACGGTTTGCCTGTATCGGGATCAACGGAAGCTCCGTTGTATATGATCCTGCGGTTTACAGGCCAGCACCACGCCCAGTCGGAATACAGACCGATACCGGAAGAGTCTTTCCCTCCACGCCTCGCGGCCATATTCCCTTTTTCCGTATAGGAATTGCAGTACAGCCAGTTCCCTGATGAGGTTGAACCATCATCCTGCAAATACGCAAAGCTTGGAACGAGGGTACCTTTCTTGAACAGTTTGCCCTTGACTGTTATATCCTTAAGGAAATAACCGTTGATCTCCCTTGCGATATAGTGCGTGTCGAGGTGACGAATCTTGCCAGTCGGACCCTTCGGACCATAATCCCAAGTCATCTCTGTGATGGCCTCTTTGAGCGGACCACCTTCGTTTTCATAAAGCTCCTTGAGCTTGTAGTAAAGCTCCGAAATAATCTCACCATCGGGCATCGCGACCCCTGGCGAATCAACCGCCTTGTATCTCCACTGCATCCAGCGACCGCTGTTCGTGATACTTCCTTCCTTCTCAATCGAGGCGGAGCAGGGAAGCATGAAGACCTCTGTCTTTATCTTTTTCGGGTCCATGTCAGGTCCCTTCCAGAAAGAACCTGTCTCACTATCGAAGATATTGACATTAACCATCCAGTCCAGTTTGGCCATGGCCTGTCTGGTCTTGTTGGAACTGGCACCACTGCACGCGGGATTCTGCCCCCATGCAAAGAATCCGGTAAACTTATCCTTGTACATTGCATCAAAGAGGCTCAGCCAGGAGTAGTTAATACCTTCATCAATTTTCGGAAGATAACTATAGGCATCTTCGAGAGAAACACCCGTTCCATAGTGGGCCCGCAGAAGACTTGCCACATACTTCGGATAATTCTTCCACCAGTTAAGGCTCTTCGGCTCCTTCGTTTTGGGTGTATATTTTGCATCATAAGCGGCCAGTGTAGGCTGAGATGCCTTCGGTGTCTTCAGATACCCTGGCAGGATATGAAAGAGGAGACAATGATCAGTGGAACCCTGTACGTTGGACTCACCCCTGAGTGCATTGACACCACCGCCGGCCACGCCCATGTTGCCAAGGAGAAGCTGAATGATGCCCATCGCCCTGATATTCTGCACACCTACAGTATGCTGGGTCCAGCCCATGGCATACATGATTGTACCGGCTTTTCCTACCTTGCCGGTCTTCGTATATTCCTTATAGACCTCAAGAAGTTTCTCCTTCGGCGTGCCGGTAATCCGGGATACTATATCCAGATCATACCGCGAATAATGCTTTTTCAGAAGCTGGTAAACACAGTTGGGATTTTCGAGACTTTTGTCCTTTTTAATTACCCCTTTCGCGTCCGTCTGAAAGGACCACGAAGATTTATCGTATTTCGCGTCCACAAGGCCGGAGAAAACGCCTTCGTTGTCTCCCGGAAGCTTGATTTCCGGATTTACCAGAAATGGAGCGTTGGTATAATACTGTACATATTTTTCCTGGATAAGATTATTGTCCAGCAAATATTTAATCATACCGCCCAGGAAGGCTATGTCACTCCCTGACCTCAGGGATGCATAGATGTCGGCCTTTGAAGATGTCTGCGTAAATCTCGGATCCACATTGATCATCTTTGTGCCTTTATCCATGGCTTTTGTAACATACTTAAATGAAATGGGGTGGTTGGAAGCCGCGTTACTTCCCATAATCAGGATACAATCACTATTCTCTATATCAATCCAGTGATTGGTCATCGCACCGCGTCCGAACGACTCTGCCAGAGCCGCAACAGTAGCGGAGTGTCAGATACGGGCCTGGTGTTCAATATATACCAGACCTAACCCCCTTAATAATTTTTGATAGATGAAACATTCTTCATTATCCATGGCGGCACTTCCGACGGATGCTATGCCGTTCGTACGGTTGACCACCTGTCCCTTGCTGTCTCTTTTTTCAAAGCTGTCATCTCTGCTCTTCTTTACATTCCTGGCAATCCTGTCTATCATCCATTCCCAGGATTTTTCTTCCCACTTGTCGGAATAAGGAGCCCTGTAGAGCGGCTTGTCGAGACGATTTTTGTTCTGCGAAAGCTGGTAAATAGACCCACCCTTCGTGCAAAGCGAACCTCTGTTTACAGGATGATCAGGATCTCCCTCCGTGTTTATGACTTTTCCGCCCCTGGTGGATACAATGATTCCGCATCCAACTGCACAGTAAGGACAGATCGTTGTGGTCTCTTTAGCGTATTTAATCTTCAGCGGCTGCGCGTGAGCTGTCACCGGCTTCAGATTGATACCGATTCCACTCGCCATCAGCGCGGTACCGGAGATCTTTAAGAAACCTCTTCTGCTAACATCCATAGCATACACTCCTTCCTTAAAAATTTTGGTAAGAACATTATTACTTAGTCAGTCCCCTTTCCAAACATGGGAGGCATGTCCGTTTCCAGCCATACCCATTGTCCACCCTTCATGGAATATGTTCTTTAGAAAAAGCGGATCGGAGAGAATGATATTATAAATGACCAGCGGTCATACGAGGTAGCTCCTAACAATCACTCAACGAAATGTCAAGATTATTTTATAAATATATTTTGTAAGAAGTAAATCGGAGAATCGCCCTTTAATGCCCTTCCTTTTCGGCGTATCCTGTAACCATAGAGATAAAATCGGCAAAGATCGTATGTCCCGTAGTGGCAAGATAGATATGAGCAACGAAGAAGGCGGTAAATATGATAGCCATAATGTAATGGAAAAGGGCCACGACTTTTAAACCGCCGAGAAAAGCGATAAATGATGAAAAATAAAATGGGTACATATAGAGGATGCCGCTTATGAGAAGAAGGGGCATCATGAAAAACATGAAGCTGAAATAGGTTGCTTTTTGCAATGGATTGAATTTGTTGTCCTCAGATGGAAAATAGGGGTGGGGCCTGTTCTTGAAAATGTCATAGGCATAAAATTTAGCCTGCACAATCATGCCCGGATGTATATCTTCCTTTCTCAGAATATAATGCGACACACGTCTGGAGATCAAATTGTACAATAACCACAGGAAAAAATCACAGGCCAGCAATATTCCCGCCCAGTTATGTAGAGATATGGCATTTGAAAAACTTCCAAAGAGATTAGCACTGTCCGGCCAGTGTATCTGAGTACCGGATAATATTAATAATATAACCAGGATGGCATGTATCCAGTGCCATACACGCTCGGTGATTGGATGCAAGTAAATTTTCTCGGACATTTTATTATTTTCTCCTTCTGCTGATAAATCTTAGAATGCCGTGTATTGCACATCCCGCAAACGTTAAAATTAACAGCAGGATTCCAATAACATCGAGGGCCGGTATCCGGTTGCTTCCCACAACATAATCGCCCTTTTCGATAAGCTCATTATTTGTAAAGTTCCAGTTTGTTAAAGAATATTCCGGAGCACTTTCGGCTTTCGTCAGAAGAATGCTGTCTTTTGCGTGACACTGCTGACAATCTCTTATGGGAGATTTTAATGAAGGATCGTGACACGTCAGACAATCCACCTTTTTCAGGTGAAGTTCAGACTGTTCCAGCCAGTTATGTCTCACGGACGGAGCGGGTTTAAGAGGTACAACAACATCTTTGTTTGCTTTGACTTCCCATGACTCAAGATCTTTCTCTGTCAGGAAGAGTTTATTGTTTCCATGACACGCACGGCAGGTTTCATTTTGTGGAGTCTTAAGCTGGATGTTATGCGGTGTGGCAAATTTCCAGGTAGGAGCCGCATCCATATTAGTCAAGGCATCCTTGACATAAAAATCAAACAGGCCGGGGTTTACCGGTACATGGCGAACGATCACATATTTTTCCGGCCGCTTCTCAGTAGTCTTCGGATTCAGGCCTATCTTGAAATCCATTTTTGAGGGAGCTGTTTCAAAATAAGGTGCACCCGATTCGTTCTTGCCAACATGACAGCTGTAACAGTTTTTGTATGGCATGGAATGGCAGACCTGGCAGCTTACCTTACCCTGGTGAATAGCATGGTCTGGGTGCACAAGATCTTTACCCTGCTTATCAGCTTCCGTTTTTTCAGAGCCTGCCATTTTATGGCAGTCTTCACATTTTGCCCGGTTTGCAACTTCGTACCGGTCGAAAGGCTCCTTACCCATGCCGATTCCATGCATTTCATCGCCTGTGTGGCATGCCTTACAAGCCATTCCATGCTTGGCATGGTGAACGTCAGCCGGTATTCCCTTATTCTCTCCATGGAATTCTTTTCCAACCCTGCTGCCGTGACACGAGGTACAGTTTGTCTCTACAGGAGGTGTCTTCTGGAAAAGGTGCCCATCGATGAATCCACCACCAACGGATCCAGGGCGGCTGACGTGACACTGACCACAACTGCTGTGGCATGCCGAACAATTTGTCCCCATAGCATTGTCAATCTTGTCGCGTACACAGGAATCCGGATTTGCCCTGAGATATATTTTATTTTTGAAAGGAGCAAGAGACATATGAAAGCTGGTCTTGCTTTTCCCTGCTATTTCCGGGTGACCACTCTCATCCTCCATTGCATGGCACTCGCCGCAGGTCTTTGAAGGATCAGGATACGTAGGATCCCTTACCACTCCTTCGTGAGCTGTCTTATAATCGTTACTTTCAGGATTACCGCCGTGGCATTTTTCGCAGGACACCTGCCCGTGCACATCTTCATCTTCATCCAGGAAGTCTGTGTCTATCTGCACCTTTTCGTATGGCTCCAACGGAGCCACAGC
>CAZINZ010000021.1:0-13557 GCA_964540715.1 uncultured Syntrophaceae bacterium | reverse complement strand
TAACCATATAACAAACTGTGCTGATTAAAATCAACACCAAACATCAAAAAACACTGCACAGAAAAAATTCCCCCCAGCATCATATCAAAGATAGCTGTGAAGGCCGGAAAGAACATAGTTAACCCCGAGATAAGTAAAAATAACGGCAATAAAACCGATTATTGAAACCAGGGACATCTTGACGCCTCTCCACCCCCTGGCAAGGCGTGCATGAAGAAAAGCACCATAAATCAGCCACGTAATGAGCGACCATGTTTCCTTCGGATCCCATCCCCAGTACCGTCCCCATGCCCTGTCAGCCCACGCCGCCCCCGTAATAATACCCAGCGTTAACAATACAAAACCTATTGATATCATTTTGTAGGTTACTTCGTCTAAAAAAGGTGCATCGGGAAGCATGTTTGGTTTCATCTTGATCTTTAGCAGGTAAAGAACGCTCGTTCCAAACGCGATGGCAAAACAGGCATAGGCGAGAAAAGAACTGATAACATGACTTATCAGCCAGTTGCTTTGAAGGGCGGGGATAAGGGGTTGGATCGCGCAGTTTACATTGCCGGACAAGGAGGGATACGCTAATATTAAAAAGGCGAAAAAAGCAGAGAGAAGACCAAAGAGATTGTTCTGATATCGTTTTCTCATTATCAAATAAACGAAAATAATCGACCATGAAAAGAATACCAGGGACTCATAGAAATTTGAAAGAGGCGCGTGTCCTATGCCTAACTGGTACGAATGAATCCAGCGTATAATTATCGCCGACGTCTGGAGTATTAATCCGGCGACAGTGATTATCAATGCCCATTTATCCACAGATTTCTTATTGAAAACGATAGAAATAAGAAAAACAAAGGCAGCGGAAAAATAGATGAATGTCACTATACTGATAAGAAAGGTGTCGTTCATTTTGTTTGCTCTACTGCAGCCTCCCTGGTTAGTCCTGCCAGTTGCTCTTCAAAGCTTTTCCTGTTCTTACTAACGCTGGCGGCAATAGAAATTTCGTATTTATCCTGTGAACCTGAAATCCTTAACCATATCCTCTTGTGGGTGAAAAACAGACTCAATATGAAACCCATCATAATGAGACAGAATCCGATCCATACAAGAGGTACCCCCGGATCTTTGCTGACCTGAATACCCGTATAATAAAGTCTGCTGAAATCCTGCAATGTAAAGGCAAAATCACCCTTTTGCTGCTGGTTGAGATTGCGCCCATTTTGGAATATCCAGAATATGTCGTGTGCCTTTCCCGGTTCAAGTAAAACACCCAGCACCGCAGGACCCATTCCACCGTGATCGGTTACAAATCTGGCTATTGCGAAGGAAGCATTGCTACCCGGGAGAGAAACTTTCTTCATCATGTTCAGTTTCAAAACGGTTTCGTCTCCCGTTCCGTTGTTTTTTGTAACGACCTTAAAATCGCTCACGCCTGCAATACCATATGTTGCCTGGCAAAACTTCAGTCCCTGATAAATAAAGGGATGGTTCACTCTAATTGTTCCTGAGACAACTTTCTTTCCATCATTCATTATTGTTAAATCGGTTTTGTATTCTTTCGGCATGCCTGTTTCATAGAATTCGACAGTGAAGTCATCGCAGCGAACGTCAAAATCGAGTTTTTTCGTTCCTTCTCCTCCAAACAGTGTGACTGTATCAGATTTCTCCCCCTCAACAATATTCATCTGACCGTTAAACCCCAGGATGGTCCCTGTCAATCCGCCAGCCAGTATCAGAAGAATGCTGATATGAACAAAGATCATCCCCAGTCTTGAATACTTTCCCTTTTCCGCCTGAAAATAGATGGCATCATCTCTGACCATTTTTACAGGGGTCCCAACGAGAGATTTTATGATTATCTCCGCTTGCCGCTCAATATCTGACAGCCTTTTCTGACTCTGGAATGTTTTCCGAATCTGCGATGATTTGAATATGCTGTCATCAACCTCTTTTTTTTCCGGAGAAATCAGTCTAATAATGCGGGGAACCTGTTTAAATGTACATACAATAATATTTATTGATAACAGGATTAGAAGAGTCGTAAACCACCATGAATGGTACATGTTGAATATATTGAAAAGTTTTAAGACAGAGAATACACCGGGACTGTAGAGAGCTTTATACCTTTCCATAGACAGGCCCTGCTGGATTATTGTACCCAGGATAGAAGTAGCTGCCAGAAAAAGGAATAAAAAGATGGCGAGTTTTACAGAGGAAAATAATTTATGTAATTTTTTAATCATATAAGTAATCCCGAAATGGGAAAGAAGGGTCTTTTTACTACAGGTTGGAGAATGGAGTCAAGAAGTAAGACAGTAAATCAGCGGTATTAAACCCTTAATTTTTTAAGTAACGTAACAAAATTACTAAATCTTATCAATGGTTATATTAGACAGTCTGGCTTTTTCGGTCTCTATTTTAAAAAAATCCCATCAGAAAATATGATTGACTTCTCTTCAAAGAATATGTCATTCTCTAAAAATTGTACTCAATACTGAGTATAAAAATTTTCGGAGGTAGAATCGTTATGCGTAAACATATGTTCGTTAAAAAGAGTTTGGTTATTTTCTTTGTTTTACTTTTTACCCTTTCATTATCCTCTTACTGTCTGGCAGGTATGACTTCCAAGGATTTTGTAAAGGAAGCCAAGAAAACGATAAAAGAAATCTCGGTTGTAGATGCCAAGGCAGCGATAGATTCAGGGAAGGTGCTTATTGTTGATGTGAGAACAGCCAAAGAGTTCAAAAAAGGTCACCTGCCAAAAGCAGTAAATATTCCACGTGGCCTCCTGGAATTTAAAGTAACAAAAAAAATCCCCAATAAAAATACCGCCATAATCTGCTATTGTATTTCAGGTGACCGTTCCTGCCTCAGCACTTGTACATTGGTAAAAATGGGATATACAAATGTGGAAAGTATGGCTGGTGGCTGGAAGGCATGGTTAAAGGCAGACTACCCTATAGAATAATAGAATAAGAAATAATACCGGTTAGTAAAAGGGAATAGCTCTTTAGGGGTTATTCCCTTTTTATTTTTAATGATTGCAGATGATCTGACACTATAATACGATGTCACCAGGTTCTTGCCCGGCACATATTGTCGGCGAGGTATAAAAATCTTTATCCAAACGACCTATATCGGAAGGACAGCAAAATGATAAAGATGGGTGACATATCCCGGCATATCCATGAGCACCTGTACAGCAGGAGCAAAAAACTTTGTGTGAAAGAGGCAAGAATCGGTCTGGGCTATGTCGGGGTGCTGCTGGAGGGGGGCAGGCCGGGACTCTCCGCCCTGCTGAGGAATGAGCTGCCACCCGGATGTGAAACCTTCAACAAAGCAGGAACACTGGCAGGATCTGAGGCTTCAAAACTTTTAGACCTTCTCGTCAGTGGCAGAAACCCCCTGGAAAAGGCGCTGGGTCTGGCCACGGCAAACGCGATAATCTGCCCCGATATTGCCGAAGAACCGGAAAGGGATTCCATAGATCTGATGAACCTGTCCTCCGCGGACAGTGTGGCCATGGTGGGATATTTTGGCCCCCTTGTGGAACGAATAAAGAAAACGGGGGCAAATCTTCACATTATCGAAAAAGATCCGAATCGCATGGAAATCCCGGGCAGGGAAGAGATAGACAACATTCTCGGGGAATGCAGTGTAGCAATCATTACCGCTACCTCGCTTCTGAATAATACCATCGAGGAAGTTCTCAACGGGCTCGCAAATCCAAGACACGTAACAATAATGGGACCCTCCACACCCATGTTCGGTGAGGCATTCGCTGAGACTCCGGTAACACATCTCGGCGGCTCCGCGATACTGGATCCTCACAAGATCATGCAGATTATATCGGAGGGTGGCGGCACGCCGAATATG
Source organism: uncultured Syntrophaceae bacterium (assembly GCA_964540715.1). Classification (GTDB taxonomy): domain Bacteria; phylum Desulfobacterota; class Syntrophia; order Syntrophales; family UBA2210; genus UBA2210. The sequence continues at coordinate 9,687 of CAZINZ010000021.1, read as the reverse complement.
CGCCCTTTCCTTCGATTTATAGACAGGAAAATTAAACGCGTAAAGCGTCCGGAGGAAACAGAAACATGATTCCTGTAGTATCTTTTGTAGGTAAATCGGGTTCCGGTAAGACCACATTGATCGAAAAGATAATACCGGAACTGACACGAAAGGGCTGGCGTGTAGCAACAATCAAACACAGCCACCGTGGCTTCGATATCGACCGAGAGGGAAAGGACAGCTGGCGCCACAGGAAGGCGGGTGCGCGAATGACCGTTATGTCATCCCCCGAACAGATTGCCGTTATTGAGAAGCCCGAGAGAGACCTCGATATCGCGGAGGTGAGAGATCAGTACATTCATGATGTCGATATTGTCCTCTCGGAAGGATTCAAGGGGAACCCGTGCCCGAAGATAGAGGTCTTCCGCTCCGTCCTGAAACGGGAGATGCTTTGTTCAAAAGAAGACAACCTGTTTGCCGTCGCCAGCGATGTACCGATGGAGATCAATGTCCCCTGCCTCGACATCGATGACGCACAGGGAATCGCGCACCTGATCATAGACCGGTTTTTGAGCACACCGAAGGAGGGGCACATTAATGCCTGACCTCGATTATCTCAGGATCGCCAAATGGGTGTTGATCGTTCTGCTGGCCGGTTTCATCGGGCAGTTCGGCAAAAGTCTCGCCAAAGACCTGATGGAAAAAGCCCGTCTAAAAAGAGAGGGCTCGTCTCCCACAAGCGAAGAAACACCGCCCATCACCAGCAGTAGACGTATCGAAGACGCCCCCCGAATGGAAGAACCACCCCCTGCTGCAATGTCCCCGGAAGAGCAGGCCAAGCATGACAAAAAGCTGACTAAGACGCTGGTAAAACAGAAAAAGAAAGAGGCGAAGGCCCTCAAAAAGCAGAGCGACCTGTAATCCGATACCCCTTCTGAAAATAGTATCCAACCGATGAACGGCTAATTCCCGTCAGACAGCCCATCACAAATCCGCCCTCATGGAAAGGACGGCATCAGACAGTGATGATGGACAGAGAATCGGTACTTCCTTCCCCTTTTGAAAATCTGCCTTCCGTCATGATTACATATTCGCCCCTTTGGGCGAGCTTCTTCTCTTTCAGTTTACCGAGGATACTGTCACACCACCCGGTGTGAGCCGTTTCCATAACGGTGGGATGAACTCCATAGGAAAAGAAGAGAAAATCACATATACTCTTTTTGGGGTTGGAGGCTATGATCCAGCCTTCCGGCTTGAACCGGGCGATACGCCGTGCCGTTGCCCCTGTTTCTGTCGGGGTTATTATGAACTTCGCATTCAGCGCACTTGCTGTTTCAGAGACGTTGAGAGATATCATATCGGGCACAGTAATTTGTCCTTTGCGGAGATCTTCATGCAGGAGATTCCGGATAAAGGCTGAAGACCTGATGGTCCTTCGCCTGGTTTCGGTGACAGCGGCAATACGCGCCATCATTGAAACCGTCTCGACAGGATATTTTCCTATCGCCGTCTCTTCGGAGAGCATGACGGCATCTGTCCCATCAAGGATGGCATTGGCCACATCGGTGGCCTCGGCCCGTGTGGGTCTTGTGTTTTCCACCATAGATTCAAGCATCTGTGTTGCCGTAATAACGGGACGGCTTGCCATGTTTGCCTTCATTATCAGTTCTTTCTGCAGCGCTGGAACCTCTTCAATCGGCACTTCGACCCCGAGGTCTCCTCTCGCAATCATGATGGCGTCAGCCGCCTGCAGGATACTGTTTATATTGTCCACAGCGCCGGCCCTCTCAATCTTGGCCACTATATATATATCTTTGCCCTTTTTCCGGGCGAACTCTCTTGTACGCTCAATCGCCTCCGCCGACTCGACAAAAGAGATGCCAAAAGTGTCTATCCCCTCATCGAGGGCCAATCCCATCAGTTCAAGGTCTCTTTTTGTCGGAGAGCTTGCAAAGAGGCGCGCGCCCGGAAGATTCAAACCCTTTCCTGAAAGCAGCTGGCCTCCCGAGGTTACCCTGCAGGCAACTTCGCTTTTCCCTGCCTCGATGACCTCAAGTTCGATAAATCCATCGTTGAGATAGATTACACTCTGAGGATGAACACTTTCGGTAAGCCTCCTGTAGGTCACCGGTATAATATTTCCTGTTCCGTGGATCTTCTCCGTCGTAAGTGTTACGACACTCCCCCTTTCGAGAAAAACTGCTCCATTTTCGAGGATGCCCACCCTTATTTTCGGTCCCGGGAGATCGACAAGGACCGGCACCATCCGGTTAATACCCGCTGCGACTGAGCGGATAAACTCTATATCTTTTTTATGATCTTCAGGTGTCCCATGGGAAAAATTGAGACGGGCGATACTCATACCGCTTTCCAGCATACCCCTCAGAACATTTTCGGAATGAGACGACGGGCCAATCGTACAGATAAGCTTCGTCTTGCTGCGTGGCAATGAAAGTTTCATAAAAAAGCGGCTCCTGACTGTCTGATTTTTTTCAGGCATCTACGCTGGTGGATTCGGAAAAAGCTCCATAATCCTGACTTGTCGAGATTATAATGTAGAATAATGTGTAGCACAACAACTCAGACAACACATTCATAAAAAATCCTTGCCATAACCATCTTCATCCAATAGCATCAACGAGGTCAGAAAAGAACAGTCTTGGAAATATTCCTGCGAGGCATCCGGTTTGATTGTCAAGACAACGAGCAGCGCCATAATTGGTATAGATTCCTACCCGGTTGATGTGGAGGTGGATGTATCCAGAGGATTACCGCAGTTCTCCACAGTAGGCCTCCCCGATGCATCCGTGAGGGAGAGCAAAGACAGGATCAAATCCGCCATAAAGAATTCCGGCTACAGGTTCCCCAGAAACAGAGTGACCATAAATCTCGCCCCGGCGGATATCAAGAAAGAAGGGACAGGTTTTGATCTTCCGATAGCTGTGGGCATCCTGTCGGCACAGGGCATAATAGAAAAGGATCGGCTCACCGAATACATGTTTACCGGCGAATTGTCACTGGATGGAGGCGTCAAAGGCATTCACGGGGCACTCCCGGCCGGTATTCAGGCGGCAAAATCGGGATTGAAAGGGATCGTGCTTCCAAGGGAAAATGCCGGGGAAGCCGCAATGGTCGAAGGGTTAGATGTAATCGCCGTTGATTATCTGCATGATGTGGTTGAATTCCTTAACGGAACAAAAGAAATTCAACCCATGGTGACAAACATAGCCGAGCTGTTCTCCCGGCACCTCCACTACCCCTTCGATTTCAGCGAAGTGAATGGTCAGAATCAGGCTAAAAGGGCCATGGAGGTGGCTGCCAGCGGAGGGCACAACATAATAATGATCGGGCCGCCCGGCTCCGGCAAGACCATGCTGGCTCAGCGCCTCCTGACGATCCTGCCGGACCTTTCGCTTGAAGAAGCCATCGAGACCACAAAGATTCATTCCGTAGCCGGACTGCTCAGCAAAAAAGATTCTCTCCTCGCCGTGAGACCATTTCGCGCGCCTCACCACTCCATATCCGACGCGGGCCTTGTGGGTGGAGGAAGAATTCCAAGACCCGGAGAGATAAGCCTCGCCGATAACGGCGTCCTCTTCCTCGACGAGCTGCCGGAATTCAAGAGAAATGTGCTGGAGGTATTGAGACAACCACTTGAAAGCGGCACTGTCACAGTATCGAGGGCTTCAGCATCAGCAACCTACCCTGCCAGATTCATGCTTGTGGCCGCCATGAACCCATGCCCATGCGGATATTTCACAGACACCAGAAGACAGTGTACATGCACTCCCCGCCAGATAAGGCAATACAGAGCCAGGATATCCGGCCCCTTGCTTGACAGGATCGATATCCACATGGAGGTGCCATCCATAAGGTATAAAGATCTATCGAAGGAATCCGGCGGGGAAACATCGGAGGCGATAAAGACACGCGTAGACAGGGCAAGGGATATCCAGCTTGGCAGATTCAAAAGCGGCATATTGTGCAATGCCAGGATGTCCAGCAGGCAAATAAAAGAGTACTGTGTCCTTGACGAAGATTCAAAGAAACTGATTGAGATGGCGGTTGACAGGCTTGGTCTGAGCGCGAGGGCCTACACCAAAATCCTGAAGGTGGCCAGAACCATCGCGGACCTTGAGAACGAGAGGAATCTCCGCCAGTCCCACATATCTGAGGCCATTCAGTACAGAACTCTTGACAGAGACGCGATCTGATTTTTTGCCCTTGACAGGCAGATACATTTGTGTGTATTGCCTTGACCATACAAGAGTTTTGAATTTTGTCATTTCAGGGAGCAGCGGCGGCGAGCAATGGCCGCCGTCGTTGAAAAGTCTTAATGATGCAGTCCTGTCAGGATTTTCCCTGCGGACAAAATGACAAAAAATGATAGTCATTCAAAACTCTCGGATAATCGGGAAATGCACCCATTTCTGAAAGGAAGGCCAAAATGGATATCAAGGTAAATAAAATCGATCCGGAGCGCATGAAAACAAAACCCGAAGATGAATCCAGACTCGGATTTGGACAGATATTCACCGATCATTTCTTCATTGTGGAACACGACCGTGAAAAGGGATGGCACAACGCCTCTATTGAGCCCGTGAGGCCCCTGCCTCTTCATCCAGCCTCCATGTGCCTCCACTATGGGCAGGAGATATTTGAAGGCATGAAGGCCTACAGAGGGGAAGACGATTCCATCTATCTGTTCAGGCCGGAAGATAACATAAACCGGATGAGCCGTTCCGCGGAAAGGCTGTGCATGCCGAGTATGGACAAAGACCTCTTCATGGAGGGAATGAAGCAACTCGTGCTTCTCGATATAGACTGGATACCACGCAGCGCTGGCTCATCGTTGTACATCAGGCCAACTATGATTGCGACAGACGCAGCCCTCGGGGTGCGCCCATCCGATAAATACCTGTTTTATATAATTGCGGGACCGGTCGGAGCTTACTATCCTGAAGGGTTCAGCCCGACCAGGATATTCGTGAGCGAAAAATATGTCAGGGCGGCTCCGGGAGGTGTGGGAAACTGCAAAGCGGCAGGCAATTACGCGGCCAGTCTGTATGCAAGCCAGGAGGCAGTGGAGAAGGGCTGCGCTCAGGTACTGTGGCTTGACGCAAGCGAACGGAAATATGTTGAGGAGGTAGGGACAAGCAACATCTTCTTTGTCATAGGAGATGACCTGATAACACCTCCTCTCTCGGGAAGCATCCTCCCGGGAATTACGCGTGATTCCGTGATCCAACTGGCAAGATCATGGGGCATCAACGTCGTTGAGAGACAGTTGTCAATGGATGAAATGTTGAGCTCCAATGCCGAAGGAACCCTTAAAGAGGCCTTCGCGTCCGGAACCGCCGCCATTGTGTCGCCCGTGGGACAGATCCACTACCGGGGGGAAGACCATGAAATCGCTGGCGGAAATTCAGGCCCGCTGACAGAAAAGCTGTACAATGAAATACTGCAAATCCAGTATGGAAAAAAAGAAGACCCATTCGGCTGGCGGGTGAAGATCTCGTAAATCCTCCTCCTCGAGAAGAGCTCATCAACCCGTGTTCTGATTTCCACAGAAGTGTGCACAAGGCTGTTGATAGACTTGTTGACAAGACATGTAAACCCCCTGTTGTCAACCCCTTTTACCACATTGCCCAAAGATTAGGCAGTAGATTGTATTTGAATAATATCCAATACTTGAGACTATATCATCGTTATTACATGCTTATACGTCAGGTCATGACCCAGTTTATCAATAAATATTATCATCGGGGAAAATTCTTCCTGGCCCTGTCCCTCATTCCGGCCATGATCCTTCCGGCTGCAACGGCTTGCTCCAGTGCCCTGTCTGTTGATGAGCTGGCCGCAAAAATTCAGACGGCGTATGATCACACGAAGGATTTCAAGGCGAATTTCATACAGGAAGCAACCATCAGGTCAGTAGACCGGACAACAAGAGAGGAAGGCACGGTTTATCTGAAGAAACCTGCAAGGATGCTGTGGGATTACACAAAACCTTCCATGAAGAAGCTGATTATAAACCCGTCGAAGGCGTGGCTGTACATACCGGATGACAATATCGTTTATCTCCAGGACGCCAAAAAGGTCCTGTCGTCAAGGATGACAATAAGATTCCTCACCGGCATCGGAAGACTGAAGGATGACTTTGAAACAACTTTCCCCAGCAGCGGTCCCATGGACAAAAAAGGCAATTACATCATGGCTCTTACACCGCGCAAATACGAAGCCGGGATCAAGACCCTCCTGATCACCGTGGACAAGGACAGTTACCGCATTATAGAATGTGCCTTTACCGATATGTATGACAATACTACCAGACTTATATTCAGCAATATCAGATTCAACAGCAACCCGCCGGATAAGTTGTTCGACTTCATTCCTCCAACGGGTGTGGAAATATATGACATCAAGGGTCAACAACCCTGAACCCTGAAATCTGAACCTTACAGCTTCTTTACATGGTCACGCAGTTTCCCGCTCTCCACAAGCTCCAGAAAATCTTCCCCGAGATACTTCGAGGATTGAACCACATGCCGCCAGTTTCTTATCCTCCCGGAGAGGTTCTCGGCGTACCTTTTAAAATCAACCCGATCAGGCACTCTCCCATAAGGCAATTTACGTATGAATTCCTCCGATGGATACACCATCAACAGATCTTCCTTACATCTTCCCGTTGGTCGTCTGTATCTCAACCCCTTATCCAGCCACGCGGGAATCAGGCGCTTCTGATGATTAAACATGAACGTAATCGTGCCCTTTTCACCGGCATATTTCTGATTGAGATGATAGTCTGTGAGCCCTCCGTCTCTGTACGTGCCATTCGGAGCGCCATAGATATCTCTGACTCCGGCAACGGCAAATGGCACCGCTGAGGATGCCAGGAGCACGTGTTTGAAGTTAATATCATTCAAGGCGATTGTCAGTCCTCTGAAATCGTTATCCTGACAAAAAGGGAGCGGGACCGGACTGTTATGGAACACGACCCTCTCAAAGAATTTATGGATCAGACGTCGGTTTACGGCATTGAAAAGAAATCCCGTGCCGACAGCCAGCCCCTGCAGCAACTTTACATCCGAAATGGCCAGACTTTTGGCGCGAGCCGTTATTATTGCCATACGGTACTTTTTGTTGGCCAGCGCAAACGGGATGGCATCATCATCGATGTATGAATCTATAAGATCGCGGATGGACTGCAGAATCGTTTCAGGCTTATCCTTCCTGGTATAGTCCATCGAGATGTACATCTCGATGAGCTTTTCATAACTCTTTTCAGGCTCCGGCTGCATCCATGCGGCGAAGCGCATCGCACCCGCCGACGCGCCCGCGAGGAGCACGGGACGACTGTTGCCAAGCACTCCATTTTGCAGAAGGGACAGATCAAAGCCACTGGCCAAAAGCCATCTCGGCCCTGAAGCAGCGCCGACAAAAGTGGTAACCTTATCAAAATCGAAGCCGCCATCCTGTATAACTTCGTACACATTCTTCCCGGCACTAACGCATATTTCATTCATAGCTGTTTTTCCATTCTCTCAATTGGACTTATTGCAAAGTCACCAATCTTGACACGGTTTCTCATATACTATAGATTCAATCTTCTCAATGAGAAAATATAATACCGGAAAGACAGAACAATGAATATCAAGACACAGATTACCGAGACAGGGTATAAGGCCAGAAAGGCCGCGGGGCTTCTTGCAAACATCTCGTCAGCTGTAAAAAACAGGGCCCTCATGAAGATGGCTAAAGTCCTGGTAACTGAATCCGACCACATTATTAAAGAGAACGCCGGGGACATTGAATACGCGAAGGACAAGGGCCTGTCCGACGCCATGATAGACAGGCTGACGTTGAACGAAGCTGCCATACGGGCCATGGCGGACGGCCTTGCGGAAATTGCCGCCCTGCCCGACCCGGTAGGGGAAATCACCGGTATGAGAAAAAGGCCGAACGGTCTGCTCGTCGGGAAGAAAAGGATCCCGCTTGGCGTAATAGGAATAATCTACGAGTCCCGTCCAAACGTTACCGCGGATGCGGCCGCCCTCTGTCTAAAATCCGGAAACGCCGTTATCCTGAGAGGTGGATCGGAAGCAATAAATTCCAACATCGCCATTGCCCGGATATTGCAGGGTGTCTTGAAGGAAACTGATATACCGGAGAGCGCAATACAGATAATTTCCACAACCGACAGGGATGCGGTCAACGAAATGCTGAAACTTGAGGAGTATATTGACCTCATCATCCCCAGGGGGGGAGAGGAACTTATCCGGGCGGTTGTCAGCATGTCCAGGATACCTGTCCTCAAACACTACAAAGGTGTGTGCCATATCTTTGTGGACGAGAGCGCCGACATAGTGATGGCTGTCAACATATCCCTCAACGCCAAGGCCCAGAGACCGGGCGTGTGCAACGCCATGGAAACCCTGCTGGTACACAGCGGTATTGCAGGAGAATTTCTCCCGGTAATGGCTGAAAGTTTTCATCAGGCAGGCGTTAAGCTGAAGGGCTGTGACAGGACCCGGGACATCCTTCCTGACATAGGCGGAGCGACCGAGGCCGACTGGTATGAAGAATATCTTGACCTTATCCTTGCAATACGAGTGGTTGACGGTATTGACGAGGCAATGGCGCATATAGACAAATATGGCTCTCTTCACACAGAGGCCATCGTAACTCGCGACTACAACAGCTCCCAGAGATTCCTGAATGAAGTCAATTCCTCAACGGTACTGGTAAACGCCTCCACCAGGTTCAGTGACGGGTTCGAGCTGGGGCTGGGAGCGGAAATGGGCATAAGCACTACGAAACTCCACGCCTTCGGCCCCATGGGGCTTGAAGAATTAACAACCACAAAATTCATAATCTATGGAGACGGGCAGATAAGGACATGAAGTGTGGACTTTTCGGTGGAACATTTGATCCAGTGCATCTCGGGCATCTGAGATGCGCCGAAGAGATACTTGAACTGTTCCGCCTTGACCAGATAATATTCATCCCCGCCTGCATGCAGCCGCTCAAAACACCCCGCGATATCTCCGCATTTCACCACAGGGAGCGGATGATCAGACTGGCCATAGAGGGCAATCCTTCATTTTCAATCTCAGACGTAGAAAACAGGAGGGGTGGGCGTTCCTACTCCATCGAAACCGTCAGGCACTTCATCGACACATCGCCGGACGGCGCCGAGCTCTATTTCATACTGGGCCAGGACGCCTTCCACGATATCCGGATGTGGAAAGAATGGCAAGAGCTGGTACAACTGTGCAACTTCGTTGTCATGGCCAGACCGGGACACAAAACAAAAAACCTGGACGGAGTACTCCCTCCCGATTTTGCCTCCAGGTTTCAATATGACAGCACCGCGGAAGGCTTCAAAGGACCCACCGGCAACTCCATATTCTTCAGAAACCTGACCCTGTTCGACATATCTTCCACAGATATAAAAAGGCGGATAAAAGCAGGGAGATCCATTAAATACCTCGTACCCGATCCAGTGCTCGACTACATCCTGAAAAATAGTGTCTGAAAAATAGTGACAGCGACTATTTTTTCTGACAAAACTGTTACGAGTGCAGGCCTGGCTCCGTGACCGTCAGTAACATAACAGGAGAAGCAGCTAATGAAGATATATGCCGTTGCGGATATTCATGGTCAAACAAACCGGTTTGATCTGATCGAAAACAATATATCAAAGCT
>CAZINZ010000020.1:0-41987 GCA_964540715.1 uncultured Syntrophaceae bacterium | reverse complement strand
CGGCGAGGAGCCGAAGAGGCGAAAGAAATCCTCAAAGGATTTGACCTTACAGATAAGGAACAAAAGTCCGTTGTTGACGCGATAGGAAATCACGAGGCCTTTCAACCATGTACCCCCCTTGCCACCCCGGACGTTCAGCTCCTGTCAGACGCCCTGTATGATGCCGACAAATTCCGATGGGGACCCGATAATTTCACGGAAATGATATGGGATATTTCTGACACCCTTAATATCCCCATTGAAGCCCTGTTAAATCACTTCCCCGCGGGATTAAAGTCCCTGAATAAGATCAGCGCTACATTCCGCACATCCACAGGCCGGGAATACGGTCCCGACTTCATCGCCCTCGGTCTGAAGATAGGGGAAGCTCTGTACAAAGTGCTTGAATTACAACATCTCCGAGATTTCCCTGACAACTCTAAAAATAATACATCATGGCGAGGTAATCGTTAACATTCTCGCCGTCTTCCTGCAATCTTTTGAAATAATCGTAAATGGATACATCCGTATAAAGGTAGTCCCTGGCCGTTGTAAGCTTTGTTTCCCAGGAATAGAATCTATATACCCTTCGTCCGTCGGGCAAAACCATTATGACTTCGTGGTCCTGCCACGCCCTCAAGTGCGATTTTCCAAGCCTCGGCACATTGAAGACCGGTTCATCCGTCCTGACAAGGCCGGGCATGAGCCTTGCCTCTTCCTTATTTTCCTGTAATATCCTTGCTACGGGAACCCTGAAATCCACGGTTTCACCCTTCCCCTGGCAGTTAAACGTGTAGTAGGGATCGATGCCGCAAACCTTGAGCGCTTTGCGCAGGAGGGCCGTCTCAAACTTTCTGCTGTTGTAATAAGTAAAAACCTGCTGGTTATAGATATTGATCCCCAGTTTTTTTATCTTTTTCACGGCTTCCAGGACTTCCGGGCATATTTCTGTTGGATGTTCAATATGCGTAACGATAGCAATCTCTCTTTTCCCCCACTCATGGTATTTCTCAAGGATCTCAAGCAGCCCGTCATTTATCCTCTGGGGGAGGGTTGCAAGCGTTCTCGTTCCGATTCTTATCCTGTCTATATGGTCTATCCCCGCAATCTCTCCTATCAGCCAGTCAAGGTACTTATTGTTAAGCGTAAGAGGATCTCCGCCGGTTATCAGGATTTCTGAGAGATTTTTATCCTCCCGGCCCCATTCTATCATTTTCTCTACCTTGCTCTGGGGCATCATGGGGTTGTCGTCGATATCCGTTATTTCCCAGTTTCTCTGACAATAAACGCATATCTGCGGACATGAATTGAATGGCTTCATAATAATAATCTGTGGATACCTGCGTGTGATCCCATCTATAGGGCTCGTAGCCTGCTCGCCCATAAAATCCATGTCTCTTCCCTCGCCCTGATTTGCGAGGACATTGGTACAATACCGTGGACTCTGGATAACCTGCGCGCGAATGGCACGATCATGAGATGTTCGCCCGTCTTCATTAAAAAGCGACAGGTAATGCGGCGTTATTTCAAAAGGAATATGATTTTCCGTCGCCAGCCTTAACCCTTCCATTTCATCATCATCCAGCTTGACGAGCGAAGAGAGGGTTTGTATATCCTTGATAATGTGTTTCATGTGCCAGAGATAATCCTGCCAGTCGTTTTCTCCGGCTCCGAAATAACTCAAAATCTTATGTTTCAGTTCCCCTCTCTTTTTTACCAGCTTGGGATCCAGCCCTGTTTTATATCTTTTGAAATATCTTCTCATCATCGTTCCGTAATCATCCAGCTGGGAAGATCGTTCAATGGCGGCTGCTCTTCCTTCCTTCTGCTCCAGGAGTTCGTGGTATTGGGTGTGTTTTCCATATCTCCCTCTGATACCCTCCAACAGGGCAACATATTCCAGCAGAAACCCCTCATTTACCTTCTCAAGGGCGCCCTCCTCATCATTCGCAAGATCATACAGAAGCTCCAGGGGTGAGACATGTGTCAGATGCTCGTTTTCTGTCCGCATTGTATTTGCGAACACCCGGATACATTCTCTCGCATTTCTCCTCTCTACAACATTCAAATCCGCAAAGGGTGTATCGGCTTTCATGTTGTACAGATCTCTTCCGAGACGATCAAGATAATCGAATAAAACATACCTCGCTTCCTCCACATGCCTGGCATTGCGAAGGATTCCCTTGAGTTTGGGCTCTGCTTTCCATATCCTTTCGAGAAGTTTTTCTTTTGACAAATCAATCAATCTTTTCATACAAAGCCTCGTCTCTTAATGTTTTTACTTACCAGTTTGTTACTATTGGCAGGTCACGCATGGTAACCAGCCCGGGCTGTGCCTCAAATACACGCCGCACGGCATTAACCGCAATGGCCACAGTCGCGATGTCGCCATTGGTACCCTTCAGTTTGACTTCCAGATCCGGTTTCCCGGTAATCAGGATGGTATCTCCATCCTCCTTTTCATCCAGTGCGGCTATAAAGGTGAGTGTCATAAATTCGCCCTCACCGGTATAACCGCGGGCCACCTGCTTTAGCCCTCTTACCTGCCCGGGCTGTACCTCAAAGTAATCGGTTTTCACCGTCGAATCGGCTACTACCGGCTCGACACCGGATTCATATTTTACCAGATTTCTGCCCAGTGTGGAAAATACCATTCCCATGGATTCCGGAAGTCCGACATGTCCCATGCGTCCTGTTTCCATCTTTGCCTTAAATTCTTCCACTGTCATCCCGGAGCCTATCTTTGCCTGGAAAGGCCCTCGGCGCAACGAGGCGTTCATGAGACGCGTCACGTCAATGCGGTCCACCCGCTGACAGATGGCCGTAAGATTAAGGGGCAGTGAATCCATGAGAAAACCGGGGTTGACGCCCGTGCCTAATACGGTTCTGCCCGCCTGTCTGGCGGCTGAGTCAATCCTGGCGGCGGCATCGGGATGGGCCAGCCATGGAAACGAGAGCTCCTCGGATGTTGAGACAATATTCAGGCCGGCTTCCAGGATTTCCATAATCTGAGACTCAAAAAAATCAAAAAAAGATCCTGTAGTGTGAAGCGCCACGTCCGCCCCTGTTCTCTTCAATACCTCAGACAGGTCTTTTTCCACAGGAAATCCCACGGGGCTGCCCATACCGATTACTTCACCGACATCCCTGCCTGTTTTTGCCGGGTCAATATCCACGCCTCCAACCAGTTCTATCTCCTCACGTTCCATAATGTGGCGTGCCGTGGCGCTTCCGATAGGCCCTAGTCCATATTGCACCACTCGTATTGCCTCACTGGACATCTTGTTGTTCCTCCTTCAGTTTTTTGTTTTTTCCGCCTTGAATTAAATAAAGAACGGACAGTATGGCTATTCCTGCCAAATCACTGTACACCTCCGGCGAAAGAAGCGTAAAGGCGGCAATTGCAGTAAGCGCCCTTTCGAACAGAGTTGACCTACTCCTGAAATATCCTATCACTGTAGCTCCAAGGGCCACCACTCCTATCAGCAGCGTTATAAATATATGTGCGAATCTGAGATAGTCAAATGAAGCTTCAGGGTCGAGAAGCGTCGGCAACCAGAGAATTATGGGTGCAGACACAATAACAAATGGAACGACGAAACCGGCGGAAGCCAGCCCGAAAGCGGTAAATCCGGTCTTAAACGGATTGGCACCGGAAATTCCCGATGCCGCATAGGCAGCAAGGGCAACGGGCGGCGTTACGTCTGCGAGAACGGCGTAGAACAGCACAAACATGTGAGATACCAGCGGGTGAATGCCCCACTGCATAAGCGCCGGAGCGGCTATCATTGATGCTATTATATACTGCGCCGTTGTGGGAATTCCCATGCCGAGGACAAAACATGCTACTGCCGTAAGTATGAGGGTGAAGAACAACGCGACAGAATTCGCGCTCAGGAGATGGAGTACGTCAAGGTTCATAACTACGGTTGTTATCACATGGGCGAGTTCAATGACCGCTGCCGCAAACTTGAGTCCCAGGCCGGTAAGGGTAGTTGCCCCTACAATAAAACCTATACAGGCACACGCCGCCCCGATGGCGAGGGCATTTTTTGTTCCCAGTTCCAGTGTGTCCATTATATCCGGTATTCTCATTTTACTTTCCCTGTAACAGACCCCTGTAGCAATCACTGTCATCATCGCCCAGAATGAGCAGAGGGATGGCTCCAGTCCCCATGAAAGCAACCATACCAGGACAAAGGCCGGCAGCAGTCCCGGAAGCCAGGAGGATCTTTCCGTCTTGATGAATGTTCCGACAAATCCGGCGGCGAGCAGCGCAAACCAGATAATTGAAAAGAGAGAAATCTCTTCCATCGGATTGACCCTTACCAGCACAGACGGAATCGACAGGAAGATTGTAATCAGCAGCGGATATGTTTTCTTGTGTACCTGGCCTGTTGCAACCGAGTAAATGATTCCCCAGAAGGCGGCCAGAAACGGGCTGCTTCCTGTGACCAGGAGATATATAATAATAACAAGGGGTGTCAGCAGCAACCACCCATCTTTTATCACCTTCCACAGTTTGGGCAGCGTCTCTCGTGGAAGCCCCTGCAGGCCCTGTTTCTTGGCTTCGAGATGCACCATGGTGCCCACTGCAAAGAAATAGAGTATGGCGGGAACAACAGCACACGCTGCAATCTTGATATAGGGTATCCCCAGAAATTCCGCCATGATAAATGCAGCAGCACCCATAATAGGCGGCATCAGCTGACCACCCGTTGACGAAGCCGCCTCAACGGCCCCGGCAAATTGAGGGGAATAGCCGACACGCCTCATAAGGGGGATTGTAAACGCCCCGGTTGTGACGGTATTTGCGATGGAACTCCCGCTTATAGAACCCATGAAGCCACTGCTTATAACAGCAACCTTGGCGGGACCGCCGGCTGACCATCCGGCAATGGCCATCGCGCAATCCATAAAGAACTGCCCCAGGCCCGTTTTGGATATAAAGATTCCGAACAGCACGAAATGGAACACAAAGGTGGCTACCACCCCGAGCGGGATGCCATATATACCCTCCGTGCCAAGATACATGTGCTCAATGATCCGCTCAATCGAATATCCCCTGTGCGCGAAAAAACTCAGTCCGGGAATATCAAGAAAATATGGCCCGAGATAACAGTTCACCAGAACCAAAAAGGCGATAATAGGGAGGGCAGGCCCTATGCTGCGTCGCGCACCCTCCAGCACGAGCAAAAAGGCAAAGGCACCAACAACAACATCTATTTTAAGAGGCATACCCGCACGTATAACGAGACTGTTGAATTCCAGAAATATATACACAGATATAAAGGCCGCAAGAATCACAAAGAATACATCAAAATATGGAATGTTATCCTGTTTATAGCCGAATTCTTTACCCTTTACCATGGCAAACAGGGCCCTGACCCACTGAACGGCAAAGAGTAATATCATACTGAAGAATACACCGAACAGGAAAGCACTCCAGAAGAAAAGTGATAAGCCGGAATTCTCAAATGATTCAGCAAGGTGCATATACTGAAACCCGAGGCGTGCGCCCCAGGTCAGCGCCACTATCATTATGGAAAACACGATGAAGTCTATATATATAAAAATCCTGTTCGACAGAAACTCTCTGCGCTTAAAATATATGATAAAAAGAAACGCGGCTGCCGCCAGGATAAGTGTGCCAAATCCTGAAAGTTCCAGTATTTCACGAAACATAGCACCGGTCATGGCGGCGCCGATAAGGCCGTAGATTACATCATAGGCAAGATGTTTCCCGGATTCTGTTTTGTCTTTTCTTATCGTATAAAGGAAAAACACAAGAGGAAGGACAAAGGCCAGGTGAAACGCCCTATGTCTCCATTCCTGAAAAACACCGAAGCCGGCCGTATAGATATGGAATATCGAAAGAACCTGCGTCATAAAAAAGGCAAGCTTCATTGTCATTCCCGAAAGCTTACGGAACCTGAACTCCGGATCATATTTTGCAATTTCTTCTATATTTTCTGTGATAGCCACTTTTTCCTGCAGTCCCATATAAAGCCCCCCTTATACAAAAATTTATACAAACATTTTTGCTTTCAAATACCATAATTCGAGAAATGTCAATCTTTCTAAGGTCACCCTCAGCAGAGTATCCCCCGCCAGAGAGGGGAGCTTGATTACCTCACCATTTCCCAGCGTCAAGGTGTTATCATATTTTTCATTAACCCAGAGGTTAAGTTCCGGCAATATCCTTCGCATGTCGGATACACGCAGGTGATCCGCTTCAGTATAGATCTTTTCATCTCCAGAAAGAATCGTTGGCAGGCCGGTATTGCAGGAAGAGAAGGTCGTTTCATAGAGAACGATCCTGAACTTCTTGTCTGTTTTGAAGTACTCTCGGACTGGACTCAATTCAACCGAATGAATGTAACTGGTTGAAAATTCGTAACCCGGCCGGATTATCTGAAGAAAGACCGTTCGGTCTTTCTTTGCCGCCTCTATTCGCAATACATGACAGGGAATAAGAGCAATGAAGAACAAGAGGGCGACAGCTGAGGAGAGGATGGTGATTCTCGTCTTATTCATAAAAGGCCGGGCACCGGAAAACCGGTGCCCGGAAACCTCCTTACCAAATCATGCTCTTGCTATTTAATCAGACCTTTTTCCCTGTAGAACTTCTTTGCGCCCGGATGAAGGGGAATCGCCACACCGTCAAGCGCTGTATTGAGGGTAACATCCTTACCCTTGGCGTGTGCCTTCGCCATAATTTCAGCTCCGCTCGGAGCCGCTGCGGCCTTACCACCTTTTTTACGCAGGACAAAAGCTCCCTTGTCCCACAGGGCTTTTGTGAGTTCGTAAACCATCTCTTCCGGGACAGCTGCATCAACTACCCACTGGGCCATCGTGGTGATGGTGGGAGTATCTTTGTCCACCCCTTTGTAAGTACCTGCCGGAATAACAACCTTCGCGTAGAAGGGCTGCGCCTTGATGATCTTCGCTATGGTCTTGCCCTTCAGCGGAACAAGTGTGATATCCGATGTGGTGGCCAGCTCTGTAATAGCAGCCGTGGGCCATCCTGCTGTAATAAATGCCACATCGGCCTGTCTGTCTTTCAACCTCTGGCCAGCGCCGGAAAAGCCGAGCCAGTCAACATTGTCGAAATCCTTATAGGTAAGTCCAAGACCTGTAAGAACCGCGAGACAGTCCACTTCGGTTCCACTTCCTCTGTCGCCCGGGACCAGCTTCTTTCCCTTCATGTCCTCTGCGCATTTTATGCCGGCTCCCTCTCTCGCAATAATCTGGATTGTCTCAGGGTAGAGAGAGGCGATGGCCCTCAGGTTTTTAACGGGTTTTCCATCAAACTGCTCGACTCCGTTGTACGCATAGTAGGCAACATTGTTTTGTACAAACGCCGATTCGATCTGGTGGCTTCGTATGAGGTTACAATTCGCGACAGAAGCGTTACCCGACTGGGCTGTAACAATAACATTCGGGAGTTTATTGGACAGGGCCTGAGCCAGAACCCCACCAAGGGGATAGTAAGTACCCCCCGTGCCACCCGTGGCAATTGCGAAGAAACTTTTTTTCGCAGCGGCCGCCGGACTGATAAGGACCATTGACATAGCCACAAACAGTACAATAAACAGTACAACATTTTTCTTTTTAAGCATAATGCCTCTCCTTTCAAACAATTTTATTGTCCAACACCTTATTCCTGTAAAACTACCTCTCCTCCAGTTTTCAGGAATAAAATAATTGCCGGCAATTGTCAACTCTTTTCACGTCTAAGGCCCCGGATTAATTCCGCCAGCAGGCGACCCCTCACCATGCCATGGATTCCTGTGTGATGACATGCGCTATCCGGAATGGGAAGAGTATCATTGAGCCATTTTTGGAATAAAGCATTTGACAATTCACCTGTTTTGTTTATAAAGAGGCTTCTAAAATACAGATTCGGAGTTAACTCGAATGAATTACTTCTTCAATCCCGACGGGGTGGCAATTATCGGCGCCTCTGACAATCCCATGAAAGGCGGATATCACATCCTCAACAACATATCAGGCGGTTACAAAGGCAGGATATATCCCGTAAATCCAAGTCATGATTCCATCCTCGGGATGAACTGCTATCCCGATATCTCATCCATCCCACACGATTTTGATCTTGCCATATACTTCATTCCGGCCATATTTCTTCCTTCCGTCATAGAAGAATGCGCGAAGAAAAATGTCAGGGGAATCATTATCGAGTCGGCCGGTTTTGCGGAAGTGGGTGAAGAAGGAATAAAGCTCCAGGAAAAATGCTCGGCCCTCGCCCGCAAATACAAAATCAGGCTTTGGGGACCAAACTGCATGGGTCTTCTCGACGGTCATTCGAGACATGTATTTTCTTTCATGTATTCGGATCTGTGGAAGACTCTGATGGTTCCCGGCAATGTTTCCATGGTCGTTCAAAGCGGCATGCTCTCCGCCATCTTTCTTATGATGATCCTCGAGAAGGGCGGAATGGGTGTAAGCAAGATATGCTCTATTGGCAACAAGAGTGACGTCAATGAAACCGATCTGCTGGAATATTTGATAGATGATCCCCTCACCGGGGTTATCGGGTTATACGCTGAATCCATTACCGATGTCAGGCGTTTCATGAAACTGTGCCGATCCACCAAGAAACCCGTCGTCGTCCTCAAGGGGGGAAGGAGCCCTTCCGGAGCCCGTGCAGCTGTGAGTCACACGGCCAGCCTGGCTGGAAATTACGCAATCATGAAACACGCCTTCAAACAATCAGGCGTGATACCGGCGTATGACTTTAACGAGCTTATGGATCTTCTCCGGGGTTTTTCAAAAACCGGGCACAGTAAGAATGGTGGTGGAACGGCCATTATCTCATTCTCAGGTGGAGGGGGAATCGTCACAGCCGATTTTCTGCATGATTTTGATCTCCCTCTGGCCTCATTATCCGAAGAAACCTTGAGGTCCATTAAAAAGGTCTTCCCAGTCTGGATGGATCCGTCAAATCCAGTAGATATATGGCCTGCCGTTGAAAAAAATGGGATAGAGACCGTCTACTCAACTGTGATAGACGCTGTCATGCACGACAGTGCGGTCGACTCTCTTATCATACATGTCTTTTCAGGAAGATGCGACAGCAGTGTGTTTCGTCCCCTCAGCAGGCTGAAGGAAGAACTGGGCAAACCTGTCATCGCGTGGCTACTGGGGACGGGGGACTCTTCGAGCGAATTCAAAAGGGATCTCGAAGATATGGGCATTCCCGTTTTTGAAGAGATGAGTCGCGGGGTACGCTTCCTGCAGGCTGTCAAACAGCATTACGACAAAAAACCACCCAATCCCAACTTATTCGGATTGTAATTGCGCACCCTCTCGGAAACTTCACAACTCTTTTTCCAGTATCTGGGCCGCTGTATGAATTACATCCCACGCCCCGCCAAAGGGCGGACTGTACGCGAAATCCATGTAGCCTATTTCATCAAGCCGCATGCCCGACCACAGACACGCAGATAGAATATTTATGCGGCTTACCGCGCCGCTCTGCCCCACCGCCTGCGCACCCAGCAGTTTTCCCGAACCCTTGTCCGCGATAAGCTTGAGTCCCAGCTTCTGCCCCCCACTCATGGAACGCGCCACGGGATTCCCCCAGATTATCCTGCCCGCGGGAGAATATCCGCTCTCTTGGGCCTCCTTCTCGTCAAGACCTGTCATGGCAACTTCGAGACCAAACACCTTAAAGGACTGGGCGCCCACAATCCCGGGAAGTATCATGGGATATCCGGCAATATTACGACCGGCCACTCGTCCCTGTTTGTTCGCTATATCTCCGAGTGGGATATTCACCCATTTTTTGCTCACCCGGTGATATGACTCACAGCAATCGCCAACGGCAAATATTTCCTCGCGTGACGTGCGTTGCGATGAATCCACCCGGATGGCGCCGGATTCTCCTGTCGCAAGACCCGCCCCGAGCGCCAGGCTTGCATCAGGCCTCACACCAAGGGCAAAGATAATGATGTCCGTCTCTATGATCTCTTTGTCGGTAACCAGACTTAGTCGGGCATCTGAGCCCTTTTCTACGGCAACGGGAGAGTTGTGGGCGATAAAGGAGACTCCGTTGTTTGCAATCTCTTCCAACACCATTCCGGAAAATACCGGGTCCCATTTTTTGACAGGGAGCTCGCCCCTGTACACGACGCTGGTCTCAAGGCCAAGATTTCTCAGGGCTTCGCTCATCTCCATGGCGATAAACCCGGCTCCGACTATCACCGCCCTGCGGCACATGTTACCCCTGATATATTCCTTGATGTTAATACCATCCCGCAGATTTTTCAGGGTAAATACCCCGTCCTGTGTCGTGCCTGGTATATCGGGCAGAGTTGCTTTGGCGCCGGTTCCTACAACAAGCATATCATATGGCAGCCTTCTGCCACCTGCCAGCAGAACTTCCCCTTTGTCGGTCTCAATGCCTTCAACACAGGTGCCAAGTTCCACTCTTATCCCTGTCTCTTCAAATTTTTCAGGGGTTCTTGCGATAAGACTGTTCGGATCCTTGATTACATCACCGATGTAATAAGGCATGGGTCAGGCGGCATATGAAACAAAATCACCTCTCTCCAGCATTGTCACATCCAGAGATGAATTTCTTCTCTTGGCCTCCGCGGCAGCGGAAGGTCCTCCAGCGCCACCTCCAACGACCACCAGTTTTCTGTTCATGTGATTTCTCCCCTCCGTGTTTTCGTAAACATTACAACAATACCAATAACAATCATCAAAATGCAGAGTATCTGGCCCATACTTAGCATCCCCATGAATAGTCCAACCTGAGGGTCGGGCTGTCTGAGGAATTCAATACAGAAGCGCACAGATCCATAACCGGTAAGATACAGGGGAAATAAATATCCGTCAAAAACCCTTTTCTTTCTTATAGTCCACAGGATCGTGAAAAGAAATATGCCTTCAAAAAAGGCCTCGTAAAGCTGCGATGGATGACGTAGTTGGAAAAGGGGATCAAGAGGAAAATACATGCCCCACCACACATCGGTTACGCGACCGTAAAGCTCGCCATTCAGGAAGTTTCCTATCCTGCCGAAGGTGAACCCGAGCGGTATTGCCGGGCTGAAAAGATCCGCAAACTGCCAGAAGTTTATCGCCCGCCTCCGGCAGAACCATACCGATGCCAGGATTACACCTGCCAGCCCTCCATGATACGACATGCCGCTGATTCCGACAAACCGGAAACCTGCCGAAATGTCAAATGGGAATAAAATGTAGAGAGGGTGTGCCGCGTAGTATTCAAGATTATAGAAGATGACATAACCTACTCGCGCTCCTATCAGAAGCCCGGCTATTGCCCATACGAAATAGTCCTGGATAGTTTCCTTTGAGTATTCGATGCCCTCATCTTTTATTCTGTAGATGACAAGCAGATAGATGATTGAAAAGGCAACAAGGTACATAAGCCCATAATAGCGAAGCTGAAAGGAACCTATCTCCAGAAACGCCGGGTTGATGTGCTCCGGGATATGCTGCCAGAAGTCGATCAGTCGAACCATCGCATCCATCTTTCATCTTTGAAGGTCCGACATCACACCCAATCCGGAGCCCCCACATGTCAGCCCCGATCACGTCGGGGCACAGATCAGCCTCAGGTAAAAGGGGATGACGCTGAACTCGAGCAGGCCTGGCAGGACCCTTGCGATGCTGCAGTAACAGATAATACCTTTTCCGCCTTTTTACCGCCGCATTCGGGACATGCTATATCTTTGTCATCATCCTGCGAGAACCGGATCATTTCAAATTCCTTGTCACAGAATGCGCATTTATACTCATAGATCGGCATTTTTCTACTCCTAACAAATATTCCTCAGTATGTCTGGCCCCTGAGGTCATCAACATACAGAGAGGTACTGTACGCGGCCGTCGCCCCATCACCGCAGGCGGTTACCACCTGCCGGAGAGACTTGCTGATGCAATCCCCGCAGGCAAAGATACCTTCTATCGATGTCTTCATATCACTGTCCGCTATAATATAGCCATCCGTGTCGAGATTGACAATCCCTTCGACAAAATCCGTATTGGGCACTAGACCGACAAAGATAAATACCCCCTCGACGGGGATCTCGTCATGCCGGTCGGGATCTTTGACGTTTCGTATCCTGACACCGGTTACGCCATCTTCTCCCAGGATCTCCTCCACGGTGGAATCCCAGGCGAAGGTGATCTTCTCGTTGGCAAAGGCCCGCTGCTGCAGCACGGCCGTCGCGCGAAGGCGATCTCTCCGGTGAATGAGGGTAACCTGCGAGGCAAATTTCGTCAGGTAGATGGCCTCCTGGACGGCGGTATCTCCACCTCCGACCACTGCAACTTCTCTGTTCCGGTAAAAGGGAGCATCGCAGGTGGCACAGTACGATATTCCCCTGCCCACCATCTCCTCTTCACGCGGTACTCCCAGGCGACTCCAGGCGGCTCCCGTGGAAACAATGACGGAAAGGGTCCGGTAGGCTCCACTGTCGGTGACAACCTCCCACCCTTCAACGTCTCCTGATTGCGCCCGGTATATCCGGTTCACCTGCTCCGGTCTGATCTCCAGACCGAATGAAACGGCCTGTTTTTTGAAGGTGTCGTTCAGTTCAAACCCGCCGATTGAGGGGATGCCGGGATAGTTTTCTATCATATCCGTCATGGTGATCTGGCTGGCCTGAGCGTTTCCCTCGAGCAACAGCGTCTTCATATCGGCCCTGGACGCGTAGAGCCCCGCGGTCAGGCCTCCTGGGCCACCCCCCACGATAATAATATCATAGGTATCATTCGGTATCTGTATATCGGGCACGAAGTTTACCTCCCTTTCGGAATAAAAAGTATCAGTATCAATTTAGACTCATTTCCTGTTTTGTCAAGACTCAACTGAATCCAAATCCCGAATTGTCCCAACCGCGTAGCAGTCTTCTCCTCTTCACCGACTGTTCTCATCCCTTGATACACCCGACCGACCTCAGTCGCGCAACCTTGGTGGACAGGCCGGCTCGATGGACAATGTTTACCACATCTTCCACGTCCTTATATGCCTCGGGCATCTCTTCGCTGAGGGTCTTTTTACGCGCAGCCATTACGATAACCCCCCGATCGGCCATTTCGGCGGCAATCGAGCGGTTCCGGCTCGCCTTCATCGCCCTGCCGCGACTCATCACCCGACCGGCGCCATGGCAGGTACTGCCGAAGGTCTCCTCGAGGGCCCTGTCTGTCCCCGCGAGCACATACGATCCGGCCCCCATGTCTCCCGGTATCAGGACCGGCTGCCCTGACTCGCGATACACTTCCGGAAGGGCAGGATGCCGGGGGGGCAGCGCCCTCGTGGCCCCCTTGCGGTGGACACATACTTTCTTTTTCCTGCCCTCTATCTCAAACTCTTCCACCTTTGCGATATTATGGCACACATCGTAAACCAGCCTCATTCCTATGTCGCATGGAGAGCGTTGCAGGGTTTTCTCAAAGGTCTGTGCCGTACGGTGCATCAGTATCTGTCTGTTCGCCCAGGCATAATTGGCGGCGCAGGCCATGGCGGCCATATATTCCTTTCCCTCATCCGAGCCAAGATACGCACAGGCCAGCTGCCGATCGGGGAGGGGAAAGTCCAGCGAGTGGCTTTGCTTGACCATTCGCGCGAGATAGTCGTCGCACACCTGATATCCAAACCCCCGTGACCCGGTGTGAATCGCGACGGCAACCTGGCCCTCGGCATGTAATCCAAATGTGGAAGCGACACGTCGGTCGAATATCTCCTCCACGACTTCTATCTCCAGAAAATGGTTTCCGGATCCCAGTGTCCCCAGCTGTCTCCTGCCCCTTTCAAGGGCCCGTTCGCTCACGCAGGAGGGGTCAGCCCCATCCATCCTCCCGCCATCCTCGATCGTCATCAGGTCGTCTCCGGCGCCGTAACCGTGTTTCACTGCCCACCCGGCACCCTCGCGCAGGACCCTTCTTTCTTCAGCAATGGAAAGTTTGACAGGCCCCTCAGATCCCACTCCGGCAGGAATATCCCTTGAAAGAGCGATGACAAGGTCCTTCACCCGGTCACTGATTTCTTTGAACTGGAGTTTTGTCGCCATCAGCCGTACGCCACAGTTTATGTCATACCCTACGCCACCCGGAGAAATAATCCCATCATCCATATCGAATGCGGCAACCCCGCCTATGGGGAAACCATAACCCCAGTGTATATCGGGCATGGCAAGGGAGTGTCTGATGATGCCCGGAAGGTGTGCCACATTGGCAACCTGCCGGAGACTTTCGTCTTTTCCTGCTCCATTCATCATACGCTCATCTGCATAGATTAGCCCCGGAACCCGCATGCCTCCGGCAGGGGGTATGATCCAGCGAAATTCGTCCAGCCGTTCGATCCTTATATCAGACATCGCAGATAAACCTCCCTGTCCATCCCTGCTCGGTCATGTATATCTGTGTCCGGTGGTAGGTGACCGCTTTTATCTCAATGTTCACTGTGTGCCGATCGCGTCTAAATGCTTCTCCTGTTACTGCTGCGCGCAGATGTAACCGGTCCATCTCGGTGATCACGCAATCCTTCAACAGCCATCCCTTGCCGTTGCACAGGTACAGGACCTCTCTGAGGAAATTGACCAGCACCTCCTCCAGATCGCACCCTTCGATAATAATCTCCCGCTCTTCCTTGTCTTGCAGGCAACTTCTGTCGGTCATTATATCGGAAAGGGCGAGGGCGGCGTTGCGGAAGAGATCCATCTTGTCTGTCCCGCAGATTTCCACTCCGAGATCGGCCGTATGCTCGAATATTCGGTAGGGAGGACGTCGTGCTTGATCTGCATCTTCGGCCACAGGTACCACCTCTCGTTTACAAAAGCATCGAGCTAACAATCGGGCTAAGCGCATTGCCATCAATAGTGAGATCATGCTACACTCCGCGCCCGATTGACATACCGTACAGATAAGGAGAGCCGATGGTAACATGTAACGTTTACATACCGGAATATCTGGAGCGAATAGCTACCCGATCTTCAAAGGATCTGTCATCCGCCGTTGAAGAGGATCTGGTGGCGTTATATGCCCTCTTTACCATGACCGGTGATGATATGAAGGAGTATTTCACCGGGGAGGAGATGTCGCTCCTCTGTGAGGTCTTTAAAAATGATGAGTTTGAACCGGCACGGATCCGTGAATGGCCCGCTCTGCTTGCCTGGGATCTGGAAGATGTAGAAAAATATGAGAAACTCAGCGCGCATTTTAATGTAAACGCGGATGTCCTGATCGAAAAGCTGGAGATACTCACGCCCTTGCAGGCCCTGTGGCTTCTCCACACCATCAGGAGATCGGGCGATGCGGGAACCAGTGTCCAAACCGGCTGAACCTATTCTCCGAGTAGGCCTTTTATCATTTTACCCCAGCCTTTTATACTTTGTTCGGCCCCTTTTCCCGTAGTGCTGGCCCTCCCCTCCACCGCCTTTTCCGTCTCATCGAGGGTCGATCCGATTCTCCTGGTCTGGCTGTCGAGGGTGTTTCTTATGACGCTGGCTATTATCTTTGTGTAGAGTATTGCACCTATATCATTCAGGGCCTGTCCCGGTGACCTCCCCCCTCCTTCCCGACCTATGTTTCGGAGGTGTATATCGGGTAGCTTTGTTGTTATCACTTTACCTCCAAGTACGGGTGCGGCCGTTTTGATTTTTCCGTCCCTGACTATAAGCTCCTTTATTATTATCTTTTTCCCCCTGGCCTTCCCCTCTGATATCCTTTCTGGTTCATTTGTGGATTTCTTTTCTGGCACTTTTTCCGGCCCGAACCGGTTTTTTATATTGTTCAGGATGGCCTGGAAATTGTCTGTTCTTTTTGTCTTTTCGTAGATAATCACCGGGGCAACTATTTCAATCCTGTCAATTATAATGGGATCTTCGAGCAGTGATTTTTCATCCATATCTATAAATATTGATTTAATTGATATGGCCTTCGTCGATTTGAATCTTACAGGATTTCCGATAAAGAGTTTCTTGATTTCAGCTTTCGCGGAAAGCAGTGAAACATCCACCTTTGAAAGATGAACATCTGTTCTGGTTATGTCCTGCCCATACATATTCACGGCCAGTTTAATGATGGGACCGAGGTTCCAGAGAGCAACTGCAAACAAAATCACGACAACAGCAAATATAGCACCTGTTATCTTCACCCATTTTTTCATGATCTGTTCCCCCTCCTGATTGATGGACTGCCTTAATCCGTATTTGTATTTGTCATTTTGTATGCGCCTACTGTTGCAGGTGCCCCCCCTTTTTTTTTACATTCAAGGTATTCTTTTAAGCAAGCTCTGTTACTCTATAACTTAATTAAAAATCAAACGTCTCACTCTTTTCTTCGGATAGTTCTTCTTCTATATCAGGGTCTTCGCGCTCTACCCTTGCCAGTCCTACAAGCGCCTCGTCATCTTCGAGATCTATCAACTTGACCCCCTGCGTACTTCGGTGCAGGAGCGAGACTTCATTGACGCCGAGTCGAATAATATTTCCGGTGTTGCTGATCAGCATAATGTCCTCTTCACCTGAAACCTGTTTTATCCGTGTCACGAACCCAACCTTTGGTGTGGTCTTCAGATTAATAATGCCCTTTCCGCCTCGTGACTGAAGCCGATATTCCGAAATCTCCGTTCTCTTGCCAAATCCATTTTCTGAAACGGTCAGGATGGAATTGCTGTCACTCAGCACCTCCATACCCACCACTTCATCATCGTCTGATATTCTAATTCCGACTACGCCACGGGCCGTTCTTCCGATGGCTCGAACATCTCTTTCATTAAATCGTATTGCATTGCCCTTTTTGGCACCCAGGAAGATATCCTGGTCTCCATTGGTCTGTTTGACATCAATCAGTTCATCTCCCTCATCGAGGGTCAACGCGATTATGCCGCCGCTCCTGGGGTTGGAATAGGCAATCAGGTCTGTCTTTTTGATAATGCCCCTCCTTGTCCCCATTATAACAAATTTACCCTCGACAAATTCCGTTACGGGAAGAACCGCCGTTATCTTCTCATCCTTTGATGTCCCTATGAGATTAACGATCGCTTTGCCTTTTGCAGCTCTTCCGGCCTGAGGAATCTGGTATATCTTCAGCCAGTATACGCGCCCTAAATTAGTGAAAAACAGGATATGACTGTGTGTCGAGGCTATAAACAATCTCTCAAGAAAATCGTCCTCTTTTGTACCCATACCGACTTTTCCACGCCCGCCACGATGCTGGCTCCTGTAAAGACTGACAGGATTTCTCTTGATATAGCTCTGGTGTGATATGGTTACCACCATATCCTCCTCTACAATCATATCCTCAATCCCGATATCGGTACTGCTCAAGACTATCTCGGTTCTCCTTGCATCCCCGTATCGTTTCTGTATATCTTCCAATTCTCCTACGATGATATCCAAAACCTTCTTTGAATCCGCAAGTATGCCCTCCAGCTTTTTAACAAGAGTCGATATCTCGATATGTTCTTCGCGTATCTTGTCGCGTTCCAGACCGGTCAGCCTCTGCAACCGCATCTCCAGTATAGCTTTGGTCTGCTCCTCACTCAGACCGAATCGGGCTATCAACTCTTCTGCTGCCGTCTTCGCGTTTTGCGACGCCTTGATAACGGCAATGACCTCATCTATATTGTCGAGGGCGATGATAAGCCCCTCCAGGATGTGCAGCTTCTCCTTGGCCTTAGCCAGTTCAAACATCGTCCTTCTGATAACAATTTCTTTCCTGAAATCAACAAACTTAGCCAGTATTTCTTTGAGGTTCATCAATCTCGGCTGTCCCCGGTCAATGGCCAGCAGGATGATGCCAAACGTAGATTCCATCTGCGTGTGCTTATAGAGTTGATTGATAATAACCCCAGATATCTCATCCCTTTTGAGGTCTATTACTATTCTCATTCCTTCGCGGTCCGACTCGTCCCTCAGATCGGCTATACCGCTTATCTTCTTTTCCTTTACCAGATCGGAAATCTTCTCTATGAGGTTTGCCTTGTTCACCATGTAGGGCAGTTCCGTAATGATGATGCTCTCCCTGTCGTTTCTGGCGTTTCGCTCGATTATTGCCCGCGCCCTGAGCCTGATGATCCCTCGACCAGTACGGTAGGCGGAGACGATCCCATCTCGGCCGTTGATAAATCCTGCCGTCGGAAAGTCCGGGCCCTTGATGAATGCCATCAGATCGTCGACCGAAAGCTCTGGATTATGGACGAGTTCGATGATCCCATCTATCAGTTCGGTCAGATTATGGGGAGGCACATTGGTTGTCAAACCAACCGCTATACCGGATGACCCATTGAGAAGGAGGGTCGGAATCCTGGCGGGAAGAACCACCGGTTCCTGAAGAGAACCATCGTAGTTCGGAATAAAATCAACGGTATCCTTGTCGAGATCCGTGAGAAGTTCATCCGCCAGTTTTTCCATCCTGATCTCGGTATACCGCATGGCCGCCGGAGGATCTCCGTCAACGGACCCGAAATTTCCCTGTCCGTCAATGAGCGGATACCGCATGGAGAAATCCTGCGCCATCCTTACGACGGTATCATACGCAGCCGTGTCGCCATGGGGATGATACTTTCCGATAATATCACCCACTATCCTCGCGGATTTCTTATAGGGCCGGTTCCACCGGTTTCCGAGATCAGACATGGCGTACAGAGCCCTTCTGTGAACAGGCTTCAATCCATCCCTTATATCTGGAATTGCGCGTCCTACAATCACGCTCATCGCATATTCCATGTAGGATTTCTTCATCTCGGCTTCTATCGTTACCGGTATGTTCTTCTGGAACAACTGATCCATAATCTCTTTGAAACCTTTCTATCTATTGAAGCTACCCGCAACTTGTTGCGGGGAATCTCCGATTGTTTAGTAAGTTAGAAATTATTTTCTGTGTTTTTCTGGCAGAAAATAATTTCGTCAACGCACTTATCCCTTTTATCGGGGGTAAGGAAAATGTTTGTATTTTATACACTCGCTCACCCCGCCGCAAGCAGTGGGGCATGTGCTCGCTGTTCAATTCAGGGTTTTTTAATGATAGGATTGCGCTAAATGATTCCTGTAACTATACGTCCAGATTTGAAACATTGAGTGCATTCTCAAAAATAAAGTTCTTGCGAGGCTCGACCTGATCCCCCATAAGTGTGGTAAAAATTTCATCCGCGGCCACGGCGTCTTCCACCTTCACCTGAAGGAGTGTCCTCCTCTCGGGGTCCATTGTGGTCTCCCACAGTTGCTCCGGGTTCATTTCTCCAAGACCCTTATAGCGCTGTAGAGACACCCCCTTTTGTCCTATCTGAACGATATAATCTATCAGCGATCTCATATTTTCAACCGGTTTATTGCTTTTTTCACCATCGGCACCTTTTTCTACAACGATATAGGGAGCTTCACCGAGAGGGCTTATCTGGTTGATATGAACCCTGGCCTCGGCAAATTTCGGCATATTAAAGATATCCTTATCTATCCAGGTCGTATGATCCTGCCCCGTATTTTTCATACTGAAAAATAACTTGTATCCACCATGTTCCACATCTTCTTCCGTCCAGTATGAATTAAATCTTTTTCCAACTGCGATGCTTATCCTTTTGCCTATTCTGGCAAGGATGCTATCGTCCATAAAATCGTTCTTGGAAAATACCGGATCTCCGGCCAGCAGTCTGATAATCTCTTCATCTTTGCCGCTTTTTTGAAATTTTTTCAGTATGGCATCAAGCCTGATGCCCTTTTTTATAAGGCCCAGTAATTTATTGCTCGTGATAATACCACCTTCTCCCGTGACAACCTGAACCTTTTCCACACCACTGGTCAAGATATACTCATCCATCTCATCTTCACTGTTTATATACCACTCCTTTTTTTTCTCCACTACTCTAAAGAGGGGAGGTTGGGCTATATATAGAAAACCCCTGTCCACCATTTCACGCATATACCTGAAAAAGAAGGTTAAAAGCAGTGTCCTGATATGCGCACCATCGACATCGGCATCTGTCATGATGATAACCTTGTGATAGCGAAGTTTATTTACATTGTAATCTTCTTCTCCGATACCGGCGCCCAGGGCGGTGATAATAACCTTTATCTCGTTATTGTTGAGCATCTTATCAAGCCGTGCTTTCTCGACATTTAACACTTTCCCTCGAAGAGGTAAAATGGCCTGATTTTTACGGTCTCTTCCCTGTTTAGCGGAACCGCCCGCTGAATCTCCCTCAACAATGTACACTTCACTTCGAGCCGGGTCTTTTTCCTGACAATCCGCTAATTTTCCCGGTAGTGAGGTAACTTCGAGCGCGCTTTTTCTCCTCGTCAGTTCACGGGCCTTTCTCGCGGCATCCCGTGCCCGTGACGCATCCATCGACTTGGACACTATCTGTCGTGCAATGGAGGGGTTTTCTTCAAAATAGCTTCCAAGCTTGTCATACACTACCGCTTCAACCAGACCTTTCACTTCACTATTACCAAGCTTGGTCTTGGTCTGTCCTTCAAACTGAGGTTGTTTTATCTTGACACTTATCACACAACCCAGTCCTTCTCTGACATCTTCCCCTTTCAGAGATGATTTTTCGTTCTTTCCGATACCACTGCTTACAAGATAGTTGTTTACCACTCTCGTCAGTGCAGATCTTAATCCAATGAGGTGTGTTCCCCCTTCTGTTGTATTTATACTGTTCGCGTAAGAAAAAACATTTTCCATATATCCCTCGTTATACTGTAGTGCTAATTCTACCGAACAATCATCTTTTTCCCCGCTGATATATATTGGTTTGTTGTGGAGAACTTTTTTGTTTCGATTTATATATTCGACAAATGAAACTATCCCGCCCTTGTAGAAAAATTCATTTTTTTTATCAGTTCTTTCGTCTTTAATAATAATCCTGATCCCTCTGTTTAAAAAGGCCAGCTCCCTTAATCTGTTTGAAAGGATATCAAAACTGAAGTCCAGCTCTTCAAATATTTCATGGTCAGGCATAAATGTAATCCTTGTTCCATTTCTCTTTGTCTTGCCAATCTCTTCGATAGGATGTATCGGTGTTCCTCTTTGATAGGACTGTCTGTATACCTTCCCCTCTCTTCTTACCTCCAGCTCAAGATATTCTGAAAGGGCATTGACAACGGAAACACCTACCCCGTGAAGACCGCCCGATATCTTATAACTGTCATTATTAAATTTGCCCCCTGCATGAAGCTTTGTAAGCACCACCTGCGCCGCCGATACCTTCTCAGTCTTATGTTTTCCAACCGGTATACCCCTTCCATTATCTTCAACGGTAACACTGTTATCCACCCTTATTTTGACATTTATTGAATCACAATACCCGGCAGCCGCTTCATCTACACTGTTATCCACCACTTCGTATACGAGGTGGTGAAGCCCTTCTCTACTGGTGCTTCCTATGTACATGGCAGGTCTCTTTCTGACGGCCTCCAGTCCATCCAACACCTTTATACTATCCGCACTGTATGAATTTTCCAATTATATTTATTTTAATCCTTTCTCATTTTAACCGGCATTATTACACACATGTAATCATTTTTACCGGCCGATTTTATTACTCCCGGCCCATTTTCACTTCTTACCTCAAAAGATATTACTTTATCTCCTATGGGATCCATTGCATCTATCAGATATCTTACATTATACCCGGTTTCTATCAAATCTCCACTATATGAAATATCTATCTCGTCTTTTGCCTCGCCAATATCCGGATTTGTGGAAGTCAGTTCCAATTTATTATCATAAATATTCATTTGTACACCATTGTATTTATCAGACGACATCACACTCATCCTCCTGAGAGAGTGGAGTATTTGATTGTTGTCCAGTTGTATCTCAGTCCCTCCTTCGCCGGGTATTACCTTTGAGTAATCGGGGTAATCTGCATCTATAAGACTTACTCTTAGTGTAGTATCTTTTTTACTGACCACGAATACACCTTCGTCTACGTACGTATTGATATACTCACCATCTTCGATAAATTTTTTTATTTCAGACACCCCTTTTCTTGGAATTATTATCCCTTCAATATCATTATCTTTACTATGATCCTCAGATAATGGTTTCGTCACAATCGATAACCTGTGCCCATCCGTTGCTACTGCTGTCACGTTATCATCTTTTACTTTCAAAAATACCCCATTCAGGTTCGGTCTCATTTCATCAGTGGAAATAGCGAAGAATGTCTTTTCAATTATTTGTTTAAATGTCTTACATTCCAATCTCATCGATTTGCCATCTTCTACATCCATGATTTTAGGGAAATCATCTGCAGATGTGCCGGGAATTTTATATATTACTTTATCACATGTCACATTAACGAGATTATTCTCCATCACCTGAAATTCAATAACATCCCCTTCTATCTCCCTCACCATTTCAAATATTATTCTGGCCGGAACAGTGATCATTCCATTATTTATAATTTTCGCGTCATAATATGAGACCAGACTTATTTCGCTGTCTGTTGCAACTATTTTGATCTGATCGGGTTCTGTTTTGATTAAGATATTATTAAGAACAGTCAGGGTTGTTTTTTTCTCTACAATTCCCAATGTCTTTTGGATACCATCTAAAAACTTATTCCTCGAAATCTGGAAGTTCATTATTTCACCTATTCTTTAAAAAAGTATTATTTAATAAAATAGTAGTAATAGTAGGGGTTGTTAATATGTTAATAGTTCCTCTCTAACATCAATAATTATTTTACTAAACCTGTATAAATTACACTTAATAAATTGTTAATAGCCGGTTTATAAAAAATCTTCTATCTCATCAATTACTCTTTTTATTTTATAATCTTTTTCCATCATCTTTTTTATCTTATTATTTGAATAGATCACTGTTGAATGGTCTCTTCCTCCTATCTTTTCACCTATGTCTGGAAAAGATCTTTTAGTCAGTTTTCTTGAGAGATACATTACAACCTGGCGTGAAAGTACGAGATCTTTGGTTTTTTTTCGAGATTTTATTTCTCCAACTCTGACGTTAAATTTTTTACCAACAGCTTTTATAATTTCATCTATACTAATTTCTCTCTTCACAGCGTGGTTGAGAGTATTCTTTACCACATCCTTTACAGTATCCACTGTCATTTCTTTTCCTGTCAGAGAAGCGTATGCGGCTATTCTTGTTAATGTCCCCTCTAATTCTCTTACATTTGAATCAGCAACAGATGCTATATAATGTATGATATCACTTGATAAGTTAATGCTGTTTTCTTGTGCCTTTTTTTCTATAATTGCGATTCTCGTTTCTACATCAGGGGCCTGGATGTCAGCTATTAAGCCCCATTCAAACCTTGATCTTAATCTTCCCTCGAGATGCTGTATTTCTTTTGGAAATTTATCACTTGTAACAACTATCTGTTTTCTTGAATCATGAAGGGTGTTGAAGGTGTGAAAGAACTCTTCCTGAGTTCTTTCCTTGCCTGCTATGAACTGAATATCATCCATAAGAAGTGAATCTATCTTTCTGTATTTTTCCCTGAACTTATTCATCTTGTCATATCTTATTGAATATATCAGTTCATTCATAAACTCTTCAGCCGATAGATAAACAACTATCTTTTTTGGATATAATGAAGCAGTATGTATACCGATTGCGTTTAACAGATGTGTCTTTCCAAGTCCGACACCACCGTAAATAAACAGTGGATTGTAATTATTTCCCGGTTGTTCAGCCACAGAAAGAGCTGCGGCGTGTGCAAACTGGTTTGATGATCCAACTACAAATCTTCCAAAATGGTAGTTTGGATTGAGTGATGAATGCAATCGCGCGGGCACGCTTTTCACTTTAGTCTTCGTACCTTTATCATTCGACACCTTACTTTGCTCCGGCTTTTTTACAATAAACTTTATATCTACATCTATACCGGATGCATCTGAAAATGAGTTGGCAATAATGTTACTGTAGTTCTCGACGAGCCAGTCTTTAAAGAATTTGTTGGGCACGCCCAGTACCACATTGCTATCCTCCAGCGAAACAAACCTGATAGGTTTTATCCAGGTTTCATAGTTCTGCTGGCTAATCCTTTCCTTCATTATTTTAATGCTTTCGCCCCAGAGTAATTCCACTATACTCGATCCTTATAAACAGTTCTATCAACACCTGTTAATAGCCTGTCCAGCAAATTAACAGGATATCCGTCTGTTGGTGGAGATAATCTATTCCCCACTGTCATCACCGCCCATAATAATGGTTACTAATCTATCCAGATCATCCATGGACGAGAATTTAATTTCTATCACACCACCATTTCTCAGCTGTTTTATGTCCGTTTTTACCATTAATACCCTGGATATTTTATTCTCAATGTCTGTAATGTACACATTTTTTTCTAATTTCTTTTTCTTTTTAATTTGTATATCCCCGGACTTCGCCAGTTTTTCAGTTTCCCTTACGCTGAGCGTTCGTTTAATTATTTCCTTTAGCAAGGCGATCTGTTTCTCATGAGAATCAACCGACAGGATGGCCCTTGCGTGTCCAGCGGAGATAGTTTTTTTTATCAGTGCTTCTTTCGCTTCTTCCGGGAGATTTGCCAGGCGAAGAGAGTTTGCAACGGTAGAACGGTCTTTGCCCACCCGTGCTGAAATTTCTTCCTGAGAAAGTTTGAATCTGTTAATAAGTGTTTGATATGCATCCGACTCTTCTATAGCGTTCAAATCCTCTCTTTGTATGTTTTCTACCAGGGTCAGCTCGGCTACGTCGATATCGTCCGCATTATGCCTGATAATAATTGGTACATCCATTAAACCAGCGCTCTGGGCAGCCCTCCATCTCCGTTCACCAGCGATGATTTCATAACCCGATTCAACTTTTCTCACGACGATTGGTTGCAGGATGCCGTCTTTTTTGATGGATGCAACGAGGCTCTTCTGGACTTTACTGTCAAATGTTTTCCGGGGTTGAAATCTGTTGGGTGACAACTCTTCGACTCCGCACAGTACGTATGTTGGTTTGCCTGCAGGGTCATCACCCAGATCGGTAAATATAGCGCCAAGCCCTTTTCCTAAAGCGTTTTTCTTAGACATTATATCCTTTCATCGGCCATAACCTCCTTGGCGAGTTCCATGTATGAAATGGCGCCTCGGGAATTTATGTCGTAAAGTATTATGGGCAACCCATGGCTGGGACTTTCGGAAAGTCTCACATTTCTTGGTATAATGGTATTATACACACTGTCCCCAAAAAATTTTCTGGCTTCGTCAACCACTTGGTGTGAAAGACGATTTCTCTTATCAAACATTGTAAGTAGTATGCCGGATAAAGAGAGGGATGGATTGAGTCTTCCCTGTACAAGTTTAACACTGTTTAACAGGTGGCCCAATCCTTCCAGCGCAAAGTACTCGCATTGCAGAGGAATTATGAGTGAATCAGCCGCTACCAGTGAATTTACCGTCAAAAAACCAAGTGATGGCGGGCAGTCAATTATAATAAATTCATAGGGAGTGTCAATTTTTTTTAGAACAGCTTTAAGTCTCTTTTCCCTGTCGCTTAGTGATACAAACTCTATCTCCACCCCGATCAGATCCCGGTTAGAGGGGATAATATCGAGGGTGGGAATCTGTGTATTGAGTACGATTTCTTCGAACGGAGTATCTTTGACCAGGGCATAGTAAAGATTCTTTTCGTTTATCGTGGATGGGTCGATACCCATACCGCTTGTGGCGTTTCCCTGAGGATCACAATCAACCAGGAGGGTCTTTTTTTCCGCAGCGGCCAGGGATGCCGATAGATTGATTGCGGTTGTTGTTTTACCGACACCGCCTTTCTGGTTGGCTATACATATGATTTTCCCCATCTTTTACGAAATCCCCTTCAAACTTCTTCGTATTTGCCTATTACGTGGAGATTAGCATATATACGCGCATTTTAGAAGTAGTAATTTTGTTTGGATAGAGCATTTCTTTATCACCGTCTCCTTTGAAAACAGAGAATATTTCTTGTCTCGCCTGTTACGGGAAGATTTATTTCATGAGTGCCTGTCAGTTCAAGGTTCGTTTTCCTGAGTGCATCATCTGCTTGCTCAAGCTCGTTTTTTGTATTTCTCCCCTTCATGGCTATCAGGGTCCCGCCTTCAGACAAAAGCGGCTCTCCCAAAGAGAGATAATATGGGATTTTGAAGGCAGCCCTCGATATTATAATATCAAAGTGACCCAGATAATTATCACTGTCCTTCATAGATTCCGCCCTGCCGTTTATTATCGAAATATCCTTGAGTCCGAGCCTGCGGACGACGCCTTTGAGGAACGAGGTCTTTTTGCGTGATGAATCAAGCAGGGTAACTCGAAGAGACCTCATTGTTATCTTCAGTGGAATGGCTGGTAATCCGGCTCCAGTTCCTATATCCAGCAGTTTCGGATGGTCACCATTTATAAACCGTGTAACCGTAAGAGAATCGATGAAGTGTTTTGGTAAGTCGAGAGGTGATTTTATTGATACAAGCGACATCTTCCTGTTCCAGCGCAGCAACTCTTCTCTGTATTCACTAAGGAGATCTACCTCACGTTTGGTGAGAGTTATACCGATACCATTGGCGGCCCTGTTGATAATTTTTTTAAATTCTTCCATTTGTCACCCGTTTCAATGACTCAAGCTGATCGATTGTGGCTTCTGCTGCTGATTTATGATAATTCGCTTTGAACACTGAATTACTCGATGAGTTTTGAATGATAGTAAAAGATGACCTGTTTTTATGCAACAATAAACGGGTCAGCGGAGGGAAATTGAATAAAGCTAACCTGGAGAATCTGACGATAGTGCTTAACCACCCGAAACACCCCGGCAATATTGGTGCTGTAGCCCGGTGTGCGAAGAATATGGGTATTAGCAGTATTATCATTGTCAATCCACTGAACGCTGATCAAACAACGATTGAACAGCTCGCCACACATCTTGCTTTGGATGTGGTAGATAAAATCAAATCTTTTGACAGACTTGATCGTGCGCTTGCCCAATTTAATCTTATAGTAGGGACAACCAGCAGGTCCGGAAATACCAGCCTTAAACGGTCTATGTTATATCCTCGTACAATGGCGCATGATATCGTTGATATATCTCAAAACAACCGGATAGCGCTGGTCTTTGGACCTGAAGACAGAGGTCTTACCAACAGCGAGTTGCAACTTTGTCATGTGCTCGTTAAGATACCTTCCTCTGACGGTATGAAATCAATCAATCTTTCTCATGCGGTTATGATTATCTGTTATGAGATTTTTACCGCGGGTTCTGAATGCCCTTCTGTTTTTACGCCAGTGATGGCCACATCGGCAGAGGTCGAGGCGATGTACGATCACCTGAAGCAAATGTTCTTGCGTATCGGGTTCATTAAGGCCCAGAATCCGGATTACTGGATGACCAATATTAGACGTTTCTTCGCAAGGACAAGGTTGCTTGCCAAGGATGTAAAGATTATCCGTGGTATATGCCATCAAGTCGATTTATTTGGGAAAGGCAAGACCGGATAACCTGAAAGACAAGGTTTCAACCTGGATTTCGAATGTTGAATTATTAACCTCTTCACCAGAACGATTGGCTGTCTATTCCCAGAGCATTGGCGGTAAACGATATAATAACTTGACTTTTCCCTGTATCGAACTTAAATTACTGTATTATACGTGAGTTATGGAGAGTGACATGGAGCAGATGACAAGAGAATATGTTTTGAAAAATGTCAGGGATAATAATATCCAATTTATCCAGTTCTGGTTTACCGATGTTCTCGGCATGCTGAAGAGTTTCACTGTGAACTCTTCTGAGCTTGAGGTTGGTATTTACGATGGAATGGGATTTGACGGTTCGTCGATAGAGGGTTTCGCCAGGATTGAAGAGAGCGATATGATTGCCATGCCTGACCCCGAAACATTTGCCATTATACCCTGGCTGTGCAACAGCGATAACAGTCCTGTGGCAAGAATTATCTGCGATATCCAGACCCCTGACGGTAAGGCTTATGAAGGCGATCCACGTTATGTCTTAAAAAGGATGCTCAATCGTGCTGCCGATATGGGGTTTTCACTTTATCTCGGGCCGGAACTTGAATATTTTTACCTCAAGGACAGCAGTAGTGACCCAGTTACACTGGATAAGAGTGGGTATTTCGATATAGCCCCATCTGATATCGGAGATGATCTCAGGCGGAAAACGGTTCAGACCCTCCAGGCAATGGGAATTGAGGTAGAGTATTCCCACCATGAAGTCGCCCCGAGTCAACACGAGATAGACCTTCGCTATTGCGAGGGCCTTAAGATGGCTGATATTGTCATGACATACAAAGTTGTTGTGAAGGAGATTGCTGCCCGAAACAGTATCTACGCTACCTTCATGCCTAAGCCGCTCGTCGCGGAAAACGGTAGCGGCATGCATGTTCATCAATCACTTTTCAATGGCTCCCGAAATTGTATGTATGATTGTGACAGGGAGCATAACCTGTCCGATACCGCACGATTCTATATCGCTGGACTTTTGAAGCATGCCCGGGAAATAACAGCTGTTACTAATCAGTGGGTAAATTCCTATAAGAGACTTGTTCCGGGATATGAAGCCCCTGTCTATATATCCTGGGCGAGACGAAATCGTTCCGCCCTGGTACGGGTACCCATGTACAAACCTGGCAAGGAAATGGCAACACGTTTGGAATATCGCAGCCCCGACCCTGCATGCAATCCCTATCTCGCATTTTCAGTAATGCTTGCCGCTGGCCTTGACGGAATTGAAAATCAATATTCGCTTCCTGACCCTGTTGAAATGGATATATATAAGATGTCACGGGAGCAACGGAAAGAACTTGGCATCAGGGCCCTTCCCGGAAGTCTCGTAGAGGCTATCCAGGAAGTAGAAAAGAGTCAAATTGTCAAGAATGCGCTCGGCGAACATACCTTTAACAAATTTGTTGAAAATAAGAAAATTGAACGAAATCTGTACAGACGGCATGTGTCGAAATACGAACTGGATCGATATCTGCCGATATTATAGGAGATTCAAATGATTGTAGTGACCGGGGGAGCCGGATTTATCGGCAGCGCCGTCGTATGGAAGCTTAACCTTGAAGGTATTGACGATATTGTGATTGTTGATAGCCTCGGTTCTTCTATGAAGTGGAAAAACCTTGTAAATGGCCGATTTGTAGATTACCTCGACCGGGATGATTTTCTTGAATTGGTGCTTGATGATAAGGTGCCGTTCAATGTTGATGCCATCGTCCATATGGGTGCGTGTTCTTCAACAACGGAAAGGGACGCAGGTTTTCTCATGGAGAATAATTATCGTTACACCGCTCAGCTTGCACAGTGGGCCGTAGACAAGGATATCCAGTTTATTTATGCGAGCAGCGCAGCCACATATGGTGACGGTTCGAGAGGATTTTCAGATGATGACATTGTTTCAGCCGACCTTGCCCCGATTAATATGTACGGTTATTCAAAGCAGTTGTTTGACCGGTGGGCTTTGAGAAACGGGCTTGAAAAGAACATCACGGGGATTAAATTTTTTAATGTCTTCGGACCCAATGAATATCACAAAGGAGACATGAGGAGCGTAATTCACAAATCCTTTGGACAGATTCGCGAAGCTGGACAGGTCCAATTATTCAAATCCCACAGGCCTGATTTCCGTGACGGTGAGCAGAAAAGAGATTTTATATATGTGAAGGACTGCGTCGAGGTGATCTGGTGGCTTCTTCAGAACAGGGATGTAACGGGAATCTTTAATCTCGGCACCGGTCATGCCAGGACCTGGAATGACCTGATTAAGGCAGTATTTGCCGCTATGGACATCGCATCCAGGATTGATTATATTGAGATGCCCGAATCAATCAGGCCTCAGTACCAGTACTTTACTGAAGCCAAAATGGACAAACTTCTGATGGCAGGTTGTCCTGTGCAGTTTTCCCTGCTTGATGATGCAGTTTTAGATTATGTTGTAAATTATCTGCAAAAAGATGAAAGACCTCTTTAATATCTGCAAATCACGGGGAACTGGGAATGAAGATTGTTAGATTCCGCTCACAATCAGGACAGGTGCTTTATGGGGCGCTTGATCCCGATATACCCGATCATGCCAGAATAATTGAAGGAGATATTTTCGCGGACAGTAACATAACAGATCGGGTAGAGCACATAGCTGTGGTTTTACCACCCGTTTCTCCGCCGAATATCATTGCGCTTGGTCTGAACTACGGGAGACATGCCAAAGAGACTGGATTGCAGTCTCCCGAAATCCCGGTAATGTTCCTTAAGGGCACAAATAGTGTGATCGGCCACGGAGCACCCATTATTCTTCCTTCTGCGGGCCCTTCCGAAGTTGACTTCGAGGCGGAACTTGCTGTAATCATTGGCAAGTCTGCCAGAAATATTCATCGTGATAATGTGAGTGAATATGTGCTGGGATATACCTGCGGTAACGATATAAGCGCCCGTGACTGGCAGATCCATAAACAGCACAACCAGTGGGCGAGGGGGAAGAGCTTTGACACCTTTTGCCCGATAGGGCCATACCTTGTTACGACCGATGAAATTATTAGCCCTGACTGCCTGAATCTCCGTTCGATTCTCAATGGAGAGGTCATGCAGGATTCAAATACTTCCGATATGCTTTTTGACATTCCTGCTATAATCAGCAATCTCAGTTGTTCCATGACGCTTTTACCCGGGACTGTAATCCTTACAGGAACCCCGGATGGAGTTGGTTTTACACGAACCCCGCCGGTATTTCTTCGTGACGGTGATATTATTACGATTTCGATTGAAAAAATTGGTGAACTTTCAAATTCTGTTAGGAGAGAACCATCAGGATAACCCCAACAATAACAGCCGATTAACCGCTCAACGATTCAGCTTCTTAATGAGTTCAGTATTTATATTTTCAGGAGGATTTAAATGAATTTAAATGACATGAACAGGAGAAAGCGATTTCTGCTTGGGCTGATATCCTTTTTTGTGGCAATCTTCATCATCACATTTGCCGGCGCTGTACACTTTTCCACAATATCCCTGGAGGTATCTTCCCATGATGCCATTGCTGCGCCTGTGGTTGTACCGGCCAAAGGCGCACCGTTGTCTTTTGCCGATCTCGCGGAGAAACTGAAACCTGCTGTTGTCAATATCAGCACGACAAAAACGGTGGGTGGCGGGGGATTTCAATCCCCGTTTAGTGATCCTCCCCCGTTTAGTGATCCTCGGTTTGAAAGGTTTTTTGGCGGGGATGAGTTCTTCAAAAAGTTCTTTGGTGATTCGCCCGGCAGACAATTCAAGCAGAGGAGCCTTGGATCCGGTTTTATTATCAGTAAGGATGGATTTATCTTTACAAATAATCATGTGGTAGAAAACGCTGACAAGATTGTAGTCAAGCTGTCCAATGGCAAAGAATATAATGCCAAGGTTAAGGGGAGGGACAAAAACACAGACATTGCGCTTTTAAAAATTGAACCTGACAATGGCCTGCCTGTTGTCAAGCTTGGAGATTCTTCGAGGTTGCGCGTGGGTGACTGGGTTATCGCCATCGGCAATCCCTTCGGTCTTTCGCAGACAGTAACGGCGGGAATTGTAAGTGCCAAGGGGCGGGTTATTGGCGCGGGCCCTTATGATGACTTTATCCAGACTGATGCATCCATCAATCCGGGGAACAGTGGAGGCCCCCTTTTCAGCCTGAGTGGGGAGGTTGTCGGGATAAATACGGCTATCGTTGCCCAGGGTCAGGGTATCGGTTTTGCCATACCGATAGATATGGCAAAAGATATCCTGCCAAACCTTACAACCACGGGCAAAGTAATAAGGGGATGGCTGGGCGTTTCCGTGCAGGGAATAACGGATGATATTGCCAGTAGTCTCAAGCTGAAGAATGCAGAAGGAGTCATTGTCTCTGATGTGTTTAAAGGAGATCCTGCAGAAAAGGCGGGTATAAAGACCGGTGATGTTATTGTCGAGATTGATGGGGAAATTGTCAAGGATTCGCACACACTTCTTAAGATTGTTGCAGGCATTACCGTTGGCAGCAAGGTAGTGATACGCGTCCTTCGTGACGGCAGGATGAAGGTCTTCTCTGTTAAGGTAACTGAACGCCCTGATACCAGGGATCTTTCTGAGGAGGAACCTGACAAGAACGAAGAATACTTTGGAATGACCGTCCAGGAGATAACGCCTGAAATTGCCGCGCATCTTGGGCTGCCGGTTGCAACCGGTGTTATCATCACTCAGGTTAAAAGCGGCAGCGCAGCGGATGAGGCAGGCATACAGGCTGGTGATATTATGCGACAGATTAACCGGTCAACGATTTCTTCATTGAAGGAATATCAGACTGTAATGCCGAGAGCCTCCTCAGGGGACAGCGTCCTCGTGCTTATACAAAGAGATCAATCAAAATTCTTCGCTGTTATCCGTAAATAGATAGAAACCTGGGTGCTGGTAAACTGTGTGAGCTATCGGAATTTAGTTGTCCTTGTTTAAGAGGCGATTATCATGCGAGTGAAGCAGCTCGTTAAAATATATGAGACCTTGTATGATTACTTTGGCGATCTCCACTGGTGGCCTGGTGAAACCCCCTTTGAGATTGCAGTCGGAGCCATCCTGACTCAGAACACAAATTGGAGAAATGTGGAGACAGCCATAGACAGGATCAAATCGGCTGATCTCCTGGACCCGATGAGTCTTTATCTTGCGGAAGACGCTGTCGTTGCCGACCTTATCAGATCGTCAGGGTACTACAATATCAAAACAAAAAGACTCAAGGCGTTTCTCTCTTTTCTGCATCAGGAATATGCCGGCAGTCTGGATAAGATGTTTTGTGAGGAGTTATGGACTCTCCGGAAAAAACTGCTTGACGTCAAAGGTATCGGCGATGAAACAGCGGACAGCATCCTGCTTTACAGCGGCAACATGCCTGTCTTTGTGGTTGATGCATACACCCGGAGAATCCTTGAGAGGCATGGTATTGTTACAGCCGATTGGAGCTATGACGAGATTCAGGCCCTTTTTATGGGTACCGTTCCGCAGGACATATCATTTTACAACCAGTACCATGCCCTGCTTGTGAACACGGGCAAACATTTCTGCAGGCCAACGCCGCTTTGCGACAGGTGCCCGCTCGTGAGCCTGAAGCTGTCTTAAAGCAGGTGTTACTATTCTGCGGCCTAGACGCGTATCTCGACTGTTATAATTTAACTCATCCTATACAACACATCTTTTCCTT
This sequence comes from uncultured Syntrophaceae bacterium, assembly GCA_964540715.1. GTDB lineage: Bacteria > Desulfobacterota > Syntrophia > Syntrophales > UBA2210 > UBA2210. The sequence goes on along the minus strand of CAZINZ010000020.1, from coordinate 8,843 downwards.
AAAGAGCTGAATATGAAATTATACGATTATACTGGTATCATACATTTTCATTCTGAGTATTCTTTCGATGGCAGAGTTCCTATTGTGGACATTATTAAGGCAGCTGTCGAAACCGGCATCGAGTTTCTCCTTGTTACTGACCATTCGACACTCGGGGCAAGAAGGGGCGGGCAGGAAGGTTGGAATGGAGACCTGCTTCTGATTGTCGGCCAGGAAATCTCGCCTCGCTTCAATCACTATCTCGCCTTTGGCATAAATGAGGAAATTGTCGTCGACCAAAACAGTACTCATATCAGTCCCCAGGATTATATAGACAGAGTGAACGCGCTTGGAGGAATTGGCTTTATAGCTCATCCTGATCATGGCGGCTCCGAAAAGTTTCACGTGAAACATTTTCCATGGCAGGACTGGTCAGTCTCGGGCTACACGGGAATGGGGGTGTGGGACTTCATGACAGACTGGCAGTCGACATTGAAAGGCCTCCCGAGCGCACTGATCGCGTATTTCCTTCCGGCATATGTCTTGAAGGGGCCGATGGACATAACACTGAAGAGATGGGACCGGCTTAATAAAAAGGGCAGGGTTGTGGGTATTGGCGAGTTGGATAACCATGACACGCCGAGAAAGATACTGGGAATAACTGTAGGGGTCTTTTCTTTCAAGAGGGCGTTCCGATTCATCAGGACACACCTGCTGCTTGACAATCCGCTGAGCGGAGATGCCGAAGAAGACACGAATGCCCTTTTAGGGGCGTTGCGGAATGGACGGACATACATGGCAATGGAATATTTCCGCGAAGCGAAAGGGTTTTTGCTTTCTATCTCCGATCACAACAGGGAAGCTACAATGGGGGATGAGTTTCAGTTGAAAGGGGAGGCATTATTGGAGGTCAAGCTTCCTGAAAGTGGGGTGATTCGGGTTATACATGATGGCTGTGTGCATAAGGAGGCGGTAGGCAGAGATATAAGGTGCGGGATATCTCAAAGGGGTGTTTACCGGGTCGAGGTACTTCTGAAGGTTCGGGGGAAATACCGTCCGTGGATATTTTCAAATCCCGTCTACGTGAGGTGAGGGAGCTATATCAGCGTAACGATCACTTTTCTTGAGGTTCTGGGACCGTCAAACTCACAGAAAAAGATGTTTTGCCATGTGCTGAGAAGAAGTTGCCTGTTCTCTATGGGAACGACTTCCGATGGACCTATGATACCCGCCTTGATATGCGCGTCACCATTACCGTCTATCCTGTCATGCAGCCACTGTCCCTCCGGGGCTATGGTGCGAAGGCAATTCAACACGTCAGCTTGTATGTTTGGATCCCAGTTCTCCTGTATCATGATTGCCGCTGTTGCCCCAAGGGCATACAGGGCGCATAGTTCATGGTCTTTACCATGCGCGGATACGACATCTCGTACCTGTGCGGTGATATCCACTATTTCTTCCCGGGAGGTTGTTTTGAATGTGATGGTTGTTCTCATGGTCTGTCATTGCTGGACATTGGCGTCAAAAGAGGGCTGCACTTCGCAAGGCCGTAGAATTCATCCGGGGATTTCCCCATGGACATTTTTTCAAAGGGGCACATTCCGTTCCCTTCACGATTGATAATATACGGCACCGTTTTTGTGAAATGACTTGTGATACCAAAGTTTTTGAGTGTTTCGACTGCCAGCTTGCTTCCAATCGTTGAAAATACCTCGTGGCATAGTGCCTTTTTCATAAGCAGGGCTGCGGCGTTTCCTGTTACCTTGTCAAGGATCACCACCTCACCCATATGAGCGTCATTTTGCTCTAAATAGCTGAGCAACGGCGATATGCCACTCCTTTGAGATCGAAAGATTTTTCCATCCGTGCCAATGATCCGGATAGTGTCACCGCTTTTCAGGAATGATTCAAAATGTGTGTCAGCGGTATTCATTTTGATATCTGGACCGTAGTTTTTCCAGCAACAGCATTATGAGAGGAAGGAGTATTAACTGAAGCGCGATACCGGGCCAGCCCAGCTTTGTCGCCTGCCAGGCCATGGTTGCAGAATGAGAGCCGCCCAGAATAAGCGACATCCATGCAAGTGCAGCCAGACGCCCTACTATAATTGCACCGATGAGAGAAGCCAGCACGCCAAGCTTGAAGTGTCCGTGGAGAAGGCCGGCCGCAAGTCCATAAAATGCGGCTTCGGTAATGATTCGGGGAAGAGTTTGAGGCAGGGGCATTCCCGAGATGCCATAGCTTACAAGAGGTGTGAGCAGACCGACCAGGACACCTGCCCTCCAGCCAAAGAGGATACCCGCCAGTAAAACAAAGAAGAACATGGGAAGAAACACAGGGCCGGCCAGGGGATGTATGATGTGGCAAAGCCAGGGGACTGCTACATCAAGCGCTACAAACAGGCCGACACATGCATAGAGACGAATATCGGAGAATTTTAAAATACGCGGGAAAACGATATCACTACCTGACATCTGTAATGTGCTCATGCGATTACCTCCATAAAGCAGGATGAAAAATATTATATTGGCAAAATAATAATAAAGTACAAAGATTAAGAACCAATTCCTAGAGAATAATAACTCCAAAGTACCGTGAAGTCCACAACTGAATTCACAACTAATTTCAGGTATCGGTTATCTTTGATATTTTTTCTTCCGCTGCGGTCCATTTGTCATAAAGAGAGTCGAGGAGAGAAGTGATCCTGGCATATTCAATATTGAGGGACTTGATTAATGAATCGTCCTTATAGGTGGCCTCGAGTGAGAAGGAACACTCGATCTCCTGCTTTTTCTGCTCACAAAGGGTAATTTCTCCCTCGAGCTTTTCCTGCATTCCCTTTAAAGGTTTTAGCTTCTTGTACAATTCCTGTCTATCTTTGGCAGCTACTCTTTTCCGGTTCCTTCGCAAATCCACAGAAGCGTCGTTTACTGGAAGGCTGGATCCCTGGTTGGGATGGTCCTGCTCCCTGTGATATTTATCGAGATAATCATCGACATTCCCATGGTAGATGGTCAGATCGTTGTCTTTCAGTACAGCGACCTTGTTGACAAGGGGGGCGAGAAAGTCTCTGTCATGTGAGACAATGATATATGCCCCTGGGAACCGCTGGAGACTGCGCTGAAGGATGGCTTTGGATTGGGCGTCAAGGTGATTCGTCGGTTCATCCAGTATTAACAGGTTAGCGGGCTTGAGAATCATCCGGGCGAGGGCAAGCCGGCTCTTTTCACCTCCCGACAGGACGGAAACTGGTTTGAATACATCGTCATTCTTAAAGAGAAAACATCCGAGGAGGTTTCGATTTTCTCCGGGGGATTTGAGGGGGGCGACCGCGTCAAGCGTTTGCAGGGCAGTCATTTTGGGGTTCAGGCCTTCAACAATGTTCTGGGCATAGTAGGAAATAACAGAGTTATGGCCCGGTTTTCGGAACCCGGACTGGAACCCGTCAACATCGGCAATAATACGTGCGAGCGTGGACTTGCCTGAACCGTTGATACCGAGAAGGGCGATTTTGTCCCCGCGTTCAATAATGAAGGATATCTCGTCCAATACCGTATTGGTACCGTATGCCTTTGTAAGGTTCCCTATTTCCATTAACACCCTGCCGGCGCGAGGAGGGTTGGGAAAATCGAAGAAAATGGAACGCTCATCTTTATCAACATCGATATGTTGCATCTTATCGAGCATTTTAATGCGGCTCTGAACCTGTTTTGCCTTCGTATTCTTATAGCGGAATCGCTCAATGAAACGTGAAGTGCTGTCAATCAAACGCTGCTGATTTCTGAGTGATGACTGTAGCAATTCGAGGCGCTGGGCCTTTTGGGTCAGGTAGGATGAATAATTACCGGAATATTCAGTTGCCTTTCCCATAGATATTTCGACAACTCTCTCGACGAGATTATCAAGAAAACGGCTGTCATGCGATACAAGGACGATAGAACCCCTGTACGATTTGAGATAATCTTCAATCCACTCAAGAGAATCCATGTCAAGATGGTTGGTAGGTTCGTCAAGCAGCAGAATGGTCGGTTCCCTGAGCAGCAGCTTGGCGAGGGCAATTCTCATCTGCCAGCCACCGCTGAACTCCTCAGTCATCCGGGACATGTCCTGCTCATTAAATCCGAGGCCTGAAAGGATTTGCTTAACTTTTATCTCTATGTTGTATCCCTCCCGATACTCCAGGATGCTTTGAGCTTCGCCCATTTCGGCAATAAGTGGCTGTAGTTCCGGGGGGTTACGTTTACCGAGGGATGTTGCGGCAGAAATCTCATAGCCGATGTCCCTGATTCGGTCATGGAGGAGGTTCAGGTCCTCAAATGCAGTAGCCGCTTCATCGAAAAGAGTTCGCCCTGAATGATACACGTTATCCTGCGGGAGATAACCTGCGGTGGTAAACCGTGACTGGAGGATCCTTCCCGAATCTGACTCTATTTCCCCCATGATTATCTTCATCAGTGTTGATTTACCAGTTCCGTTTCGACCAACGAAGGCAATCCGGTTTCCGTCTTCAAAGTGGAGCGAAAGATCCCTGAAGAGATATTCTCCAGTGAACTGTTTAGATATGTTTTGCAGTGCAATCATTTTAAGTCAAGTCGGGATCAGCATAATATTAGTATTGCATTGAAAAATAGAGAGACAGTCAACCGCCCGGGAAGGCTGACTGGGCTATGATTTCGGGTCGTCAGAGGACACTCAACTGTCAAGTTTTCTAATTGACGCGGGGAGCAGGATGTCATGTTTGCTTCCAAGTTCTCGTACCATTTGCATAAAGCTTGCCGGAAGAGGAATTTGCATCGGCACAAGAAGAATCTTTAATTCATTAGCGTGAGCAAGGATTGACAAGCTGTCTATACCCTCCTGTTTATCGCAGAGAACCTGGATTCGGAGGGCATCCGTCAAGGGCACCATCATATCTGCAAACTCAAGGGGAACCTCTTTCAGGGTCTTATGTATCAGGCTTCGGTTATCGCTGAGGAAGAACACGAAGGACTCCGTGGGGTTGGGTGTGCAGAAGATATCATTTACAACTAACGCGGCAAGCATCTTTATGAACGCGGCCTCTCGCCCGGGATGTTGCGCGTCGAGGTGATACATGAGCCTCTGGAAAAATGTCATTTTAACAACGTCGACTCCCTCGCGGAGTACTGGTAATAATTTGCTTTCAAATTCGTCCATGTAAATCCTTCCATATTATCGGATGCCGGTATCTCCTCCATTTGCGGGGCTTATGTCAAGGGGAAAATGTGAAAGTTCCATTCCGGAGAAATTCGGGTGCCAGGCTACGCATTTTGGAAGAGATGGAAGAATTTATAACTGCGGGGGTTCGATATCCTTATTCGTCTCATTGTGAGGGATTGACTCGATAGAGCAACAGTAAAGTTTCTATCACTGGTTTATCCCCTGCCGCAGAAAAAGCATGGTCAGCGGGGGCTCTGCGAGCTTTGAATGAGATCGTAGGCCGCTCTAATAGCCTGGGTTTTTTCAGTGGCAAATTTCATCATCTCATCAGGAAGACCTTTGGAAACAAGCTTGTCAGGATGATACTGGGTCATGAGACGTCGATAGGATTTTTTGACCTCATCGGGGGAGGCCTTTTGAGAAAGCCCCAGCAAGACGTAAGCATCAATAAGACGGGAGTCAGCTGTGCCGGGTTTCCGGTTGAAACCGGCGGTTCCTCCCGCATTCTGCCCCGCTCGCATCATACGGATGACGCGCTCGAAATCCGTTCTGGGATAGCCTGTACGGTCGCAGACATAATAGAGAATATGGAGTTCGGACTCATGAATCTCACCATCCGCCATTGCAGTACCAAGGAGAATCTCAAGGAACATTCGAATGAGACTGCGCCTGCCATGACACTCACGCCGGAACTGCTCAAGGATATCGTCAAGGGGAAAATCGGGGCGTTTGCCTTCATAAAAAAGATTGAGAGCGGCCCGTTGTTGTTCAGGGCTAAGCCGCATATTGTTCATAGTGGCATGTACAGCGTCGACCTCTTCATCTGAAACCCTCCCGTCCGCAGTCGCGAGGTGACCCATAACAGAGAAGGTCGCGGTAAAAAAGGCGATCTGAACCCGCTCGGGATTTCCGAATCCGAAATTTCCCCCGCCAGTAACAGCACCTGCACGGTCAAAGCTGTGTCCCACAGCGGCACCCAGGATTGCCCCCAGGGGACCTCCGATGAAGAATCCAACAGAACCTCCTATGAATTTTCCCCACCAACTCATCTAAATAGTCCTTTCACGATTGATAAGTTCCAACAAACCGGTGTGACTCCGACAGATTGATGTTGCGAGATCACAGTGCAAGGGCAGCTGAAAAGGATTGACCATTTTGCTTATAATTAACACTCTGACTCAGCGTACTGATGTGATATAACAAAAATATTCAGTCGAGATCAACTACAATTAACAGGGCGACAGGTCTCAGTTTAGTCTGAGAGCTCTGATCTTTGAAATGCCGCCTGCTTGACGGCACCGGCAATCTTTTTGTGTACGCTGGGATTCATAAAGTTAGGCACTATTTCATGCTTACCGGTCAAAGAGGCAAGGGCTTCGGCTGCGCTGAATTTTATGGGATAGGTAATCCTTGGCGCGCGAGCATCCAGAGTGCCGCGTATAATACCAGGGAAAACGAGGCAATTGTTTACTGTCCTGCCGTCAAGAGCCACAGCTGCACCCGCTTTCAAAGCGTCTGCGGGATGTATCTCGGGAAGGGGGTTGGCTAAAGCGAGAACAATGGGGTCATTATTCATGCTGCGAACCATTTCGTTTGAAACCAGATTTGAAGACGAGACGCCGATGAAGATATCTTTTCCCTTAATAATTTCTGTTAGATCACCACGCTCACCCGTGCTGTTTGTTAATTCAGCAATAGAATTTTTAAATGAATTCATATAGTCGGGTCTGCCTCTGTAGATTGCGCCTTTTCGGTCGCAGATGATTATATGTCCGAAGCCGTATTTGACGAGCAATCTTCCTGTGGCCAGCCCCGCCGCTCCGGCGCCGCTGATGACAATTGAAACATCCTCCTTTTGCCTGCCGACAAACTGCAGCGACCTAAGCAGTGCGGCCAGTATAACAGTCGCGGTTCCGTGCTGGTCATCATGGAAAACAGGGATGCTCACTCTGTCCTGCAGCATATCCTCAACTTCGAAACAGAGTGGCGCCGCGATATCCTCTATCATGATAAGACTGAAAGTCCTGTTTTACAGCCTCAAGGGTGTCAACGATCCTGTTAGCATTGTCACTTTCTATAAGAAGGGGGATGCAACTAACCCCGGCCATCTTATTCAGGATGACAGATTTACCCTCCATAACAGGCATCCCGGCCAGGACGCCGATGTTGCCGAGGCCAAGTATGGCGGAGCCGTTCGTGGCGATGCACGTGGAATTCCCGATGGAGGTATATTCACGAGCGGCATCGGGATGTTCAATGATATAATTGCACGCCTGGGCCACCCCCGGAGTATAAATCATTCTCAGATCACTAAGCGTATCTACCTTAACCGTGGGTGTTACGGCTATCTTTCCGCCACGGTGTATGCGAAGTACCTCATCAACAATTGAGATGATTTTATAGCCCTTGAGACGTTCGAGATGGGAAACTGTGTCTGAAAACTGCCTCTCGTCGTCGAAGAATATTATAACGTCTCGAGTAATATATTGAGTAGTGAGATGTACCTTGGTAATATCGCCAAGAACGGCGCCATTCCTTCCAAGCTCGGTGGCAATTAAGCCCAGCGCACCGGGAATATCAGGAATCCTGATACGTATCTTTTTGACAATTTTAAAAGCGTATTTTTCTATCTCAGGCAAGGTATGACACCTCAGACAACCCGTTCCTTCAGTAAAATTATCTTGATCCAGGGGTCACAAAACCCGGGCAAGGGGCTGCGATTGTTAAACTCGCCATTACAAAACTCGTGCGGGATAATTGGGGTTGAAATTAGAGACTATAATGTTTCGAGTTTTATCTATAAGATCATTAAGATTGTCATGAGTGAAATTTTCCGTGACGACGGGCCTGCCTATGACCACCTCCATAATGCCAGGGTTGAACACGAGCGATTTTTTGGGCAGGATCCTTCTGCTGCCGTTAATTGTTACAGGAAGAATAGGCAGGCCTGTTTCAACAGCTGTTGCGAAGGCGCCCTTTTTAAATTTATGGATCGTTCCATCGGCCGACCTCGTGCCTTCTGCAAAAAACATTACACTGACACCCGCCGGAAGTCGCTTCATCCCTTCCGTGATACTTTTAACGGCCAGCTGCCTGTCGGAGCGGTCAATAAAAATATTTCTTGATTTATAAAGGGCAAATCCGAAGAAAGGAATGTTGCGAAGTTCTTTTTTGACGATCCAGCGGAACTGGATGCCAAGCTTAAGTACAAGGGCCAGACCGTCAAAATGTGACTGGTGGTTGGATATTACGATATAGGACTGACCAGACAGGATATTGTCGTGGCCTTTGCCTTCAAGACGCACCCGAGTCGCCTTAAGCATTGTCCATGCCCACATCTGTGAAAGATTAAAAGGGAGATTTCCTGTAGTGCTGAAAAAAGAGACAACAACAATCGGTATAAAAACCAATATAGTAGCAAAACCGGCACAGAACCCAATCCAGAGAATTTTAAACATGCGAACCAGAAAGACCATTCAATATTATCCCCCTGTGTATGATGCACCTAATATGTAATGGAGGTTGTCACGATAACGATTGATAGTCAAATAATATTTATGAGTAATACAGGAAAAAGAAAAATTATTGAAGAATGGACACCTGTAGATCAGGAGGAAGAAATTGCCGGGCGGCAGTTTCGCGGGATGGCGAGGTTATGATGGGAGCATCACAAGCATAAAACTGGT
>CAZINZ010000019.1:0-42395 GCA_964540715.1 uncultured Syntrophaceae bacterium | reverse complement strand
GCGGCATTATAATGGAAAGTAACTTCTTATGTAGCGTGGGGCCTCTGTGCCCCACATATTGGTTGCCCCCAGGGGCAACGCTACTTCTGGATACCGGATAAAGTTTGGTATGACAGCTTTGGGATTTTTTACGAAGGCATCCCGATAACACCAATCCTGAGACTTCCCCTGTTATCATTCAATACCCTCCACAAGTAAAGAAGGCCACCGGGCAGGTCGTTTTTACAATTTTCACAGACAGCTTGACATCCCATGAAAAGGCGGATTATATTCCGATGCCCACGATATCTGCGGATGTGATTTTCAGGGCAGGGAGGTAACGTGTTCGGATACATCCTGATCTCCATAGTTACATTGCTGCAGGTATATGTGTTCTGGCGTGCAGCATCCATTCCAATGTTTCAAAATCACCAACTGTTGCTGACAGGCGCGGGAATTTTTCTCTGGCTGCTTTTTGTGTCAGGGCGTATTTTCGGCCATGGAGGCACGGGGACATTGGCATGGTTGCTGGAAGTAGCAGGCATGCACTGGATGACCGTGCTGTTCCTGCTCTTTGTTTGTCTTCTCGCGGTTGAGCTTATAACCGGGTTCGGTTTTTTGATATCGCGTTTTGCCCCTTTACTTCGGGAAGTGGCGCTTATCGCGGGTGTAGTGCTTTCCATTATCGCGCTTATCCAGGGTCTTCGGCCACCGGTGGTCCAGAATTATGAGGTGAGCCTTTCCGGTCTTTCACAAGAGCTGGACGGCACAGTGATAGTCGCCATGTCCGATCTTCACCTCGGTTCACTTCTCGGCGACAAATGGATGAGTAAACGTGTAGCACAGGTACAGGCGGAGCACCCGGACCTCATATTTTTGCTTGGGGACAATTTTGAAGGGCATGGCGAACCTCTTGTTAAACTACTTCCGGTCATGCGAGGTCTTTCAGCCCCCTTTGGCGTCTGGGGAGTTACCGGAAACCACGAGTCTTATGGTCATGGCGATACTAATATCAGACTCTTTGAACATGCACGATTCCATCTTCTTCGTGACCGGTGGGCCGAAGTACGCCCCGGTTTAGTTGTGGCGGGAGTTGGCGATCTCACTTCACGTCATCGGCGCGGTCTCACAGGAGATCACATTGCGAAAGCCCTGGAGGGCCGGCCTTCCGGTGCGACGATTCTGCTTTCACATACACCCTGGCAAACGGAAGAGGCCGCAAAGGCAGGCGTGGAACTGATGCTGTGCGGTCATACCCACGGGGGTCAGGTCTGGCCCTTCGGCTATGTGGTACGCATCTTCTATCCACTGCTGGCGGGGAGGTATGATGTGTCAGGAATGACTGCAATTGTTTGCAGAGGTACGGGCACCTGGGGTCCACGTATGCGCCTCTGGCGCCGAGGGGAAATCCTCCGCGTGACCCTGCGCAGCAACTGATACATTTTAGGATGGTAACCGGCAATCAGAAGGCCCTACTCAGGGCTATTAGAATTTTTTATAATCATATAAGTCGCGAGACCCTTCGCCATGAGATCGCCATTTGAGTTTATCACCTCTACATCTCCCACGGCCGTCTTGGTACCTTTATATATAATTTTTGCCTCAGCCGTAATCTCGCCCTCCCGAAACGGGATCAGATAATTGATTTTCATCTCTATCGTAGTGAAATACTCATCCCGCTCCACGAGACCGATCAGCGCCATGGCTACGGCCGAATCGGCGGGAGAAAAGATCGCTCCACCGTGAGCAACACCGAGCGGGTGGACCAGATCTTTCTTAAATGGGAGTCTGACTTTTGCCCATCCCTTTCTCACGTCAATAATTTCCATTCCGAGAAGCGCCCAGTAGGGTGATTTTGTCTTCATAGTCTCAATCAGCAGCTCCTTGAATTTCGGCTCAAGCTCTTCAAATCCTTCCATTCCATTCCTCCCTTTATCAATTTAACTGCCCACAGTCCCTATCGCTTATACCTGAATAGCTGCAAAAATGCTCCCTAAAAACCCTCGCCTTCCTTTATGCCCGCGCGCAACATGAAAACAGCGGGGGACATTCTCCAATTTTCCTTGACATTTCACGGCTTTTTATTGAACATGCAGAAGTCCTAACGGAACAGAAAAAGGGAACATGGCCTAAATAACCAACGATCTTTTCTCTCTAAGCACAAGAAAGGTCTTGAAAATGGCAGTTAATCAAACAAAGCCCCGATTTTTCTTAAACAGAAGCGGGGTTTTCATTTTTCAGATGTTATGAACGAAAAGGACAAAATATGGCATTTTCTGAGGTAGAGATATACAGGATAAACAACTTTGTTGGTACGTTATGCAAACTGAAGGCACCTGAGTCTATCAGAGATCAATTACGATATGAATATACCATCGAAAATCAAGATGTGATTATTTATGAAATTCGCCCTCGATGGAATAAGCCAGATGAACAAACCCGGTTGCCTTGTGCAAAACTAAAGTTTGTAAGGAACCAGAATGTCTGGAAACTATACTGGCACAGGGCCGATATGAAGTGGCACGCGTACGACCCTTGTAAGTCGTCTCGGGATCTTGCTGAGTTAATTGCAGAGATAGATACAGATCCACACGGTTGTTTTTTCGGATGAGCAAATCACAACATAACAGCCCATTGAGATGAGTCGGTTCTTAGAAACAACGGTATAGGTACCATTTTATATGATATGGGGTTGATAGAACAATGGGGAAACAGAACATTCAATATCAACTCTGGACATTTAAGAGAACTGCTATTTTTTCTTTAAGCTTTTTGGAAGGTTAACCCGGTGGTAAGTGAAAAAGGCAAAAAAGACGACAATAAGTCGCACATAAAGAACTGGCCAGAAGGCGACCGGCCCCGGGAAATGCTTTTAGAAAAAGGCCCGGAGGCCTTGAGTGATGCCGCACTGCTGGCCATCCTTTTGAGAACCGGCATGAAGGGGAAAAATGCCATAGCCCTTGCGAGAGAGATGATAGACAGGTTTGGCGGCCTCAATGGGTTGATGATGACAACACAGGAGGATCTATTGAGTGTCAAGGGAATAGGAAAGGCGAAAGTAGCCCATATTTTAGCCGCTATGGAAATTGTAAAACGGCAGTTGCGCCAGCCCCTTGAAAAGATCAACATTATAAAAAATCCCCACCACCTGTTTGAATATCTGAAGGTGTCCATGGCCGATCTTTCCCGCGAGGAATTCCGGATCCTCCATTTAAACAGATCAAAACACCTGATTGCGGAAGAGGTCCTGTTCCGTGGAACAGTTGATGAATCAGCGGTTTATGCCCGTGAAGTTGTTGAATCCGCCTTGAGAAAAAAGGCATCCGTTTTGATCCTGGCCCATAACCACCCTACCGGCTTGCCTGAGGCAAGTGAAGAAGATATCAAATTGACTGAATCTTTGGTAAAAGCATGTTGGACCGTTGATATCCCAATCATCGACCATATTATCATTGGCAGGGGTGGATTTTTGAGTATGAAGCGCGATTACCCCGAGATTTTTGAAGGAGACAATGAAGTCGCATGAAGAAGCTCACACTCCCCCAGCTTGAACACCACCTGTTTGCCGCGGCGGATATCCTGCGCGGAAAGATGGATGCCTCGGAATTTAAGGAATACATCTTCGGCATGCTCTTTTTGAAACGGTGCTCGGATGTTTTTGATGAAGAACATGAAGGAATCATAAAGGCCAACATCGCCAGAGGCCGTACACAGGAGGAGGCAATTAAGCGAGCCGAAGATCCGGACAGATATGCAAAATCCTTCTTTGTCCCGGAGGCGTCACGGTGGGGAGAGCTTAAACACGCGCACCACAACATTGGCGATGAACTGAACACTGCGCTATCCGCACTTGAGGATAACAACAGGAGCCTTGAGGGTGTGCTCGGGCACATTGATTTCAACAAAAAAGCAGGGAAAACAAAGATACCTGATCAGAAACTCCGCGATCTCGTCAATCATTTCAACAAATATCGCCTCAGAAATGCCGACTTTGAATTTCCCGATCTCATAGGTGCTGCCTACGAGTATCTCATCGGGCAGTTCGCGGATTCCGCAGGCAAAAAGGGCGGTGAGTTTTATACCCCAAGAGACGTTGTCCGTTTGATGGTGCGCATCTTAAAGCCGCAGGAAGGCATGCGCGTATATGATCCCTGTGTCGGTTCAGGGGGCATGTTGATCCACTCCAAACAGTATGTGGAAGAACATGGAGGCAACTGCTCCAACCTGAGCCTTTACGGCCAGGATAACAACGGCGGCGTCTGGTCTATGTGCAAGATGAACATGATTCTTCACGGCATTGCAGGCGCAAATATCCAAAACGATGATGTCCTGTCCTCGCCCCTTCATCTGGACGGCGGCGAGCTGATGCGGTTTGACCGGGTAATCACCAATCCCCCATTCAGCCAGAACTATTCCAGAGACGGCATGAAGTTTGCCGAACGGTTCAGATATGGTTTCTGCCCTGAGACCGGCAAAAAGGGCGATCTCATGTTCCTGCAGCACATGCTGTCGGTTTTGAGAACTAACGGCATGATGGCAACGGTTATGCCACATGGTGTTCTGTTCCGGGGCGGCGTTGAAAAAGAGATTCGCAAGGGCATTATCAAAGATGACCTGCTGAAGGCGGTGATCGGATTTCCGCCCAATCTCTTTTACGGCACAGGCATTCCCGCCTGTGTATTGGTATGCCGCGCAAAAGGCGCCAAACCTGACAAGCGCAAAGGTAAAATCCTTTTTATCAATGCAGATGCGGAATTTCACGCAGGCCGTGCTCAGAACTATTTAAGGCCCGAACATATTGAAAAGATCGCATCCGCCTTTGACGCTTTTGAAGCTATCTCTGGATATGCGGCCGTTGTTACAAAAGAAGAACTCAAGTCAAACGACTGGAGCCTGAACATCCGACGTTATGTGGATAATGCTCCTCCGCCCGAACCCCAGGATGTCCGTGCTCACCTGCTCGGCGGAATTCTCAAGACCGAGGTCAAAGCGAAAAAAGAGCTCCTTGATGCTCATGGCCTGAAGATCTCCACTATATTTGTGGAACGTGACGCGGACTACTATGATTTTGCCCCGGTGTTTGCCGAACGGGTCGATATTAAAAAACGGATCGAGGCCGGAGAGGGCATACAAAAGCAGGAAGCAGGAATAACAACCGCTTTTAATCAATGGTGGGAAAGGCACAAACAATTGTTGATTGATCTGCCTGAGACCAGGAACCTCATGGAGATTCGCACCGACCTTTTGGAAGCCTTTGTTTCGGATATCACGCCAATGGGATTGCTTAACCGGTTCAAGGTCGCGGGCGTGATCGCCACCTGGTGGAATGAAAATAAATTTGATTTCAAAACCCTCATTGCCCAAGGCTTTGGGGGACTGGTGGACGGCTGGGTGGATACCATAGAAGCCTCTATGGAAGAGGCTAAAAGCAATCATTTTAACCTGACCGATGATCCGCTGGTAAACAGATTGATCCCCGATTATCTAAAAGAACTGGAACAGGCCAGGCAGGACATCGCGCGCCTGGATCAGGAAAAGGAACTCCAGCCTTATGTGGAAATAACCAACCAGTTAAAAGAAGCCAGAAAGCGCTTCAAGGAGCTTCAGAAGAAATTCATCAAACGCCTGCACGAAGCCCGTGAAGCCCTTTCAGATGATGATTGCAGGGATCTGGTGCTCGATATCCTCAACGAAAAACTTGCCGGGCATCTTGAAAGCTATGTTACCGCTCACAGACAGGAAGTCATCGCCGCAGTGGAGAATTGGTGGGATAAGTATCGTGTGATGTTAAAGAATATAGAGGGGGAGCGGGAAAAGGTATCAAGTAAGCTTGCTGATTTTATGGGGGGGTTGGGGTATGGCAAGTAGTGCTCACTCCAAATACCTTTTAGAACTCCCTGTTGATTGGGAGCAGGTGCCTGTCAGAGCACTTGGAACAGTGAATGCCGGTGGAACTCCAAGCCGTGACACTCCAAGATATTGGAATGGTACGATAAGTTGGGTAACTCCTGCAGAAATCACCCAACTTGAAAGCAAGTATCTTTCAAAAACGAATGAGCGCATTACTTATGAAGGTCTTGCTCGTTGTGCTGCCAAATTACTTCCTGAAGGTTCGTTGCTCGTCACGACACGGGCGACTATCGGTGCTATCGCAGTTTCTAAGCATCAAGTCTGCACAAACCAGGGCTTCAAAAACATCGTACCCAATGAGACATCAAATGTTGATTTCTACTATCATCTGTTTAGTATTATTGCCCCAGAACTTTTAAGGTTAGCTTCCGGAAGCACTTTTCCAGAGATAAACCAGCGTAATTTTGAGGCTATCATAGTTCCGAGACCTTCAAAGACAGAACAACGCCGCATCGCCGAGATCCTCGACACTATAGACGAGGCCATTCAGAAAACCGAATCGCTTATTTCAAAGCTCAAAGCCATGAAGCAGGGCCTGCTCCATGACCTCCTCACCCGCGGCTTGGACAAAAACGGCAAACTCCGTGACCCCAAAACCCACCCGGAACAGTTTAAAGATTCGCTGCTGGGGAGGATACCGAAGGAGTGGGAGACAGCAAGACTTCGCGGTGAAGTTGACATTCTTCACGGTTATGCATTCGAAGGAAAATATTTTTCTGAAAGGCCACCGGGTGAAGTTCTTTTGGTTCCGGGTAACTTTCATCGGGAGGGACAACTGTATTTCGAGGAGAATAATACCAAATATTTCCGTGGGCCAATTCCCAAAGGAACTGTTCTCAACAATGGCGACATCCTTATTGTTATGACAGACCTTTCTCCAAGGACCCTGATTCTGGGCAGGGTTGTTCAATTAGAGGTGCCATATAGAGTTCTGCATAATCAACGAATAGGAAAAATAGTTTTCAAGTATGCTGAGACTTGGTGTACGCGTTTTTTTGTCGCTATAATGAACGATGAAAAAATTCGTCATAATATAATTATTAACGCAACTGGCACTACAGTACATCATACATCTCCTGATCGCATCTTGTCTAATACGATTGTTAAACCGCGATTGGATGAACAGGAACGTCTTGCAATTGTTACTGATACTTACGACACTCGCATCCGCACAGAAGAACAGTACCGCGACAAACTCAAACTCCAGAAAAAAGGCCTCATGCACGATCTGTTAACCGGCAAAGTCAGGGCTCAAATTAAGAGAAAGGATTTTAAATTATGAAGATATCGACCATACTTGATCAAATTGATCTCGGGACTATGGCGCTGCCCAAGTTTCAGAGGGGATATGTTTGGAACCGCGAACAGGTGAGGGGCTTGATGAATTCTTTATATCGCAAATTTCCGATCGGAAGTCTTCTTGTCTGGATTGTGCAATCAGACGAGGCACTTACACGTGGCGATGGTCCAATAATTCCAGGTGTAGTAAATCTTTTGCTCGACGGGCAGCAACGGATAACCTCCCTCTATGGTATTGTCCGGGGGAAAGCACCTATATTCTTTGACGGAGACAAAAAGATTATTACCGGTTTGTATTTTCACTTGGAAGATGAAGTATTTGAATTCTACCAACCGGTAAAAATGAAGGATGATTATCTCTGGGTGAATGTAACTGAAGTAATGCAGGAAGGTGCTGTATCAGCTTTCAGTAAGCTCAGCACTAAAATAGATGTGCAGCCCAAAATGACGGAATATCTTGGAAGGTTAAACGCAATCGATCAAATCAAAGAGATTGAACTCCATAATGAAAAGATAACGGGACAGGACAAAACCGTCGATATTGTTGTTGAGATTTTCAATAAAGTGAACAGCGGCGGCACAAAGCTTTCAAAGGGTGATTTGGCTCTTGCCAAGATATGCGCCTCCTGGCCGGAGGCCCGTGATGAAATGAAGAACAGGCTGCAAAAATGGAGGGGCGCCGGATTTGATTTTACCCTTGAATGGTTTCTCAGGAACATCAATGCAATATTGACCGGAGAAGCTCTTTTTTCAGCCTTGAAGGATGTAGATACCACAACTTTTAGAAATGGACTTTTAGAAGCCGAGAAAAAGATTGATGGGTTGCTGAACCTGATTTCCTCGAGATTAGGCTTAGACCATGACAGGGTACTTGGCGGGCGGGGCGCTTTACCCTTGCTGTCCAAGTATTTATCGGAACACGGAACAACTCGATTAGACCATAAAGAGCGGGACAAACTGCTTTACTGGTACGTTCATACTTTCCTGTGGGGGCGATATGCGGGCTCGACTGAGAGCATGCTTAGGCAAGACCTGTTACTCATACAGGAAAAAGAAGGCGCGCTTGACAGGCTTATTGAAAACCTTCGGAAAAGCAGGGGTGACCTAAGGGTACATGAACAGGATGTGAGCGGCTGGAGTAAAGGCGCACGTTTTTATCCCCTGATTTATCTCTTAACAAGGGTTTGTGGCTCCAAAGATTGGGGAACCGGGGTTGAACTATCTTTTCACATGCTTGGCAAATTAAGTACGCTTCAGGTTCATCATATTTTCCCCAAGGCCTATTTGTACGAAAAGGACTATGCAAGACCCGATGTGAATGCCATTGCCAACTTTACATTTCAAACACAGGAAACAAACCTCTGGATTGGTAAACGGGCTCCTGAGGAATACTTTGAAGAAGTGGAAAAGAATCATCCGGGCGCCCTTGCATCACACTGGATACCCATGGACAAAGAACTGTGGAAACGGGACAGATACCTTGATTTCATAGCAGAAAGAAGAAAAGTAATCGCGAATGCGGCAAACGAATTTCTGGAGAGCCTTTATCATGGAAAAGTACCTGAAAGAGAGACACCCGTAGAGGATATCACTCTCAGAAAAATTGAGGCAGTTCCAGGCCGGATTGTAAGTGATGAAGAGGAAGAACTCATTCTGGAATGTGCGTTGTGGGTGGAAAGTATGGGTCTGCCGCCTGGCGAAATAGAATACGAACTATGCGACGAGGACACTGGTGAAGTCCTGGCTGTTCTTGACTTGGCGTGGCCGGATGGTTTGCAACCCGGCTTGAGTCATCCTGTAGCGCTTCTAATAAATGAAGGAAAGGATATCGAGAAGGTCGTTAATCAAAATGGATATCTGTATTTTACCGCAGTTGATGATTTGAAGAAATATATTCGGAAAGAGTTTTTGGCAACACCGGAGGAGGCGATCGCATAAGAGACTTCAGCTTTCAGCTTTCTAAAATGGAAGTAAAAATAATGATAAATCCTGACGTAGTCCTTGAAAATCTTCGGAACAATCGTTTGAAAAGTTATCAAGCGACTCCTGGTGATATTGAAGAACATCGGAGAGCAGAGCTTCGAGTAGCAGGTGATACGGCCGGACGCCCTCTAATTGAGCTTGTTCAGAATGCTGACGATGCCATGAATCAAACTTCTGATTCTGATAACAATAGGATAAAGATAATCCTTCAAAATGACAGGCTATTAGTGGCTAATTATGGAACCCCTTTTACGCCAGAGGGTGTTGAAGCTATCTGCAACTTGGATAGAAGCCCTAAAAAAGACCGTCGAATAACCATTGGAAACAAGGGCATAGGTTTCAAATCTGTATTATCGTGGTCAATGAAACCCACTATTTATTCTACAACTTTTGAGTTTACATTTGGCCGAGAAGAATCGGCCAAAGAAATCACACAAGCCTTAAAGGAAGATTATCAAACTGAACACGTGCCACTAATGCGACTTCCATTTCAACCCAGCCATAGAGATGACTTAATTGATCAATTATATCAAGATGGATTTGTGACAGTGATTATTCTTCCACTTAAAAATGAAGCTGTCTCAATGACCATTCTTGGTGAACTTGATAATTTTGACCCTTTGACCCTTTTATTTTTGAATTCAGTATCTCATCTATTAATCGTAACTGACGATTTTGAACGACAGTACCGTATTTTTCGAGAAAAGAGCCAGACAAGAATTAAGGTCGATGGCGGCGAGCCCAAATGTTACAAGATTTTCAGAAATGAAAAAAAGATTCCAGAACCAATATTATCCACTCTTCCAGAAGACTGTCGAGACCTAACGCATGGTGCCGTTTCTATTGCTATTCCAGAAACCCCGCTTGAAGGCTATTATCAATTATTTTCACATTTCCCAACGTCTGAATTATGTCCCTTCAAGTTCTTTATACACGGCGATTTCATTTTGGATGCAGGCCGTAAGCATTTGAGGGGTGATGCAGAAGAATATAATGAGTGGATTATCAAAGAAATAGCTTCTTTGTTTGTCAAAGAAACTATGCCTTATTTTGGCAAAAATAATCCAGCTGTACTTGATTTTCTTGAGTGCCGGTCCCCGGATGATATGGAGCCTGTTGAGAGGCAGATTTTTGATGCCTTCGTGGGTTTAATCGGTGAGACTGAGTTTTTGCCTGCAATGCTGAACCCGTCGAGGTTGGTGTCCCCCCAAATGGCCGGCTTAGCCAAAGAAGAAACCATCAGTGATATTAATAGCCTGTTTGAAAGCGAGATTGAGTGGGAAAACCGCTTCCTGATTAATCCAAAATGGGCCTTTGAAACCAGGTTGGAAACGCTGAAAAAATTCGGCGGAAAAGAAATTAGGAAGCCCGATTTCGTTAAGATATTGGGGTTTTTAGCCAGGCCTGATCCAAATTGGTGTACCTCCGCCTTAAATATCATTTTAGAATGGATAGCAGAGGCACCTTCATGGAGTTCAAGCCATGAATCTGCCAGTGACATTGCGAATGCATTAAAAAAACAGGATTTGTTTCTAACAACCAAGTTGAAACTTCGTTCCATATCCTCAGATACGTTACCTCCACTCTTTTTACCTCCAGCCGGAGGCAAAACCATCGAGATTCCATCCTTTATATCTTTAGATTTCCTGAATCCTGAACTTGGCAAAGACCTTGAAAGGACAGAATTAACCATTTTCAGAGAAAGGTTAAGAAAACTGTCTGAATATGGGTTGCACCCCTTCCGGCCCCATGAAATTATCGAGAAGGCCGTCCTGCCTACTATTGAAACCGCTGATGAGTCAATCAAGTCTGCTCTTGCTTACAATAAAGATCTTCTAATCTTTCTTGCCCAGTTGGAAACAAGTGACAAATTCGAGGATATTGATCCCTATCCCTGGTTCAATGATTTACGGACTCAGTTAGCACTTAATGTTTGCGTGCCTATTGAAAATGGTGATTGGCTACCTGCATGGAAAGTATATGTAAATAGAGAGTGGGGAGCACCCGATGAATTAATGCAGGTTTATGAAGGGTCCCCAAACCGAGGTTTTCTGAACTCTCCGGATGACGCTGTTCACAATGGAATTCCAGTTGAGAAATGGAAGGCCATGTACAGATATTTAGGGGTTTCATGGGAGCCCAAAATCTTGCCGATTGAGGAGGTACCAGGGTATATTTCACAATATTCTTTTTCAAACTCGCATCCCTCTCATGCTTCTGAAGAAGACTGGGATCAATATAAAAACTACTACAGCAACAACGAAAGCTTATATGATATGTGGGGATGGTCAATTAAATTGAGGGATAGTTATGTTCTTGATGATTGGAAAAATATCAGAAAAAATGCGAATAAAAGCATAAACCTTTTTCAACTTCTTTATAAAACTGAGGCTTTTAACTATATCGTCGGGCCTCAGAAAAAAAACGTTAAGTGTAGCTTCGGGTATACTAAAATAAGTATAACATATTCCGCCTCCTGTGATGCGTTCTTAATATGGGGGATTAAACATTCAAATTGGCTGCCCACGAAAGATGATAATCTATTACCTCCTGATAAGGTTTTTCTGGAAGATTCAGATGTTGGAAGGAGTCTCAAGGGCGTCGTGCCGATTCTCCAAATAAAAAGACCAAAAGGAAAGGAATTAGCACGCCGATTTGAAGACCTTATAGATGAAATGGGGATAAGAACAAACTGGGAACAGATAACAATTGAGGATTGGAGCAACTGGTTGAGTGAACTGTGTGAAACAAATACCGATATTTCAAAAGAAAAAACTATGATAGCTCAGACCCTTTACAGACTTTGTTTGGAACAATGTCAAGTTTCAGAAAATACCAATTCTTTCTCAGACATTAATGTGCTGTCGTTATCTTCAGACAATCAGTACAGTTATCGAAAGGCTAAAGAGGTCGTATACTTAGATGAGCCTCGCTTTGACACAATCAAACAGAAATTAATGGATTCTGGGTACAGCATTTTCTCCGTAGAATTGGGCGGAGAAAATAGAGCAAAAAAGGCTAAGGACCTTTTCGGAATGACTTTGGCTTCTGAAATAATCAATGAGGAAGTAATACCCGGGGAAAAAGTCAATAAAGAAACTGAAAAATGGCAGAAGTGCTTTGAAAGGCTCGCCCCCGTACTTCTATCCAGGCTAAGTATGGATAGGCCTGCAAGTCGGACAAAAGATCAGGAGTTTTTTAGGTCTTTAAAACTTTTAGCTGTAACGAACCTTAAGAACAACTTCAAACTTCTCAGCACAAAGAAATTACTGTTTGAAGAGGAACCTTCAGTATGCTGGTCAAGTTCTAATAACACTCTTTACTTGAATGCCAATAGCGCAGAAAGAAACCTGTGGTCAGGATTGGCCGAAGCGCTTGCGCAGAGACTTGGCCAAACATATTATGAGGCGTTTGAGAATCTTCTTCTATGCGAATCAGATTCTGAGAGAATTGGAAAGCTACGAAAAGTTGGGGTGTCTGAGGATGACGTCCTGTCTTGCGAAAAGGCTTTGAATGAGGAATCATCATTTCCAACTGATGGCCTCACGGATCCTAAAGAATACGAAATAAAGGAAGAGGAACCTCTTGATAGAAAGCCAGAAGATAGAGCGATAATCAAAGGTTCTCAAGAAGGACCCGTTGGAAATCAGATTTTTGGAGCGAGCAATGGAGAGTTTGGAGAAGAATTTCGAGAGGAACCGACAAAAGGTGCTGATGAAAGCGAAGCAAGGGCAGCGGTCGATACACATGGGATAGAGTCTGATAAGCATGAAATTGACAGAGAATCATCGCCACGGAAACCGGTTAGCCAAGAAAGAAAAGAGGAAATAGAATTAGCTGCTATGGCTTGGGTTGAGCGCTATGAAAAAGAGAACAAAAGAACCCCTAAAGATGTTTCCCGATACAATTTGGGATATGACATTGAGTCAGAGGATCCTTTAACCGGCAAAAAACGTTACATTGAAGTTAAAGGCGCATGGGGGCGTCCTGAAAAAAGGGAAGTTACAATAAATGAATGGCGAAAAGCTATCAAATTGAGTGATAATTATTACATATATTATGTACTTGGACTTGGAGATACGGAAGGCGAGATTAGGATCATAAATAATCCTGCTGGAAAAATCACACCTGATCAGAAGACGTTTGATATTATACTTCCAAGAGGGTTAGCAGATAAGATTATACCAATTAAAAAGAAGGAATAAGTGTATATTTTCGTGAATGCCGAGGTTAGATTGGGCGGAACATGAATCATTATACCATGGATTCTTGTCTGTTACAGCGATTCGGTAAAGTCGAAGAAATCCTGGTTGCTTGCTATAAAGAATAAACGGAAAGAAACTGTTATGATGACATTGCGACAATTTTCTAAGGAAATAATTGGAATTGAAAATGCGTTTTAAAGAGAGTGAAATTCTGGAATTGAAAAGATCAACTTCTGAACTGAAGGAGGCCTTGATTGCTATTTCTGCGATTTTAAACAAGCACCAGCGAGGTGAACTCTATTTCGGCATTAAAAATGACGGCACAGTCGCAGGACAAATGATAAGCGACAAAACATTAAGGGATATTGCAAAGGCCATTGGTGACCACATTGAACCTGAGATTTTTCCTGTTATTCAGAATGTCAATCTCAGAGGTGAGGAATGTATCCATGTTACATTTCATGGAAATGAAGTTCCTTATTACGCTTATGGCAGAGTTTATACCAGAGTTGGCGATTCAAACCGTCAACTAAGCGCAAAAGAGGTTGAAAATATCATTTTAGAGAAGAATAAGGACAGGTTGCGGTGGGATAACAAGGTTTCCGATACTGCAACATTAGCGGACATTTCAAATCAAAAGCTGAAATCCTTCATTAAAGACAGTGGATTGTCATACAGAAACAAGGAGAACAGCCTGGACAAATTGGGGTTACTCAGTAAAGGGCAATTGTTGAACACGGCGGTCATTCTTTTTGCTAATAATCCCGAAAAATACTTTCCGAATGCAAAACTGAGATGTGCAGTATTTGGAAGGACGGATACGGCCTATATTGTTGACAGACAGGAATACACCGGAGATCTTTTCTATCTTATCAATAGCGCTGAAAGGTATATCTTAGAACATATTGATATTGGGATGAGGCTTGACGGATTAGTCAGAGTAGATGTTCCTGAAATTGACAGAGACGCTTTTCGTGAGGCCATTATCAATGCATTTTGTCACAGAGATTATTTTGAATATGATTCTGTGAATATTGCAATTTTCAAAGACCGGCTTGAAATCAGGAATCCCGGCGGTTTGTTTGGGGGGCTTACCATTAAACAGATTACAAATGAAATGGTGTCAAAAAGAAGAAATGAGCTTATTGCAGAGATGCTTCATCGGGTTCATTTTGTCGAAAAATGGGGTCGCGGTATCAGCCTGATTTTATCTAAAGAGCCAACGGTTAAGTTTAAAGAGGTTGCAGGTTTGTTTGTTACAACATTCCAGCGAAAAAAGTATATTGGGAACGAAACTGAGGCGGAAAAATCAAGCATGAGAGCATTGTCTAAAAGACAGGGCGCTGAATCGAATGAGGGAGTAAGTGAGGGAGTAAGTGAGGGAGTAAGTGAGGGAGTAAGTGAGGGAGTAAGTGGCCTCTTTATTTATATCACAAACAATCCAGGTGAGAGAATACCTGAGATCTCAAAAAAAACAGGTGTTCCTGCGAAAACTCTGGAACGGTGGATCAGAGTCTTAAAAGAACTTGGAAAAATTGAATTTCGAGGGAGTAGCAAAACCGGGGGATACGTTGAAAAACAGGATGAGCAGTTCCTTTAATTAACATGGTGTCATTATCCCGATGTAATAAAACGTAATCCTGCCAATATTTCCGGTTAGCATAACGGGAAGGAATCGTATGGCACAATCACCTGATGAAAAGACTTATGTAGAGATTCCCTTTATCGAGCAGCTAAAGGAGATGGGCTGGGAGCATATTGAGGGTGATATTGATGTGCCGTATCTCACCGAACGGGAGAGTTTCCGCAATGTCTTGCTGGCAGGTAGATTGCGCAAAGCGGTTAAAAGAATCAATCTCGATGACAACGGGAACCCGTGGCTTGATGATGAACGTGTCAATCAGGTGGTCAGCGCCTTGGAGCGAATCAGCGCTCCAAAATTGATGGAGGCAAACAAGAAAGCCTTTGATCGCATCGTTCATGGCGTTGAGGTAGAAGGAGACCCTGTCCTCCATGGCGGCAAGGAAAAGACAGTTGCCATGATTGATTTTGATCATCCCGAGAAGAATGATTTTCTCATAATCAATCAGTTCAGGGTGGATGTTCCGGGCGGAAAGACCTTCATTTCTCCGGACATTGTGCTCTTTGTCAACGGGATTCCCGTTGTGGTTATCGAATGTAAAAGCCCCAAAATATCCAATCCCATGGAAGAAGGTATAAACCAGCTTCTCAGGTATTCTAACCAGAGACCGGAGGTTGAAGAGGACGAGGGATGTGAACGGCTCTTTTATTACAATCAGTTTTTGGTCAGCACTTTCCGGCAGGAAGCACGGGCGGCCACAGTAGGAGCTATGTATGAACATTACATGGAGTGGAAGGATACAAGCCCCGTTCCCATGAGTGAGGTTGCGAAACGCCTTGGAAAAGAGAAACTAAACAGCCAGGAGATTCTGATTGCAGGCATGCTTCAAAAAGAGCATCTCATTGACATTATAAGAAATTTCATGCTGTTTGATCAGATTGAGGGGTTGCAGGTAAAGCTTATGTGCAGGTATCAACAGTTCAGGGCCGTGCACAAGGCGATTTACCGCTTAAGAACGGGCAGGACGAGAAAAGAGCATGGTGATGCTGATCAGCGCGGCGGCATTATCTGGCATACTCAGGGGTCAGGCAAAAGCCTCACCATGGTTTTCATGGTTCGCAAGATGCGGAATCTCCCTGACCTGAAGAGCTTCAAGGTCGTAGTCGTCACCGACAGGATAAACCTTGAAGGGCAGTTGAAAGGAACCGCTGCTCTGACCGGAGAAACCGTTTACCGGGCGGAAAACAGGAACGGCCTTGCCAGTCTCATGCAGGACGACACCTCCAATATTATCTTTGCCATGGTTCAGAAATACCAGGATCAGGAACCCGCCAAAGATGATTATGATATCCCGGGACACCGTATGCTGAAAGCGGCGGCCCCTTCCGGCGAAAAGAAAACGGATTACAAGCTCCCCGCAAAACCGATCCTGTTTCCGATCTGGAATCGTTCAGAGAAAATCCTGGTGCTTGTGGATGAAGCCCACCGGTCTCACACCAATATGATGCACGCAAATATCATGCGGGCCCTGCCAAACTGCGCCATGATCGGATTTACCGGAACACCCATTATCGTTGCTGGGCGCACCAGAAGGACTCATGAAATCTTTGGCGATTACATCGACCAGTATACCATTGAGCAGTCACAAAAAGATGGCTCCACCGTCAAAATACTCTATGAGGGCCGCAAGGCGGAAGCAAGGGTCGAGGACGGAAGAACGCTGGATCAGTTCTTTGATGATATGTTCAGATCGCGCACCGAAGAAGAAAGAGAGGCCATACGGCGCAAGTATGGAACCGTGGCTAATATCTTAGAGGCAAAGAATCTCATTGCCGCAAAAGCAGAGGATATGTTGCTCCACTATGCCGCAAATATCCTGCCCAATGGATTCAAGGCCCAGGTTGTGGCGGTGAGCCGGAAGGCCGCCATGCGGTATTATGAGGCTTTTGGGAAGGCAAAAACCAAACTTTTGAGACGCATTGAACTACTTGATCCGAACCTCTTTAATTTACCGGAAGATGAGCAGGGAAATCTGGATGAAGAAACACGGTTCCTGATCATTGCCGCAAAAAACAGAGATGTTTTGAAGGAGCTTGAATTTGCGGCCATTTTTTCAGGGGATCATAATGACCCGCCCTCCTATAAGGAGCATACGGATAAGGCAAAACAGGAAATCCTTATAGGGAAGGATGGGAGATTTAAAAAGCCCCTGGGCAAGGATAAGCTTGCCGTCATTGTCGTGAAAAGCATGCTGCTGGTTGGATTTGATGCGCCGGTGGAACAGGTCATGTATCTTGACCGCTTTATGCAGGGGCATGAGCTCCTGCAGGCCATTGCAAGGGTCAACAGGTGTTACACGAAGAAGAAACGCGGGCTGGTTGTGGACTATTTTGGCGTTGGTGATCGCCTGACTGAGGCACTTGCCATGTATTCGCAGGATGATATCAGGGGCGCTCTGATCAACATCAAGGATGAACTGCCGAAGCTGGACGACCGGCACAGAAGGGTTATAGGCCTGTTTAGCGAAAGGGGGATTGCCGATATCCGAGATGTCGATGCCTGCGTCGATGCATTAAGAGACGTTGAGCTGAGGGCGGATTTTATCAACAAGTTCGCGGAATTTGCGGAGAGCATGGACATCATACTGCCGCGCCCTGAGGCCTTGCCGTATATCTATGACATGAAGCTCCTCGGGTTTATTAATAAAACCGCGGCGAACCGGTATCGAGACTCACAGCTCAACATCGCAGGGGTGGGCAGTAAAGTAAAACAGTTGATTGATGATCACATTATCGCACAGGGCGTTGATCCAAAGGTTCCTCCCATATCTATTTTGAATGAAAACTTTGAAAAGGAAGTGGGTGCGATCAAATCGAAGAAGACACAGGCTCTGGAAATGGAACATGCTGCCAGGTTTCATATTGAAAAACATTACAACGAAGACCCCGCTTTTTACAAAAAGTTGAGTGAAAGGTTGAAGGATATCCTCGATGCCTTTCGTGATAACTGGGAAGCCCTGGCAGAAGAACTTAAGAAATACATTCAGGATACAAAAAAAGGCCGGGAAGAAGATCAGACAGGTCTGGATCCCAGAACCCAGGCGCCGTTTCTGGGAATCCTGATAGATGAATACGGGGGAAAACCGGAAGAACGGAAAATGAAAGATTTTTGTGAAGCAATCGTCGATATTGTGGACCATATCCGGCAGGAAATCAAGGTGGTTGATTTCTGGCGAAACAAGCATGCGCAGGACCTGTTGAGAACGTGGATTATCAACGAAGTGGATGATCGCAATCTTGTTTCTTTCGGTAAACAGGGGAAACTTGCAGATCGTTTTGTGGAACTGGCAAAAGCCATGCATTTGAGGCTGGTCAGATCATGATAACAACGGGGAAAAGGGACGGTCTTGAATATAGGCTAAAGAGATCTGACCGGAAATCTATGGGGATTTCCATTGAGAGAGATGGGGCCGTTATGGTGAAGGCCCCTCAAAGAGCAGAACTGAATGACATCGAGAAGTTTATTTCTGAAAAGAAAGTATGGATCTATCAAAAACTGGCTAAGAAGAAAGCTCTGAACAGGGAAGTACCAAAAAGAGAATTCGTTAATGGCCAGGGATTCCTGTATCTTGGCAAGAGTTACCGGCTCAAATTTATAGATAATGCCGGATTTAAATCGAAAAAATCACCGAAAACCGCGCCGCTGCGTTTATGGCATGGCTATTTTGAGCTTGCGGAAAGCGAAAAGGCCGGTGCGCGTGAGCACTTTATAGCCTGGTACAAAAAACAGATCAAAAGACGGATTAAAGAACGCATACCACGCTACGACAAAAGGATCGGGGTGACGGTAAAAGACATCAGAATTTTGGACCTCGGCCACCGCTGGGCATCCTGTGGCCGAAGCGGGGTTATCAACTTCAACTGGCGTTCTGTCATGGCTCCCATCTGGGTCTTTGATTATATACTGGTTCATGAAATGGTTCACCTTATTGAGCGTACTCATTCGGACAAATTTTGGAGTCTGGTATCCCGCATTATGTCGGACTACGAAGAATATGCCCTCTGGCTTAATGAGAATGGGGCAGAGTTGGACTTGTGATTTTTTAAGTGTAGGAAAAATTGTTGCTGCGGACTTCTCACAATGACCCGAAGGTGACGATGTCAACGTATTCAGATTATAGAAGAAATATGGTTCATCGATTCTGGAAGTATCAGAATGAAGAATTTTCTGATTGGGAAGAATATTTTGAAAGACCTTTTCACCCTGATGGACGGCCACCTGTTTTCCATAAGAAAGTAGCAGACAACAATTTAATATTTAACCCGAACAGTTCTTTCCACGAACGCGGACTTCTGTTACAGGAGATTCCCACGGAAGAGAGGCACCTCTGGTTTCGGAGTATGAGCAGCTCTCAGGCAGTAGCGCAGAGCATTTTTGGAAATCTGAAAGTTCATGACCGGTTACATTATTTGTGTGAATTGTCCGATGATGCCGGTCTTTCACTTATGGGTGATGCAAACCCCTCTAAAAAAAATTTTCACATGGAATATACCGTTGGTTACCTGAATGAACCCCGCCCGACAAGTCTGGATGGATTCATCTCCGGAGATTACCAGGTGGCAATCGAGTGTAAACTTCTGGAACGTGAAGTCGGTACGTGTTCCCGTCCAGGGCTTACAATAATAAATTCAAATTTCGAGAGGGATTACTGTGATGGAACTTACACATATCAAAATGGCAGAAAAGCAAAGTGTTCTTTGACAGATATTGGCGTTTCGTATTGGAAATATATCCCCGATCTGTTCAAATGGGATAGTAATATCGATCATGTTCCGTGCCCCCTTAGGAAAAATTATCAATTAGTCAGGAACATCCTGGCTGCCTGTGTACGTCCTGATGGTTCTGTGTTGCCGGAAAAAGGGCATGTCATTCTTATATATGATGAGCGTAATCCCGCTTTTCAAAAAAAGGGGAAGGGATATACTGCTTTTGAAAATACCAGAGAGGCCCTCCATGAACCTCAGCTGCTCAGAAAATGCAGTTGGCAACGGATTGTAAACCATCTTAGAGGTAAAAATGATTTCTCATGGCTGGTGGAGCAGCTGGAATCGAAATATGGGCTGTAGGACATTTTTTCGACGAATCCAAGTACAAATATGGAAAAGGGAATACTGACTTATGAATAACCAAATAAATGCAGGTGAGATAGTTATATATCAGACAGAAGATGGGCAGGCGTCTTTATGGTTAAATTAATCAATGAAACAGTTTGGTTAAATCTCAATCAAATGGCAGGATTGTTTCAAAGAAACAAGTCGGTTGTTTCGCGGCATATTTATAATGTATTCAGAACAGGGGAGTTATCAAAGGGGGCAACTGTTGCAAAATTTGTAACAGCTCAAGTTGAAGGATGGCAAGGCAATGACAGAGAACGAGGCGGGAATTCAGCAGTTCCAGTCAATGATTGAGGGAAGCAGTCGTGGTGTTGTCTTTACCGGTGCGGGTATCAGTACGGAATCGGGCATCCCCGACTTTCGCAGTCCTGGCGGTATCTGGACCAGATATCAACCCATCGATTTCAGGGATTTCATGGCATCTGAAGAGATGCGCCGGGAGTCGTGGCGCAGGAAGTTTGCGTCCAACGCGGTGATGAAAAAAGCACGGCCCAATACGGGACATCTATCTGTGGCAAAACTCGTACAAATCGGAAAAGTCTCTACGATAATTACCCAAAACATAGATGGTCTTCATCAATTTTCCGGTGTGCCGGATGAAAATGTGATCGAATTGCACGGCAATGCCACCTATGCTTCATGTCTGGAATGCGGCAAACGCTATGAACTTGAGGACATCTACAAAATATTTAAAAACAACGAAACCCTTCCCGAATGCGATCGATGTGCCGGAATCATCAAAACGGCTACGATTTCCTTCGGCCAGTCCATGCCGTTGGCGGAAATGCAGGCCGCCGAAACAGAAACGCTGGCCTGTGATCTTTTTATTGCCATCGGATCATCACTGGTGGTCTATCCAGCAGCGGGTTTTCCTGATCTGGCAAAACGAAACGGTGCCCGGCTGATTATCTTAAATCGCGATCCCACACAGCTGGACGGTATTGCTGATCTGGTCTTAAACACAGAAATCGGGTCGACATTATCGGCAGCAGTCGATTTCGATTGAAATCGGGAATTTTGGCCTCATAAAAATATTGTTAACCATTTCCATTTCCATTCCCTATGCATTCCCACGCAGGAGCGTGGGAATGAGTCGTATTGTAGCGTTGCCTCTCTGCGGGCAACACGGAACCCGTGGAAGCTGTACTTGTCGCCAAGTGCGATATCGGACCGATCCGCAGACCGTAAGAACCACGGGTTACTGACCCAGTTGCCGCCACGAAGGACACGAAGCGATCCTGATGTCGACCCCTTCGGGTCTGTATGCCCTGATGGATAGTCCCACTCATACCAGTTCTGGCACCACTCGCTGACATTTCCGTGCATGTCGACGAGTCCCCAGGCATTCGGTGCAAAACTGCCGACTGCCACGACGTCTCGTGGTTTTCCAGTTCCTAAGCACAAACTTTCGTGACTGGTCCCATAAAAATTTGCCTGAATGAAATCCGAGTAAGATCCTGTCCCAGGATCGTGAGGATTCCGACATCCATGTGTACCCCCTTTGGCAATTGTGTGACCTGGTCTGAATTAACAGATGCTTTTCAGTTTGTAAGAGAGAAACTGTGAGATAATAATACACGAATCTGCTTTATTGTCAGACATTTCCAGCAAATACTTTCTCCTGCAAAAGTTGAGGAATAAAGCTTGACACAAGATATCCTTTCCAATAAAATTTGCGCCATAAGTTCCATAGTATCCTAAATCATTACACAGTAAAAGATGAAAGGAGGTTTCTATGAGTAACAATCAGGAGAACGACGGCTATGGAGTCTCAATTTTTAAACCTGGGACACCGGCGGGAGAGAAAACGAGGGGGATAATATTTTTCATTGTTTTGAGTCTGATCATTTTGGTTCAGGCTTTTTATTGGTTGTTTGCTAATTCTGTCGAACCATTTGTGATGGGAATGCCTTTTGGAATGTTTTTTGTTGTGCTTTTTATTGTAATCGAATTTGTAACGCTTCTGATTCTTTTCTTTTCTGAATCGAAGGACTCTACGGAAGGAGGTAACAGCTAATGGAATGGATGACAGTTACCTTAATCATTTTCATCTACCTGTTTTTTGTTCTGTTTCTGGGAACCTGGGCAGGTCGTGGCAGAGAAAGCTCAGTTGTTGAATATATTGCAGCCAGCAGGGGCCTTGGTTTTTTTGTGATGTACTTCTTGATGGGAGGGGCTATTTTCAGCGCCTTTGCCTACCTTGGAGGACCTGGTTGGGCCTATTCCAAGGGAGCAGCAGCCTTTTATATCCTTGGTTATTGTGCTCTGGGCCTGGTGCCTTGGTGGCTATGGGGTCCCCGGGCGCACCGGGCAGGGAAAAAGTTTGGTTATGTTACCCAGGCACAGCTCTTTACTGACAGGTTTCAATCCAAGGCATTGTCGGTGATCATTGCGATCGTTTCCATAATGGCTTTCGTCCAGTATATCACGCTGCAGATGAAGGGCAGCGCATATGTTTTTGAGATCGCGTCAGGAGGCCGTATACCGTTTTGGGCCGGAGCGCTTATTGCCTATGTGGTGGTTGTAGTCTACGTCTTTTACGGTGGAGTGAGGGGTGTTGCGTGGACCAACGTCTTCCAGGGCGCTTTTATGATTAGTATCGCCTGGGTACTTGGTCTCTACTTTGCTTTTAAACTTTATGGAGGCCCCACGGAGATGTTTCGTCAGATTGCAGAGTTCAACCCGACCCACCTCATGGTTGGTCCTGGATCCAAAATGAGCTTTGCCGCATTCAGCAGCGCGTTGCTGGTTTCGGTGCTGGGATTTTCCATGTGGCCTCATTTATTTATGAAGGCCTACACAGCGAAGAGCGAACGGGTGATCAAACAAACCATCGTTATGTATCCAACCTTTGCCATCTTTATGGTGCCGGTTCTTTTCATCGGGTTTGCCGGGATTATGCAGGTGACCCCCGATGTATTGGGCGCTCCTGATCGGATTTTACCGTGGATGTTCATTCACATGAAGTTTCCCGCTATTATTATAGGACTGGTCCTGGCCGCGGCCCTTGCCGCCGCCATGTCCACTCAGGATACCATAACCCATGCTGCAGGGTCTATCTTTGCCCAGGACCTTGTGGAACCTCTGAAAAAGAAGAAACACACGGATAAAGAGGCAACCATGTGGATACGGATTTCTGTTGTTGGATTCGGGGCAATCTCATATGTGGTGGCCATCTTTGGAGGTCAGACACTGGTTTCGTTGCTTCTCGGGGCTTATGGATCTATCGTTCAGCTGCTTCCGTTGGCTGTAGCAACATTCTTCTGGCCAAGGGCGACAAAAGCCGGAGCAATCTGCGGGCTCCTTGTAGGTGTGCTGTACAATTATGGGATTGTCCTCCAGTTTATCCCGAAATTCTGGGGTATCCATGCAGGAATACAGGGTCTCGTTCTTAACTTTATTGTTTTGATCGTTGTTTCACTGCTCACCAAACCTATGGACAAGGAACACGCCCGTAAGTTTGTCACCTTGTAAGTAAGCTGTCGGGCGGGATGAAGGAAACCTTCATCCCGCCCGACCATCGCATTACTTTGTAACCCCATAAGCTTTGTTTCATCGTGAGCAATGTACGAATGTGTCAGTCGTATCCTTGTGGGAGGGGTGAAAATTGAACCTGGATGGATAACCGGTATGGTGGTTATTTGAGACTGCGGTTCAAGGCGCCCCGAGTGTGCCCCCTGTAGTGCAATCAATGTGCTGTCTGAGTCTATACATCCTCAAATCTTTGGAGGTATTTCTATGATGAATTTTACAGAACTCCTGCATCAACATAAAGAGCTTATCATTAAATTGCGTCGAGACCTGCATATGATTCCGGAACCTGCTTACACGGAAAAGAAAACATCTGCGTATGTAGCAGAAAACTTGAGGAAACAGGGGCTTGAAGTACAGACGGGAATCGCTCAGACTGGTGTTGTTGGCCTGATGAAAATGGGTGGGCCGGGTAAAACCTTGATGATACGATCCGATATTGACGCCCTTTATGTTAACGAAGCAACTGGGCTTTCTTTTGCTTCGACGCACGATGGTGCGATGCACGCATGTGGACATGACGCCCATATGTCTATGGTACTTGGCGCTGCAATAATTTTAAATAAGGTAAAAGATAAGTTGAACGGGAACATTAAATTCCTTTTTCAGCCGGCTGAAGAGGGTCCCGGAGGTGCCAAGCCAATGATTGAGGCAGGCGTTATGGAAAATCCCGATGTGGATTTTTCCGTAGGGTGTCATGTGTGGCCTGCTTTACCTGAGAATACCATAGGGGTGAAGGCCGGTTCCCTCATGGCGGCTATGGATCGCTTTGACATTAAGATTGTCGGCAGCGGGGGCCATGGCGCAATGCCCCACCTGTGTGTTGATGCACTTGAGGTAGGCACACAGGTTATTAACGCGCTGCAGCGCATTGTAAGCCGGCATATGAATCCCTTAACTCCAACAGTGGTTACGGTCGGCTCTTTTCAGGCTGGCACCACCTTTAACGTTATCCCCGGGGAAGCCGAGATGTGCGGCACAACAAGGACCTTTGATCGTGACATTTGGGACTCCTGGCCCGAGCGTATGGAACAGATTGTCAGTGGCGTTTGCAGGTCAATGGGTGCGGATTATGAACTGAAATATACGCAGGGGTATCCACCATTGTTTAATGATGAATCAATGGCTGCGGTTGTTCGCAAATGTGCAACGGATGTTGTTGGCGAAGAGCGGGTTGTTGAACCTGAGCGGACCATGGGCGGCGAGGATATGGCCTTCTACCTTGAAAAGTCAAAGGGGTGTTTCTTCTTCCTTGGTGTGGGACGCGAGGGATGCGCCCCCCTTCATAATCCAAAATTTGACTTTAATGAAGATGTTCTGTTGACAGGTGTTGAGACATATTGCCGCATTGCGTTTGAACTGCTCAAATAGAGGTTACATGGTCGGGTACCCTGTTGTGTCCCTCGACTGTGATTTCCTGCGAAAAAACGGTGCAGCTTTTTTGACAAATTCGGGCAAGATGTCTTTCGATAGAGGGTGGGGACAGGTTGAACATTCTTAGTGAAGTCCTGAAGCATGATGTATTTCCGGCGCTCGGTTGTACTGAACCGATTGCCGTTGCCTATGCTGCCAGCGCTGCCGCCAGGCAGCTTGATGGCAAAATTTCCGACATACTTATAACTGTCGACCCCGGCGTTTACAAAAACGGTTTCGCCGTGGCTATTCCAAATACCGGGGGAGAAAGGGGCAACTTGATCGCAGGTGTAATCGGGGCCCTCATCCGTCGTCCCGAATTGAAGATGGAGATAATGGGTTCCGTTACCGAGGACATCCTGAAAAGCGCAAAAAAACTTATCCAGACAGATACGGTGAATATTTTATGTGACAGGTCGAAGAGGGACCTTTACATTGATGTGCATCTTCGCACAAAAAATAACTCGGCCAGGGCTGTTGTTGAGGGTTCTCACACCAATCTGGTCAGATTGGAGCACAACGACCGTGAAGTTTTTCAATCTGATGAAACGCTGTGTCGTGACAAGGATAATGATTTCAGGAGTGCATTGAAAAATACATCCGTAGCCAGTCTTATTGATATGGCTGAGCAGATTGAACAGCCGGATTACGACTACATCAAGAGCGGAATAGATATGAATGTGCGCGTCTGTAAAGATGGATATTCGTTGCGCAGAGTCGGTTATTATATCTCCGAATTAATTTCGCAGAAGCAACGCGAGGATAGCATATTCTCCACATGTGAAGTGATGACCTCATCGGCGACCGACGCGAGAATGGGGGGACTCAACCTGCCTGTGATGTCAAGCGGAGGGAGCGGAAATCAGGGGATTATAGCGATTCTCGTTCCGTATCTTGTCGGCAAGCACTATAATATGGAGGAAGGTGTGATTGTCCGCAGTATTGCATTGGCTCACTTGATGAACAGCTACATCAAGTGTTTCACCGGGAGTTTGTCTCCTCTGTGCGGGTGCGCAATCTCTGCGGGTGTCGGTTCGGCCATGGCTATCGTTTATCAGCGTGCCGGGAAGGACATGTCAAAAATCACTTTGGCCGCGAACAACCTTATCAGTGACTTGGGCGGTATGCTTTGTGATGGCGCGAAGGAGGGATGTGCCCTGAAGGTGGCAAGTTCTACAAATTCCGCAATACGTTCCGCTCATATGGCGCTGAACAATCATGGCATCACTCAGATGGAGGGCTTTGTCGGGGCCACAGTTGAAGACTCGATACGTAACCTGAGCCAGATAGGTGCCATTGGCATGTCACTGGCAAATGACACGATGCTCGATATAATGATAGAAAAATCTTCCGGCCCAGCCGATTCCACTTCTTCCTGAAAACAGATATGGTGTCGGCCCGTTGTTTTACAAGGTTACTATCCCGGAGCTGTTTCCGTTTGAAACGGTTTTATCTCCGATTGATGTCCCACAGTAAACACACATGTAATCATATTGATCACCGCCGGTGAGGACGAGGAGCAGTCTTTTTCTTACCGGTACAGCCCTTTTGCATTTGGGGCAGTACAGTTCTGTGGCGTCAAAATCGTCGTAAGATCTTCCTGTCATCTTTGATTAATCATCCTTATCTGGTATTTTTTCAGCATTTTCAAGCCACACAGTGGCTTCGCTGTCGCTGGGCGCGATTAATACGAAAGATCGGAGCCTGTCCCGGCGTAGGCCGGGATAGTTGACCCCCTGGTCTGCCCAAAGTGTCGGGGGATCATGCGGATCATCAGTTTCATCGAAGATCCGTCGGTGATTCGGGCAATCCTCAGCCACTTGGGATTGTGGCTGGCCAGAGCAAGGCCACCGCCGGAAATCCATGATCCGCCTGTCTCTGCGCACAGCACAGGCGGGCCGATAGACCCAGTCGTCATGGATGATGTCTCTCAACTCCCCATCAATGACGATCATCTTTATCGGGACCCTCAATATACCTGGAATGACTATATCCAGGCATAACGCTTCGATTCAATTCGAGAATTCGGAGATTCTCCGAAGATGATTTGAGGTGTGCAGGAGAGGTTTGCCTGAATGATGCCCAAAAGGGCCTTCGGAACGGGAAAAACGATCAGCAAGAACGTCGTTTACTCAAGTTTCTCAAGACCAGAGTCGGCTCGCCGCATCCTTTCCGTAATCTTCGGTACAGCATCCAACATTTGTCTGCATTTTGTTGCAAGTTCTCCCTTGATATACAAAACGAGCTTGTTTTATACTCCGACCGTCAAAAAGCAATGTCTGATCAATCGTAAACAGGAATTACCGGCCCCAAAGCGGGGACGATATCTGCTCTAAGGAGGGTATGATTCATGGTACAATGGGATAATAGCCAGTATTTCTATTACAAGGAAATTATCAAAGACCGTAAAATGCCCTTGGCGTTTGTCGACCTGGATGCCTTTGAACACAACATCAAGTATATAGTCTCCACTCAGGCCGGCAACGGCAAGACGATCCGGGTAGCATCGAAATCTCTGCGCTGTGTAGATCTCATGAAGCGCATATTCGAACTCGGCGGTGATGCGGTCAGGGGCATCATGTCCTTCACCCCATCTGAGGCCAGGTTTCTTGTCGAGCATGATTTCGATGACATTCTGCTTGCCTATCCCTCGGTGCAGAGTGCGGATATGCAGATCATGGTCGATCTGAAAAAGAAAGGCAAAAAGGTCTACCTCATGGTGGACAATATCGAGCAGCTCAAGATCATGTCGGATGCCGGGGAGCAGGCCGGTGTGGTGCTGGATGCTTGCCTCGATGTCGACATGTCCTTTCGGCCGTTTGAGACATCCTTGCACCTGGGAGTCAGGCGCAGCCCGATCCGCACACCGCAGGATGCCGTGGCCCTGGCCGGGCAGGCCGGGAAACTTTGCGGGGCGCGCATCAAGGCCTTCATGGGATACGAGGCCCAGATCGCCGGTCTGCAGGATGATTCCCCTTTTACCAGGGCCATGAACCCGGCCATAAAACTCATCAAGAAGTATTCTATCCGCGATGTGGCCGAGCGCCGCTCTGCCGTGGTAAAGGCACTTGAGGGCGTAGGTATCACCTTCGACCTGGTCAACGGCGGGGGCAGCGGCAGCCTGTTAAGCACCGGGGCCGAAGACGTTGTCACCGAAGTCGCGGCCGGTTCCGGGTTTTACTGTTCGCTACTGTTTCAGCACTACCGGGCCGTTCATTTCGAACCGGCGGCCTTTTTCGCGCTCCAGATCGTGAGAAAGCCAGTCGAAAACATGGTCACCTGCCATGGGGGCGGATACGTGGCATCAGGGTCCGCCGGCCAGGACAAGCAGCCACAGCCGGTATTGCCGGCAGGGCTTGCAACCATCGGGGCCGAAGGCGTGGGGGAAGTGCAGACACCCCTGAGCGTGCCCGCGGGCACGCCGCCCCTGAAGCTGGGCGACCCGGTCATATTCCAACACGCCAAAGCCGGCGAGTTATGCGAGCGTTTCAATGAACTTCTCCTGATCAGCAAGGGCGAGATCGTAGGCACCGCCCTGACATACCGCGGCCAGGGCAGGGCCTTTCTGTAAATTGATTGTTTGAGGGGGTTTTAATGAACAGCGATTCGGAAAAGTTTTACGGTTGGTGGGTTGTTCTGGGAGGATTCCTGATGTGTTTCATGGGCATAGGTATCGCCATTAACGCCCTGGGTGTTTTTTTCAAGCCGGTTGTTTCCTCCCTGGGATTCGGGCGGGGTGAATTCTCGTTTTATTTCATCATTGCCGCCCTGGTGATGACCTTTTTCGCCCCGGTGGTGGGCAAACTTCTGGAGCGCTTCGACATCCGAGTGGTCATGGGGGTTTCCGCTACGCTGCTGGCCGGTTCGTTCATGCTCTATTCGCAGTGTAATACGCTTAGAGGGTTTTACCTGGTATCGGTCCTCGGCGGTATCGGCCATGCCGGCAGCCACATTATCCCGGTCAGCATGGCGGTCAACAACTGGTTCGAAGAAAAGCGCGGGCTTGCCATGGGCATTGTATTTTCCGGTACCGGCCTGGGCGGGTTGCTGTTCAACCCACTCGGAAACTGGCTGATTATCAGCTATGGCTGGCGCAATGCCTACATGATTCTGGGCGCACTCATGGCTATAACCTGCATTCCGGTGGCAATATTTATCATGCGGCATTCGCCCGCATCCTGCGGGCAATACCCGGACGGTAAAGAACCCTCCGGACAGGTGGAACAGGCCGAAGTTGGCCTCAACCTGGTCGAGTCAATGCAATACGGATCCTTCTGGCTGATCGTGCTCATGGTATTTCTGCTCAATACACTTAATATGGGCATCCAGCAGCACCTGATCCCATACCTCACCGATCTGGGGCACAGCTCCACCTTTGCCGCCAATATCATGGCCCTTTATTTGGGCATGACCGTAGTGGGCAAGCTCTTCCTGGGGCATACCAGTGATACAAAGGGGTTGAGAGTGGGCTTCGGCTGGTTCATGGTGTTGATGACTATCGGCATTGCGACCCTGTACGGGTCTGTGTTCGTATGGCTCGCAGTCATCTTCGGAATTATCTACGGTGTGGCAAACGCGGTGCAGACCGTCATTCCGCCCCTGATGACCGCACGCTGCGTGGGCCTGAAACACTACGGCATGATCTACGGCGTGGTATCGATCTTCTCCACCCTGGGTGCGGGCATCGGCGTGCCCTTGAGCGGGTACATCTACGACTGGACGGGCAGCTACAATATGGCTTTCAGCGTCTTCCTGGTCAGCTCGATCATTGCGGGCCTGGCCGGGATGCGGGCCATGACCCTGATTAACCGTAGGCAAAAACAGCAGCTCTGATACAAGCCATGCCTGGAAAAGGGAGATCAGCCGAGAGCTTATTTCCACTGCACCGTGTGATTGTGCTGATAGGCCTGCTTTGCCTAGCTGCCG
The DNA here is from genome assembly GCA_964540715.1 of uncultured Syntrophaceae bacterium. Lineage (GTDB taxonomy): Bacteria > Desulfobacterota > Syntrophia > Syntrophales > UBA2210 > UBA2210. The sequence goes on along the minus strand of CAZINZ010000019.1, from coordinate 12,393 downwards.
GTTGCAGCGAAAAAATCCGGCTCAGCGAGGGCGAAATCCACTCGATCGGGTTGAGAGTATTCGAGAACGAGTGTGGAGCCGGGGAAGCCTGCCTGACGAGCTGGAATAAAGGCGAGGAATTCGCTTCGCTGGGCATCGGGCATTTTATCTGGTACCCGGCAGTACGGCTTCTGGCGATCCTATCTGGAAAACGTCATTTACCGGTATCTGGATTGCGGCGACCCGCTGGGCGGCTTTGCCCGCGTGAAGTGTAAAGACTGTGGCCATGAATACTTGCTGGCATTCTCCTGCAAGCGCCGCCATTTTTGCCCATCATGCCACCAGAAGCGCGTGGTGGAATTTGGCGAGTGGCTATGCACGGATGTCCTCAAAAAGATTCCCTACCGGCATTTCGTCCCTCAGTATCCCGAAGATCCTGCGCCGCTACTTTCTGTACGATCGGAAACTTCTTACTGATCTGAGCCGGTGTGCCTGGGAATCCCTGAAGATATTTATCCAGGAGGCGGTTCCTGAGAAGAATCCCATCCCCGGCACCGTCATCGCCATCCAGACCTTCGGCGATTTCCTCGGATTCAATCCCCACTGCCACATTCTCGTCACCGATGGATGCTTCTACGGAGACAACGGCATGTTTCGTGTCGCCCCTCCCCTGGAGCTGAAAAAGCTGGAGGCGATTTTCCGGCACAAGGTGTTCAAGATGCTTTTGGCCAAAGGGAAAATCACGGCTGAGATGATCCGGATGCTATCGTCGTGGCGGCATTCCGGATTCAATGTTTTCTACGGAAACCGCATCTCGCCCCGGGATGAAACGGCCATGGAGAACCTGGTCAGATACATCATCCGTGCGTCATTCTCACAAGAGCGGATGACATACCTGGATCAGGAGGCAACTGTGGTCTATAAAGCGAAAGACGGAAAGGATACAAAGGTTTTCCCCGCGATGGAATGGCTGGCCGCCATGTGTTCCCACATCCCGAATAAAGGCGAGCAAATGGTGCGCTACTATGGATATTACAGCAATGTCGCACGGGGAAAACGGAAAGAGGCAGGAACTGACGATGTCTCTCAACTCCCCATCAATGACGATCATCTTTATCGGGACCCTCAATATACCTGGAATGACTATATCCAGGCATAACGCTTCGATTCAATTCGAGAATTCGGAGATTCTCCGAAGATGATTTGAGGTGTGCAGGAGAGGTTTGCCTGAATGATGCCCAAAAGGGCCTTCGGAACGGGAAAAACGATCAGCAAGAACGTCGTTTACTCAAGTTTCTCAAGACCAGAGTCGGCTCGCCGCATCCTTTCCGTAATCTTCGGTACAGCATCCAACATTTGTCTGTATTTTGTTGCAAGTTTTCCCTTGATATACAAAACGATCTTGTTTTATACTCCGACCGTCAAAAAGCAATGCCTTATCAATCTGGAGACCGTAAATGAGTTTGGCATTCTTGTCCTCAATCTGTTCCCCTGCCTCAACCGTGCGTATATCACGATCCCGCAGATATGGAACAGCGCACACAATAGCCTCAGGGATATTTTCAGGACCAAAAAGGGTGATGACCTCGTCTTCAGGATTATCGGTGATCGAGCCCACCACATACACATTCAAGGCCTTCAAAAGTTCTTTGGGTGCATCCAGAAACGAAGGGGAATCATGGTTCCCTGCAATCAGCACTATATGGCGACAGCAGGATGCAGACACCCTGCATAGAAACCGGTAATAAAGCCCCTGGGCTCGGTTACTGGGTGTAGTGATATCAAAGACATCCCCGGCCACCAGCAACGTATCGACAGATTCCTCATCGATCAGGTCTGCCAGCCAGTCGAGAAAGGCGGCAGACTCGTCATAGCGCTTGTGTCCATAGAGCGAGCGACCAAGATGCCAGTCTGATGTGTGAATGACCTTCATGAGATATCCCCTCTACCCCTTCAATACGACTGGTGAGTCACCTGGCCGCCGGTGTCATTGGTGGTTGCATCAAGGCTGTAATATTCAACCCAGCGGGGTTTTGCGTCGACACCAGTTTTTGTAAATTCCGCATGGGGGATATGTCAGATCTTGACATCCGGCACAAGCCTTTTGACCGATGCGGCTGATCGATTGTTTTCCCCCTCTTCTGTTTCTGCCTTGCAAATGCATCACTCTTAGCGCGAGTATGGTGACTTGAATGTATTTATTATCCTATTATATATATTAATATACTGTGTTATAATTTCACGATCAATTTATACATGCCTAATGGCTATAGAATAAAATGTTTTAGGAGGTATTAAAATGGAGAGTCCCTTTCCCTTTGAACCATTCATTGTCTTTGGATATCTGTCGATCTTTCTTCTGGCCGGGGTCTTCTTGAGGGCCAAATTAAAATTTTTCCAGCACTTTCTCATCCCAAGCTGCCTGATAGGGGGCATCCTGGGATTGATCCTCATAAGCACCGGTGTTGTCCATTTATCTACATCCCTTCTGGAGACCCTTGCCTACCACTTCTTCAACATCTCTTTTATCTCAGTAGGGCTGACATACACAGGTGGTGAGAAAAAGATAGCAGGAGGCGGCAAGGACCTCGTTAAGGGGCCATTATGGATGGCACTTATAGAAGGGGTGAGCATCTCTACCCAGGCGATAATCGGCGGCCTGTTCGTAATGCTGCTTGGCATCTTCGGGCTAAAACTCTTTCCGACCTTTGGTTTCCTTGCCCCGCTTGGCTTCACAGAAGGCCCAGGCCAGGCATTGTCGATCGGCAAGGTCTGGGAGGGGTTCGGTTTTGCGCATGCCGCCACAATAGGGCTGACCTTTTCTGCAATCGGCTTTCTTTTTGCCTTTTTTGTCGGTGTGCCCATTGTCAACCATGGGATTAGAAAAGGCCGTGCCACTCAAACCCCAAGGGGTTTGTCTCAGGATTTTCTGGTAGGTATTGTTCAAAAAAATCAGGAAAAGGAGCCGGCAGGCAAACTTACAATGCACTCCGGAAACGTAGACACCCTTGCATTCCATTTGGCATTAGTGGGGCTCGTCTATGTCCTGACCTATATCCTGATAACAATGCTGGGAAAATTTCTGTCTCCTGAAATTGCCAAGATGCTATGGGGCTTTTTCTTTTTCTTCGGAATGATTATAGCCCTTGTCATAAGATGGCTCATGGCAAAGATCGGCATAGTACACCTGATCGACCCTGACCTCCAGCGAAGGGTCACTGGATGGGCAGTGGATTTCCTGATTGTATCTACAGTGACAGCGGTACAGGTGGTGGTTGTATGGGAATACATCCTCCCGATTTCACTGATTGCCATTATAAACGGGATAATAACCACCTTGGTGGTGGTATATTTTGGAGGCAGGATCTGGTCTTATAATCTCGAGAGGACAGTCGCCATATATGGCACTGTAACCGGGACAGTCTCCAGCGGACTCTTGCTGCTCAGGATAGCAGATCCGGAGTTCAAGACCACTGTGGCTGTGGAACTGGGACTGATGCTCATATTCGCTGCACCCATCATCCTGGGGAGCATGCTTTTAGTAAGCGCCCCTGTATTGTGGGGCTGGAGCTTGGAACTCACCCTTCTGGCCTTCTCCGGCATCCTGGTATTGTCATTGATCCTCCTGAAGGTATTTAAACTCTGGGGGCCACGCAAAGCCTGATGCAATATGGATATTACAGCAATGTCGCACGGGGAAAACGGAAAGAGGCAGGAACTGACGATGTCTCTCAACTCCCCATCAATGACGATCATCTTTATCGGGACCCTCAATATACCTGGAATGACTATATCCAGGCATAACGCTTCGATTCAATTCGAGAATTCGGAGATTCTCCGAAGATGATTTGAGGTGTGCAGGAGAGGTTTGCCTGAATGATGCCCAAAAGGGCCTTCGGAACGGGAAAAACGATCAGCAAGAACGTCGTTTACTCAAGTTTCTCAAGACCAGAGTCGGCTCGCCGCATCCTTTCCGTAATCTTCGGTACAGCATCCAACATTTGTCTGCATTTTGTTGCAAGTTTTCCCTTGATATACAAAACGATCTTATTTTATACTCCGACCGTCAAAAAGCAATGCCTTATCAATAATTTATTAATTATCAATATAATTAAAAGCAATGCCTTATCAATTCAATTAAAGATATTGGAGGCAATATGAACACGGAAAAACTTTTTCAAAAGGGCGGAAACGCTAAGATAACAGGTGTTTTTTTTGTCAGTTTTGCGGTTTTTGTAGTAGCGGTTCTAATTGCGAACTTAGTGCAAACGGATTTTGGGCGAATCAGTGTTTCCAATGTGTATTATGACAATTATAATGGCAAACACATGAGGGCCAAATTGTTCAGACCGAATTTAGCGACCATGGAAAACCCGCTTCCCGGTGTTGTGTTTATTCACGGTTACCAGAACAATCGGGAAAGTGGCGATGCCTATAATATTGAAATGGCAAAGAGAGGTTTTGTCGTACTCGGTATTGACGCTATCGGCAGAGGTAATTCAGACGTGCCAAACGATCTTGAAGACCCGAACTTCGACGATACATTCGGCACAAGAACTTCCATGAAATATTTTCGCAGTCTGCCTTTTGTAAAAAAAGAGTCAGTGGGTATCATGGGGCACAGCATGGGAGCCAAATTCGCCTATCATGTCGCCCTGGAAGATCCATCCATCAATGCAGTCATTATAATCGGCAGTGCTTATGATAAACGCGCATCCTTTGAAAATCCTAAAAATATGCTCATGATCATTGGTGAACTGGATGAGTTCAGGGACTTTTTTACCAAAACAAAAGATATCGTAAAAGAGTGGATGCTGACAGAAGCCACACAAAATGCCTTTCCCCATCCAAAACCTGAATTCGGGAAGACTTACGGGGATTTCTCAAAAGGTACAGCCAGGAAGGTTTTTATCCATCGCATCAGTCATATCCAGGAAAGTCATAATAAAGTCTGTATTGCCCAGGCTGTCAAATGGATGAAAGATGCATTGAATCCGCCCGAAGAATTTTGGACAGACCCCCAAGTCCCCAATGCCCAATCATGGCCCATTAAGGAGGCCATGACGCTTTTGGCCATGTTCGCCTGTTTTATCTGTACCATGCCAATCGGCCTGTTGTTATTAAGGACTCCGTTTTTCGGTTCTATCAGAGAACCCGTACCTTTCAAATATGCCTGTACTTTAAAATCATATCTCAAGTATGCAACGATAAACGGAATATTAATGTGGTTATATTTACCGTTAATTATGACGCTTTTTGCGATCCATAAGTTTCTGTTACCGGTTGACCCGATTTTTCCCATGCTTTTGGTCGATGCCATTGTCTGGTGGTTTGTCTGGATCAATATCTTTGGACTGCTTCTCTTTAGCCGTTGGTATAAAAAAGAAGCAAAACCATCAGGAATAACGCTATACGACCTGGGCCTATCCTGCAGTCCGGACCGGTTTTTTCTGGACAGCGGGAAAATCATCAAGACCGTATTTTTAGGTCTGATTCTTTTTGCCTTTCTTTATATCTGTGAGGTCCTGTCAGAATATCTGTTCATGGTTGATTTCAGGTTTATCTATCCTTTGGTCAGCGACCTGACACCTTATCGCGTGGGGATGTTCCTGTTGTATTTCCCGTTTATCTTCTTTGGATTCATTGGTCTGACGACATTCGTTCATGGCCAGATACGGAGACCGCAGAAGGGAACCTGGCTAAAAACCTATTTTTCCTGGACCGGATCGAATATATTAGCGTTGATCACACCGCTGGTTCTTTTTCTTCTTGTCCAGTACATCCCCATTCTTACCACCGGCTTTATACCGTTTGAAGGACCTGGCGGCGTATTTGTGGTTTTCATTCTTGAGTTGTTTTTTATCATGTTGACTTTAACCCTTGTAATGATTCTGTCCACCTGGTTCTACCAGATCACGGGTAAGATTTTTCTGAGTGCTTTCATGAACGCTATGATTGTAACCTGGCTCTTTGCCTCTTCACAAGTTGTGGCACCAATTCCTTGAATAGATGTGTTAAGCGCCTGATTTCATCAAGGTTGATGGACTCGTAAAAAGTCTTGAATTCGGAGATTCTCCGAAGATGATTTGAGGTGTGCAGGAGAGGCTTGCCTGAATGATGCCCAAAAGGGCCTTCGGAACGGGAAAAACGATCAGCAAGAACGTCGTTTACTCAAGTTTCTCAAGACCAGAGTCGGCTCGCCGCATCCTTTCCGTAATCTTCGGTACAGCATCCAACATTTGTCTGCATTTTGTTGCAAGTTTTTCCTTGACAAAAAATGAATATAGTTTATTTTATGAACAGCATTCATCGTGTGGGGTCAAATATTTCGGGGTAGGCATTATTACCCTGGATCAACGAATATTACACAACAATTAAAACTTAAGCAGGGAGAAGTCAATGAAAGCATCTATCGTTGCAGTCCAGGAAGCAATTGATGAACTTGAGATCGACAAAATTGAAAATATCGTTAAAAAATGTCTTGATGAAGGGATCCCTCCTCTGGAGATCATTGAAAATGGGGTAAGTAAGGGATTGGATATAGTGGGCAATAAATTCGAAACAGGTGAATATTTTCTTGCTGAGCTGGTAATGGCAGGAGAGGTAGCCAAGGCCGCAATGGCGATTATAGAAACAAAAATGGAGCCCGGTGAAAGCAGGGGAAAGGGCACGGTCATTCTGGCTACTATTGAAGGGGATCTTCATGATATCGGCAAAAATATTGTGGGAATGCTCCTTGGGGCCAATGGGTACGAAATAATTGACCTGGGTACCGATGTTCCGCCTTCAAAAATTCTCGAAACTGTAAAGAAATCAAATATACGTCTGGTGGGACTTTCAGCTCTGTTGAGCACCACTGCAGGGAAAATAAAGGAAGTTGTCGATTCTCTTGCTGAGGCGGGCCTTAAGGATACTGTTAAGGTTATCATAGGAGGTGCAGGCACCTCGGAAAAAATGATGGAAGAAATGGGAGCAGATGCCTATGGTGAAACAGCTATTCAGGCGGTAACCATTTTTGATCAATTAGGAGGGGAAATGTGAGAATGAAAATTTCACCGTATCCTGTCATCGCACATTAGCTTTCAGTTTAGCCATGAGCGGATAGGATTGCCATAATAACCAACAAGTAAAAATATTTTTTTAATAGGTGGGTGCTAACATGAAAACGGAAACATACGGAAAAGGAAAACAAAGAATTATCACTGCCCTTGAAAGAAAAGAACCCGATTGTGTACCCCTGTATATTCATGGTATTAACGAAGCCCCCATTATTGGGATTGGGAAACACCTTACCAATGGCCTTCCTGAACCACAGGATTTCAGACTCATGAATGACAATGATAAACTCAAGCTTGTTGATACCCTTTTCATGATCCATGAGACCTTTGACATTGACGCTATTACAACATTTGAAATTAATCATGAAACAATGGTTGATGACCTTCATGTTAAAGATGGTTTTGGCGTAATCTATAAATTGTCAGAACATGGCATCCCTGTTCCCGTTGGTCATCCTATAAAGACTTTCGATGAATTGAAATCTTTTAAGCCTCCTGTACCCAAAAAAGAGGACCTGGGCCTTCTTAATTTAGCCATTGATAGATTCAAGGGGCAAAAAGCAACCTTTTGGCTCATGAGAGGTTCGTTTGTTCGTTCCTGGCGTTTAATAGGCATGACAAATCTCCTGATGAACATCTATACCAATCCTGAGTTTGTTCACGCAGTTGCCCGGATAATGCTGGAATTCAGTCTTGTTCAACTTGACCTGTTGGTTGAAGCCGGCCTTGATGTGCTGGTAATTGAGGATGACATTGCAATGGACAAAGGGCCAATGATATCTTTGGATCAATTTCAGACTTTTGTAAATTTCTATAACAGACAGATCGTAGACAGGGCACATAAAAAAGGACTTAAGGTGGTCAGACACTCTGATGGAAACCTCTGGCCCCTTATGGACACCCTTCTTGATACCGGCTATGACGGGATTAATCCTTTAGAACCTCAAGCGGGTATGGAGATGAAAAAAGTGAAAGAATACTGTGGCGATAGAATATGCCTCCTGGGCAATATTGACTGCGTAAAGCTTCTACCTTCAGGAACCCCGGAGCAGGTTGAACAGGCTGTTATACAGACCATTAAAGACGGGGCAAAGGGCGGGGGCCTGATTATAAGCTCTTCAAACTCCCTACATCCTGGTGTTAATCCCGAAAACTGTATTGCAATGTTTGAGGCCGTGCGCAAACACGGTTGGTATAAAAGAGGGCTAAATAACGACTAAAAAACATTCCTGGACAATTTTTTGGCTACTGTTCCTGCTTTACATGTTTGACTACATGGACCGTTTTTTATAAAAAAGATCTATGGGAATAAACCTCGCTGGAGTCTTTAATTCAACCAGGGGATACCCGGCTTTACTCAAATTTATCAAGTTGAATTGCTTCTGGAAATGAGTTGCAATCTTATGAACTCGTTTCAACTTAAAGCCCCGGGATATAAAAATACAATAAAATACACCTGTTATCAATGGTTTAAAAAATAATATGGTTTAGAGGTATCACTTATGGAAATTCTAACAAAAGGAGTATTTCCTCTTATTGCTCCCCTTGCTTCAAGCATGGGCATTCAGTTATCCGAAACATCAATCAAGGACAATATCAGCAATCCAAAAATTCAGATTAAATCCCTGGAAAATTTTTTTAAGCGTTTCCCGGATATTGATATATTATTCCCCATTATGGATACATCAGTTGAGGCCAGGGCTGTGGGTTGTCCCTTTGAATTCAAAGAGAATGTTCCTGTAATTACAGAACATAGATATAAAACAATCGAATCTATTGTTAGAATACCTGTCCCTGATCCGAATAAAACACCCTGTATGAAGTTGAATATTGATGTAATAAGGGGACTCTCCAAAATAAAACCAAAATCGATTATTTCTTATGTTATAGGCCCGGTTACCCTTGCTGCGCATTTCATGGGAATCACGGACCTTATTAAGCTTGCGATGCGTGAGAAGGATTTGTTCCATAATACTCTTAAACATTGCAATAAAATTATTAAACCCTATGCTGAGGCGCTTGTTAATGCAGGCGCTTCCTCATTAATTATTCTTGAACCTCAGGTTGGTATTTTTTCTCCAAAAACATATAGAGAATCAATCAGAAAACACCTGGAACAACTCGCATATGGGCTGCCAAATATTATTTTGCATGTATGCGGAAATACAACCCCTCATTTGCTGGATTTTGCAGCAACAGATAACATTCCCGGACTGAGCCTCGACTTTCTTGTAGATTTCGAAACTGCTCTTCTGAATAACTCACCCCTTAAAAATAAAATGCTAATTGGAAATATTGAACCAGCTGGAATAATGCAAAAGGGCACACCGGAATTTGTAAAGGGAAAAGTCGATATTTTACTTAAGGCAATGAAAGGAGAGAAGTTTATTCTCTCAACAGGGTGCGACCTTATGCCTGATACACCCCTTGAAAACCTTGATTCATTTATTGAAACAGGATTAAAACACAGATAAAATTATGGAAACCTGTTCCATCATACTGGTGCCTGAAAATACATCTCAAACATTTGAAAAGGGTACACTACTTTTAGATGCGCTAATGGAAATGGGAATCATGCTTAAAACGCCCTGCGGCGGCAGGGGCACATGCGGAAAATGTAGCGTAAAGGTACATGGTTCATTATCTGAACCAACAGATCAGGAAAAAAAATTTCTCATAAACAGGACAGAATACCGCCTTGCATGTCAGGCCTCTATCACAGGAGACGTTGAGGTATTTATTGATAGGGCTTACTCCATTAAATTAAAACAATACCCAATGGTTAATAGCAAAGGCCTATTTTCAATTGCAGTTGACATTGGGACCACCTCTGTTAAAATCTCCATTGTAGACCATTCATCCAATAGATCATATAAATTGGATGACTTTCTTAACCCCCAGAGAAAATTTGGCTATGATGTAATCACCAGGATTGCTGCAGCAGCTGATCCAAAAAAACATCAGATCATGATCAGACAAATTAGAAACATTCTATCTTTATCTATATCCGAAGCCTGTAATGAAATGTCCATATCACATAATCAAATTGAAGCAATATCCTTTTCAGGAAACACGACAATGCTTTACCTGCTCTTTGGAATCGATGTGCAGCCTCTCGGAAAATATCCCTACACAGCAGAACGACTCGATTTTAATAATTTTTCTGCGGCTGATATCGACGCTAAAAAGTTTTTCAATTCAAAAATTTTAGCCTTACCCGCTGCCAGTTCATTTTTAGGCAGTGATTTTATGGGGGGCCTTGCCATTTGTCATGAAAGGGATTTAACAAAAAATGTATACTTTATTGACCTTGGTACAAATGGTGAGATGTTTCTAATTAACTCAAATAAAAAAATATTCGCAACATCATGTGCCATAGGCCCCGCACTTGAGGGCATGAATATCTCATGTGGCATGACTGCTGATACTGGAGCAATAACACATGTATGGATTGAATCCGGCTCCCTGCAGTATCAGATGATCGGCACAGGTAGACCTGCAGGCATAACAGGCACAGCAGTAATTGATATTATATCTATTTTACTCAAACAAAATATAATACAGGTAAATGGGACCTTCATAAAAAATCATTCTCATATAACACTTCCCTCACCTTTATCCTTTTCATATAATTCAGGCATTAAGCAGGTTACCCTGTGGAACAATCTGGCTCTTACTCAAAAAGATATACGCAATGTACAGCTTGCAAAAGCTGCAAGTCTTGCTGCATCAAGATTTCTCTTAAGAGAGGCAGTATGCTCTGAAAAAGAAATTAAGTATGTTGTAATTTCAGGGGCCTTTGGTGAGCATTTGGAAATTGACAATTTCAAAAGACTTGAATTTATACCAAATTTTCCAAATGCAGAATACCATTATTTTGGAAATACAAGCCTTGAAGCAGCTCAAAGGGTATGCCTTGATAAAAATTTCCTAAAAAAAGTTAAACAATTAAGAGAGAGAATAAATGAAGTTGAACTTTCCCAAAAAAATGAGTTTAATAATGAATTTATAAATGCAATAAATTTTAATTAAAATATGAAAACAATATTACTTGATAAAATTTCATTGAAAATTGATATAGAAGAGCTTTTAAAGTCATTACATATAAAAAAAGGAAGCAAATTTGCACATGATATATCCAATCTTGTCTCCTTTGCCGTTAAGATTGCAAGACCGAAGGCTGCATACCGACTTTCTCCCGTTGAATGTACTAAAGATGGATTTATTCTTATCGAAGGGATAAAGATGGAGAGCAAAATAATGTACATGAACATGAATAAATCACAGAGGGCTTTCCCTTATATTGCTACATGCGGAATTGAGCTGGAAAAATGGTCAGGTGCAATCAAAAATTTTCAGCAAAAATTTTGGGCTGAGAATATAAAAATGATTGCCCTGGGAGCAGCCATTAAAGCCTTTGAACAAGAGCTGGCGGGACGCTTTCAGCCTGGCTTAACCTCAAGCATGAATCCAGGCTCTCTGGATGACTGGCCTCTTCAGGAACAGCACAAAATTTTTAAAATTCTTGGCAATGCCTGTGATCTGTCAGGTGTGCGTTTAACTAAAAATGCGGTAATGATTCCTTCGAAATCAGTATCAGGCATTCAGTTTCTTTCTAAGGAGCAATATTATAACTGCCAGCTATGTCCCCGGGAAAAGTGCCCAACGAGAAAAGTGCCTTATGATAAGGAAATTACTACCAGGTTTCTTGTGGCGTCAAAGATGGTTTCTACCGCCGCGAGGGTGCCTTCCAGAAGAGCATCCTGATGAAAGAGGTCTTCGTTGGAGTAGGCCGATATGCCGAGTTCAGGGAACAGTGAAAAAATGGAGTCATTTTCAGCGGCCTTCCGGGCGAGTTCGATGGTGCGCGTGGCGTTGAAAGAGGGGTCTGCCACCTGTACTTCCGGTACGCATACGGAGGTTCTTATGAAGCCCTGGTTGTAGAGATTGAAAAACTGTTCCATATACTTTTGTCCTCACGTGTTGTTGCAACTACGAGCTATTTGTCTGCATTTTGTTGCAGGTTTTCCCTTGATATACAAAAGATCTTATTTTATACTCCGACCGTCAAAAAGCAATGCCTTATCAATTTATCAATCAATTTATCAATTAAAAGCAATGCCTTATCAATCAATATCAATATAAGCAGGTAATCGGTCTTTGAGGGAGAAGAGATGGTAAAAAGTCCCAGGTTGAAAAATAGCCCGATCGTGTTGGGCGGTATTTCAGGCAGAATCGATATCAACAGAAATGCCCATGGAATTCCAGAGCTGAAGGCGGACAGTTTTCTTGACCTCTGCTACGGGTTGGGATGGGTTCATGCCTGTGACCGCCAGATGCAGATATTGCTGATGAG
>CAZINZ010000018.1:0-43017 GCA_964540715.1 uncultured Syntrophaceae bacterium | reverse complement strand
TACTACTAATTCTGTTATATCTCTAATAAATCCTAATATCATTTTTGCTTTTAACCATTGATTATCAGGCAAACTTGCCCTGATATGATGATATTGACGGTATTTTCGGGCATATTTGCCTTGCCCTATTATCTTCAATTTTGTTATTATTCTTAGCAAGTAAGGATGACATATGTCAATGCTTAAAAACATTCCCAAACATAGGAAACTGCTTGATGAAGTACGGGATGTAATGAGGTTGCATCACTACTCGATTCATACGGAACGAACGTATTGCGATTGGATTAAACGATATATTCGGTACCACAGCATGATCAGTCGCCAGGATTTGATAGAGGGCGAAGCCAAAATCGAGGCTTTTCTGACACATCTCGCAGTGGATAAAGACGTGGCTCCATCCACACAGAATCAGGCTATGAATGCGCTGGTTTTTCTGTACAAACGTGTTCTGAAACAATCTCTAGATCAGGAAATTAATGCGGTTCGGGCAACCAGGAAGATCAATATCCCCGTGGTTATGACCAGGGAAGAGGTGGCGCAGGTTATTGCCCTTATGGAGGGTGTCCCGCAACTGGTTGTTAAGTTATTATACGGCAGCGGGCTGCGCATCATGGAAGCTGCTCGCCTTCGTGTGCAAGACATAGATTATAATTTTAAACAAATCACTGTTCGCTCAGGCAAAGGCGCAAAAGATAGAATTACGACTTTTCCAATCTCAGTAATTCCGTTACTCCAGAATCATCTTGCAAAAGTTCGAGTGATCCATAACAGGGATCTGGATCAGGGATATGGGGAGGTTTACATGCCAAATGCTCTCGCAAGAAAATATCCAAATGCCCCAAAGGAATGGAATTGGCAGTATGTGTTTCCCGCTCGTAATATTTCCGTTGATCCTCGCGGCGGAAAAGTCCGACGGCACCATGTCGATCCCAGTGTTGTCAACAAGGCAATCAAGGCGGCTGTACATAAGGCAGGACTGACAAAGCGGATAAGTGCTCACACATTCCGACACAGTTTCGCCACTCATCTTCTTCAGCGCGGCACCGACATAAGGACTATACAGGCACTTTTGGGGCATAAGGATGTAGCAACAACCATGATATACACTCATGTGCTGCAACAGGGTGGACAGGGTGTGCTAAGTCCTCTCGATGACCTTGATATCTGAAGATTGTGAGTTGGAAAAAATGGAAAACAGGGGACATCCATGATAGGTCCTTTTTGTTGAATGATATTCAAGAAACCGGAATGATCAGCATAGGAGTGGCACAGAGGTTAGACTCGATTTATTTCTCGGTGGTGAATCCGGCTGAAACAGGAAGGATAGCCCGACACGGCATAGCGATGATCTTTACGGGCAGGAGGCATTTCAGCCATTAGACTCCGGCCAAAGGAGAACAGAATGAAAGAAGAAAAAGGGACACTGGTAAGTATAGTGATGGGAAGCGACTCTGACCTTCCCATAATGAAAGAGGCGGCATCAATCCTCGAAGAATTTCAGGTTCCGCATGAACTGTTTCTGACATCCGCGCACCGATCGCCGGAGAGGACATCACTGTTCGCAGGCAAGGCCGCCGGGCGCGGCGTCAAGGTTATCATCGTCGGAGCGGGTATGGCGGCGCATCTTGCGGGCGTCATCGCGTCTCAGACACCACTGCCGGTAATCGGTGTTCCTGTTGATTCATCGTCTCTTCATGGACTTGACGCGCTCCTTTCCACGGTGCAGATGCCGGGAGGGATACCTGTAGCCGCGATGGCGATAGGAAAAGCGGGTGCAAAAAACGCCGCATTGATGGCCGTCAGAATACTCGCCCTCGAAGATGAAAATCTCCGCGGGAAGCTGGCTGCGTACATCAGGGAAATGGCTGATAATGTCGAGAAAAAACAGCAGGAGCTGTAGGCCGGCTGTGGTTTCCTGCCTGTATCCCGCGGTGAAGAAATGATTCCCATCATAAAGATAAGATCCGACGGATCGTCAATAATGGAGGCGGTAAGGATCATGAAGGAAGGGGGCGTCATAGCCTACCCGACAGAAACCTTCTATGGCCTCGGCGCCGACATCGGAAACGCGCAGGCCCTGGAGAAGATATATACGATCAAGGGGAGGGATTTTGACAAACCCATCTCCATAATTATAGGCAGCCGGGAGGACGTGGCAACATTCGCGGGAGATATCACTCCGGCGGCCGAAACCCTCATGGATAGATTCTGGCCAGGGGGAATCACACTGCTGTTTAACGCGTCTCAAGATGTTCCCGGAAAACTGACGGCAAAAACGGGGAAAATCGGCATCCGCCTGTCCAGCAATCCCGTAGCTACTCTCCTTGCACAGAGGCTCTCCGGCGCCATCACCGCCACCAGCGCTAATCGTTCCGGGCAGGAGGAATGTGTGTCGATTGAAGAGGTACTGGACAGCATAGGAAAAAGTCTGGATGCCGTCATCGACGGGGGCAGGACACCGGGCGGGAAGGGTTCCACCATTGTGGACACTACCGTTGATCCACCAGTTATTGTGAGAGAGGGAATTATACCCTTGTCGGAAATATACGAAAACTACAGCCGCTCAGGGCAATAGTGGCAAAGGAACATAGAAAAATAAAGTCGTATCAGCCGCCTGTCATTCTTTGTAAAATCTATTCCGAACAGCGGCCATTAGTTATCCGCAATTTCTATACCAGCCAGTTCAACCAGGAATTCTTTCGCATCGCCACCCGGCATCACCATGGCCAGCATAAAGGGAATGCCTGCGCCAGGTTCTATGCCTGTATTAGAAACCTCTCTACCATAAGGATTGGATAGTTCTTTTATAATTTCTTTCTCCGTCAGACCCTTCAGCTCCACATCAGTAAGGATATTACCACAGTTAGATTCCTCTTCGACAAGGATGTTTCCCGATGAATCCAGTATCTTGCCTCTGACTCTTATATGGGACACCGAATATTTATTGTTATTGACTGCGGTACCTTCAACCACCATTATGTTTCCCGCAACCCAGTTCTTCGCGAATCGTTCCTTTACATTTATCAGGTCCGCGCTCAGTTCGGCCAGGTCTTCATTCGAAATATCCTTACTCTTTGTCCCGATAATCTTATCCATTTCGGGCAATGCCGCTATGAATTTCTCCACCTGCGGTGAAATCCTGTCCACTATCATTTTTGTTACCTGCGGGGAATTCCATAGATAAATCCCCCCCGACAGAAGGATAATCAATATGAGGCTGATCACTATTTTCCAGCCGGATAACCGGGATTTTGGGGCATTCTCTACTTTCGGGGCATCGGGATATATCGTGATTTTATCGATATCATCAAACCCTTCGTCGTCTTCGAGGTTGTGGGGTTGCATATCATCTGCGGGTTCCACTTGATCAAATATCCTGTCTATATCCTCCGCACTCTCTTTGTGCGGTTTCTCATGGATCTCTTCTTCCGGTTGCGCCGGAGTTGTTAAGGGAGCAACCTCCTCCATTGCAGGATTCTCCTGAAAGAAAACATCCTCACAGCGAGTGCACCTGACCCATTTCCCCTCGCCATCTATCAGCGATGTGTCAAATCTGTATTTTGTCCCGCATTTTTTACACTGGATAATCATTGCTCTACTCCTCTACCATGTAAATATCCGGCAGGCACCGGAACTTTTCGTCATAATCAAGCCCGTATCCCACAATAAAGCCCTCCTGCACAGCAAAGCCCACATAGTCGGCATCAATGGCGATTTTTCTTCTGTGTTTCTTGTCTATCAACGTACATATCTTTATGGAAGCCGGCTGTCTTTTCTCAAGTCTTTCTCGCAGAAATGTCATCGTAATTCCGGTATCAATTATGTCTTCCACGATAATCACCTCTTTGCCCTCTATATCCGTCTCTATATCCTTCGTAACGGTTATGTTCCCGGAACTCGCCATCCCGGAACCATAACTTGCCAGCCTTGTAAAATCTACACTATGCGATACTTTCAGGTACCGTGCAAGATCAGCCAGAAAAATGAATGCTCCTTTGAGGACCCCTATGAGCACAACTTCTTTTCCTTCATGGTCATTTGAAATCGCGTCGGCCAGTTCTTTCACGCGACTGTCGATAACTTCTTTTGAATACAGTATCTTTTTTTTCAACGCTTCAATAGACCGCCTTTTTATTGAACTTCGCGACATACCGCGATGTTCATAATGATTTCCTAACATCCCTCTTATAAGAGGAAATAAACTCGTCTATATTTTCCCGGATGATCTCTTCACCCTTTCTGAGTTCCTCGAATGTCCTGAATCTTGAGGTAAGACTCAAGAATATCTTGTCGAATTTTGACCTTTCGCACCCGAGAGCTTCATAATCGATGTGACTTATCATGTATTGTGAACCGTCGAAATAGTATTTTCCAAAGCGGTTCGTGTCCGTTGATCGGAAGGGCCATGAAATCTTCAATGAAAAAAAGTCGAGGGCTATATCCCTGAGCCTGCCCTTAAACCTGTCAGGATGCGGAACCTCATATATGCCTTCGCTTATAAAGCGGAAATACTCCTTTACAAGATCTATGTCGGTGATGCACAGACCATAAAGATACCAGTCGTCAATAATCCTGATCATGGCAAGCTTCTCTTCGCGGGATATGAATTGATAGCTGGGACAAAAATGCCCATCGCACAATTCCTTTCCATAGAACGATACATCTCTCATGTCCACCCCTTTGTTCTGAAGGGGGTGAAGAAGGCAGCCCACCTTTTTTTCCTTACCGTCGAGAAATCCCAGGTATTCACAGCAGTGAATTACCTCATAGAGCTTCTCGGAAAACTCAAGCCCCTTTATCCTGTCCAAAAACACCTTCAGGTCTGCAGTTCCCCTGACCGTCTCTCGAAATATCCTCGTCCGATTTCTCAGTCTCCTGACCAGGGATTCCTTCGTGCTGTCTGCATAATTATATAAGCCGCAACAGGCACCGCATGATTTATCTGTATCCGGCTGACACAGATGAACAAAATCACCCTTCTGCTTCATCAACCACCAGTAACATCTTTTCGCATTTGTCCCGGTTATATAGTACAATCCCGCAAAAAAGCAAGGGATATGCCGATGATTGCCCCTCGTTGACAGTCGATGCACGAGAATCGGGCTTGTAATCTGACAAAAAAAATTGTAGTACCACCTCTGGGAAAATAGCTGACAGATGTCAGAAAACATCAACAAATAAATAACTGGATAGTCAAGATGCATAAAGAGGATGATCAGATAAGGGTAAGGTTTGCGCCCAGTCCGACAGGGTATCTGCACGTCGGGGGGCTGAGAACGGCATTGTTCAACTATCTGTTCGCCCGCAAACATGGTGGGGCGTTTATCCTGCGGATTGAAGATACAGATCAAAAAAGATCCATTCCCGGAGCACTGGAAAAGCTCACTTCCTCACTGAAAGAAATAGGGCTCCAGTATGATGAGGGCCCTGATATCGGAGGAGACTACGGACCTTACATACAATCGCAACGAACAGACCTCTATAAAAAATATACTCAAAAGCTCCTGGATTCCGGAAACGCATACTATTGTTTCTGTTCCGAGGAACGGCTGAACAATCTGAGGGAGGAGCAGCGTAAGAGGAAAATGCCGCCGATGTATGACCGCAAATGCAGAAGCCTTTCAAAGAATGAGGTTGAAGACAACCTGTCTCATGGGATGCCTTTCGTCATTCGCCTGAGATATCCACGAGAGGGAAAAACGGTTTTCGATGATATTGTTCGCGACAGGGTTGCCATTGACAACTCAATGGTTGACGACCAGGTTCTTATAAAATCCGATGGATTCCCAACTTACCATCTCGCGAGTGTGGTGGACGATCATCTCATGAAGATCACTCACGTTATACGCGGAGAAGAATGGCTTTCCAGTGTTCCGAAACATATCTTTCTTTACAAATCCTTCGGATGGGAGGCGCCCGTGTTCGTTCATCTCCCCCTGCTGCTGAATTCCGACAGGAGCAAACTGAGTAAGCGACAGGGTGATGTCTCTGTCGAAAGTTATATCGAGAACGGGTACCTGCCTGAGGTGTTGCTGAATTTTATCGCGCTTCTCGGGTGGCACTCGGCAGATAACAGAGAAATATATTCCCTCACCGAACTGGAAGATGCATTTTCATTGGACAGAATCAACAAGGCCGGGGCTGTATTTGATATAGAAAAACTGAACTGGATGGGGGGTCAGTACATAAGAAGTCTCGATGTGGAATATATCGCCGATCAATCGAGGCCTTTTTTTGAAAAAGCCGGTGTAGATATAAGTGACAATGACAAATATCTGAAAGTAATCATCACCGCGCGTGATTATGTCCATCGTCTTGCCGATATCGTTGAACATGCCAGGATGTTCTACGAAGACCTGAAATTCTCGGATGAAGACAGAGAACTTATCGGGCAGGAAGACTCTCAGCGTATCTTCTCATACTGGGTCGAGGCATTAGGGGAAAAGACCGGATGGAAACCTGAGGAAATATCTTCACTGACAAAACAGTCGATCGGTGAACTGGGTGTAAAAGGGAAAAATTTCTATTTCCCCATCCGACTCGCGCTTTTTGGAAACTGCCACGGTCCTGACATACCGACTCTCATTGATATACTTGGGAAGGATGAAGCCGTAAAAAGGTTGACAGACGCGCTACGTGTTGCAAAGGGTTAATCCAGTATCCCGTAACCGGGCCGTCATTTACAGTTTTCGTCTTTTTCGCTCTTTCTTTTTTTATTCACAATATAGAACGCAATAAAGACTATAAGGCCTCCTATGAGTACGCTTATACTGTCTTTGAAAAAAACCCCATATATAAAATCACTCACCCCTAATATAATAAAAAAGGCAAAAAGATACCTGTTCATAAACTACCCCGCTTCACATATTATCCGAAAGACAGCGTTATCCGCCGGGTCCGCAACTTCACTTCACCAGAGAATTTCTATACGATATTTTTCCTATTGACAAGAGAAAAGGGGAATAATCGATACAAGCCGATTTGAACACGCGACAGGACAAAGGAACTTTAGAAGTGGGCAACGACTCCATCAATCAATGTGGGCAATGAAAGCCGCCGCCTTAAATTTTATACGTTTTTTACACAACACCCTGATCCATCATAGCTTCTGCTACCTTGATAAAACCGGCTATGTTAGCGCCATTGACATAATTGCCGGGCGTACCATATTCCTTCGCAGCCTCAACAGAAGCGGTGTGGATGCTCTTCATGATCTTCTTCAGATAATCATCTACTTCCTCGCGTGTCCAACTCAAGCGCATACTGTTCTGGGTCATCTCAAGACCGGAGACTGAAACACCACCGGCATTAGCCGCCTTGCCCGGCCCATACAGAATCTTTGCATCCAGGAATATTTTAATACCTTCAGGTGTTGTCGGCATATTTGCTCCCTCGGCCACTAACTGAACGCCACTGTTCACAAGATTCTGTGCATCTTTTTCGTTAATCTCATTCTGTGTCGCGCAGGGGAATGCGCCATCCGCCTTGTGGCTCCAGAGGGGATTATAGTTGAGAGAAGGATCAGTCGGTGTATACACAGACTCGGGATACTTGTCGGCATATTCCTTGATACGGCCGCGTTTGATGTTCTTGAGCTCCATTACAAAGTCCAGCTTGGCGCGATCAATACCCGCCTCATCGTATATATATCCCGAAGAATCTGACAGTGTCACTACCTTGCCGCCCAATTCAAGGATCTTCTCCACCGCATATTGGGCCACATTTCCAGAACCTGATACAAGACACGTCTTTCCTTTAATATTTTCATTTCTTGTAGACAGCATCTCAGAGGCAAAATAAACCGCACCATATCCCGTTGCATGGGGACGTATCAGACTGCCGCCCCAGGTAAGCCCTTTCCCTGTCAAAACACCGGTAAATTCATTGGTCAGTTTCTTGTACATGCCAAACAGAAATCCAATCTCTCTCGCACCAACCCCTATATCACCGGCAGGGACGTCCGCGTTGGGACCTATGTGCCTGAATATTTCGGACATGAAACTGTGACAAAAACGCATGACTTCATTATCCGATTTTCCCTTTGGATCAAAATTGGATCCACCCTTGGCCCCGCCCATTGGAAGGGTCGTCAAAGCATTCTTGAATGTCTGTTCAAAGCCCAGAAACTTGAGTATGCTCAGGTTGACTGAAGGGTGGAAACGAAAGCCACCCTTGTAGGGACCTATCGCGCTGTTTACCTGAATCCTGTAGCCCCTGTTGATCTGGACTTCGCCCCTGTCATCAACCCAGGGGACACGAAACATGATAACCCTCTCCGGTTCAATCATGCGCTCCAGAATTTTCGCGCTGCGATACTCAGGATGTTTTTCCAAAACTGGCTCCACCGATTCGACAACCTCTGAAACAGCCTGAAGAAACTCCGGTTCCCCAGGATTGTTGGCTTCGCACATCTTCATGAAATCTTGCATAACCACTCTCTCTCACTCCATTTGTAATATTTTTTCAACGAAACTTCCGATATCCCGTTCACTGGTTATCACCCATACAGGAAACCCCTCAAATGGCTTTATATCGACGCAGGCGGTGGGACAGCCGACTACGACAAGAACCCCTTCAACATCCCGGTCCTCGTACGAAACAAACTCGATCCTGCCCGCCAGGCGTCTCTTGATAGACACCACCGCCTGTACCCGATCGTACTGCGGGGTACAACCCCCGCAGTACTTCAGGCCGATCTTGCGTATGTTATTCATCCTCCGGAATACCGCTCAGTTTCTTGGCGCACTTCTTCTTTGCATTCATATTGACCTGCCGAGAAATCATGATCCGCTGAGCCTGGGGTGAACCGGCACCGTGCATCGACTCGGTCAGATAACCGACAGCGGCCGTACCCAGGGTAATGTTCTCTATCAGGCGTAGTATTCGCATTCTGTATTCCGTGGGGAATTTCGCATTTCCCTTGTAGTATTTTTCGATCCACTTGCCGACCTCCGGTGAGCGAAAGTCCTCCTCGGAGGGCAGGGTCACCATCAATCCACCGGCAATGTCCTGGGCCAGGCGGGCGATCTCGTAAGGAAAGCGTGTCACGTTCTGCTTGCAGACATTGGCAAGGAGTGTGTTGACGTAGTAGGTGCCGCTCGGTTCTTTATGGCCTTCGGCCGCGCAGGCAATAGAGCCGCAGAAAAGGGTCTCGTTGAGGTGGTTCATCTCAATGATCTTGTCCTTGACATGTGATGCCTTCTGAGCACCGTTGTACTCGGCAACGGTCTGGGCGGCGCCGATAAGGACATCGCCGACCCCCGCCTTGCAGGCGTAGCTCTGTCGGTGGTACGATGCGAACTGTTCCACCAGCTGGCCGGCAAACTCCCACTCCTTGTACATAAAGATCCGATCCCAGGGGACAAAAACGTCGTCGAAGACCACCAGTGCCTCATGACCACCGTAGATCTGGTTGCCGCGGTCCATGGTACCTTTTTCCAGCTTGCGGGTATCGCATGACTGACGGCCCATGATGTAGGTAATCCCCTCGCTGTCCGCCGGGATAGCAAAGGAGATGGCGTAATCCTTGTCTTCTTCACGCATGCTGATCGTGGGCATGATAATGATCTCATGAGAATTAACGGCACCGGTCTGGTGGCACTTCGCACCCCTGACCACAATCCCATCCTCGCGTTCCTCCACCACGTGCATAAACATGTCCGGATCAGGCTGCTGATGAGGAGCTAGGCCCCTGTCACCCTTGGGGTCCGTCATGGCACCGTCACAGGTGAGATCGTTTTCCTGTACGTATTCAAGATATTTCAAAAAGCGCTTGTTATACCCCGTCTCGTACTTCTGGTCGATATCATACGTGGTCATCGAGAGGGCGTTCATGGCATCCATCCCCACACAGCGCTGGAAGCAACAACCAGTGAGCGATCCGAGAAGCCGGCCCATCTTGCTCTTCTTGACCAGGTCCTCCGTGCTCTGGTGAATATGACAGAAGCGGTTGACCTTCTTGCCCGTGATATGGGACGTGGCCGTCATAAGATCCTCATACTCCGGGTAGTGCGCGAATTCATAGGTCGCGGCAACGGCATTCATGGAGGGGCGGATGATGGGGTTATCTACTACATTTTCCACCCGCTTGCCAAACATCCACACATTAAAATTCAACTTCCTTAAGCTCTCTTCGTACTGCTTTGCGTTCATTAACGCCATAATCTAACCTCCTGTATGTTATTACCCGCTTCGCCCTGATTGCCCGTATAATTTCATTGTCTTTGTATGCGTATGCCGACTGCTGCAGCTCCTGGAGCCTATCCCGATAGACCCTTGTCATTTCCAATGATTCTTCAAGCTGTTGATTCAACCTGTCCAGGTCGGTCATATCCCGAACATTGGTCATAACCATTTTTATTCTGCCTTCATCATCAAAAAACGGGTTGCCTGTTACCAGTATATGTTTTCCCGTCTTCAACTTCTGCGAGAGGGTTACCGTCTTTTTCTCCTCCAGGACTTTCAGGGTAACGCTTTCACTGAAATAACCCTCATCTACAAGATCTCGCATATTACGACCAACTACTTCCGAAGCCTTAATGCCGGTTATATTTTCGTACGCCCTATTTACCCTTATCGTATTGGCGTCACCGTCGGTCACATATATTCCATCATATGAAGAACCTATGATTGCCTCAACCTCACGCACTAACATCTGATATCTGGACAGGTGCTGCGATATTTTCTCGTACTCTTCCTTGTCATGAAACACACTCATCACCCCCACCAGTTCGCCCTCCCAGATGATGGGGGTTCTGTTGGACAGTAACGCGCATGTCCTGCCTGCAACAGGAACCGCTATCTGGGGTTCCCTTGTTTCTATAATCTTTTTAAAGTCGAGCCAGGTATCATTGTCGATGTCGGAATAGTGAATGGAGCGGGGATTTACCTCCATCTTGAGATCAAGCAGAGAGCTCGCAACCTTATTAATATATGCCAGATATCCTTCCTTATCTATGGCAATGATAGCAAAATAGGCGGAATCAAGGAGCGCTTTGAACGGAAACCCCGGATTCGAAAATAACTTTTCTACGGATTCTTTTTGCTCAGACATAACTAAAACCACCAAAACATAATATTTGATTTAAATTCTCAGGCACGAAGTTGCCTGGGTTGTACCTTTGTGCCTTGTAACTACTCATACCTGAGTAGCTACTATTGGATAATATCGGCATCATTGTGGTATCCTATTAAAATGCATATCCATAGTCAAATGCAAAATAGAAAAGTGTTGCCGGCACCTGGCGACGTGATTGAATAAAGTCGAACAAAAGGGTATACGGAAAATTATGAAAAGGTGTTAGGATAACTGTTATGAAACCAGACATACTTTTTATGGGAACCCCGGAATTTGCCATCCCTTCATTGAAGGCCCTCGTGGACAATGGCCATAACATTGTGGGGGTAGTCACTCCACCGGACAAGCCAAAGGGCAGAGGCAGAAAATACATCGCTCCGCCTGTCAAGACCTGTGCCCTGGAGCTGGGGATACCAGTCTATCAGCCTGCCCGCGTCCGTAGCGAGAATTTTCTGAATATATTCAGGCAAATATCTCCCAACATGGTAGTTCTGGTCGCGTTCGGCCAGATTCTTCCGAAGGAGATTATCGATGCCCCCAAATTCGGATGCCTCAATGTGCACCCATCTCTGCTCCCTATGTACAGAGGGGCAGCGCCCATTAATTGGCCCATTATCAATGGCGACAGAAAGACAGGCGTTACCATAATGCTTATGGATGAAGGGGTGGATTCAGGGGATATACTTTTGCAGGAGGAAGCAGACATTGACATCGACAGCACATTCGACGATCTCCATGAAAAACTGTCCTCCATGGGCGCGAGACTCCTGATCAGAACTGTAAATGGTGTTATGTCCGGCACGATTGCCGGAATCCCACAGGGTGACTCTCTGGCTAGCTTCGCACCTCGTCTTACCCGTGAGACAGGACACATTAACTGGGACAATGAAGCGGAAACGATCATAAATCTCATCAGGGGACTCTCCTCTCATCCCGGGGCATATTCCTTTCTCGGGGACAAAAAACTGAAGATATTTTACGCAGTGCCTGGAAAAGAATGCTCTTCAGGTGAAAAAGCGCCGGGAACTCCGGGGAGACTGATGGAAGCTGGATTGCAGGTGGCCGCGAGGGACAAACATATATATATCAAAGATGTGCAGCTTGAAGGTAAAAAACGTATGTTTATCGAAGATTTTCTTAGAGGGTATCGTCTCTTGCCGGGTGACACACTTGAATAGAGATTACCTTGTGAAAGATCTCACTTCATGAAGAATTCCCCACGCAATCTATCTGTTCAGATTCTTACCAGAGTTGAGGAGGACCGGGCCTTCGCGCAGCCCCTCCTGGACGCATATCTTGCAAGAAATGCCTTTCCCAATACACTGGACCGGGGGCTTTTGACCCGGCTTGTATATGGAACTCTCCGCCTCAGAGAACGCCTGGACTGGATTATTCGCGCTGTATACACGGGCGACTTCGAAAGTATGGAGCCCGGGATACGCAATATCCTGAGAGTGGCTCTCTACCAGCTGCTGTTTGCGGACAGGGTGCCGGCGTATGCCGCGACAAACGAAGCTGTTAAAATGACGAAACAGTTATATCCCGGGCGTTCAAGGCTGGTTAACGCGATCCTTCGTAACGCTGCAAGAAGGATGGATACCATAAAATATCCTGCCTTCGATAAAAACCCTCTGCTTCATATCTCGGCGCTGCATTCTCACCCGTTATGGATTGTAAAAATGTGGGGGGAGCAACTTGGTGTTGAAGATACACTCGCTCTGTGCAAGAGCAACAATGAGATACCACCGGTTGCGATCAGGGCGAACCGGCTGAAAACCACCCGATCCAACCTGATCGGATTGCTCGATGATTGCGACTGTGGCGCGTCACCTTCAAAATATTCGCCGGACGGCATCGTTCTCTCTGACCTGAATATACCTGTCGGCAAGATGCCGCTGTACGAAAAAGGATACATACAGATACAGGACGAGGCATCACAGTTGATATCCCTCCTTTTATGTCCGAAACCGGGGGATATGGTGCTGGATGTGTGCGCCGGTGTAGGCATAAAGACAACTCACATGGCTGAATTGATGCGGAACACCGGCAGAATAATTGCAATGGATATAAACAGCAAAAAAATCGAATCGTCGCGCGCCCTGGCCCGCAGGCTTGGCGCGACAATCATCGAACCCATTGTCCACGACGCGACAAAACCTTCGCAAAATGATCTTCGTGGAAAGTTCGACAAGGTTCTTGTTGATGCCCCCTGCTCTGGATTGGGAACATTGAGGAGAAATCCCGAAATCAAATGGAATACCACACCGGAGGACATGAAAAAATTTCCCCCTCTCCAGCAGGAGATACTGAATCACTCGGCCTCTTACCTGAAGAAGGGAGGGATAATAGTGTATGCTACCTGCACCATTTCATCCGCTGAGAATGAAGAGGTCGTAAGGGAATTTCTGTCCACTCATCCGGATTTTGAATACGCATGTCCAACCTCATTATTTACCGACTTGGTGGATCGGACCGGTACTTTCAGGTCATTTCCACACCGCCATGGAACAGATGGCTTTTTTGGAGCCATATTAAAAAGGAAGGGGGAACAGTTATGACAAAAATGGTACCGACCCGCGATGAGGCCCTCGCACTTCTGCATGAATATAACGAAAGCGAAGGTTTGCGCAAACACGCCTATTCGGTAGAGGGGGTTATGCGTTACTGCGCTAGGAAGCATGGTGAAGATGAAGACAAATGGGGAATTATCGGCCTTGTTCATGACCTCGATTATGAACGTTTCCCGGATCAGCATTGCACAATGACAAGGACGATCCTTGAAGAACATGACTGGCCAGAGGAGTATATCCGCGCTGTTGTATCCCATGGATGGGGAATATGCTCTGATACGGAACCGAAGAGCACCCTCGAGAAAACTCTCTATGCGATAGACGAAATGACAGGCCTCGTCACCGCCAACGCAATGGTAAGGCCTTCCGGAAGTGTCATGGACATGAGCGTAAAATCGGTCAGAAAAAAATGGAAGACCCCTTCATTCGCGGCCGGCGTGGACCGTTCAATCATCCAGAAAGGAGCCGAAATGCTCGGAGTTGAAGTAGGTGAACTCATTGAAGACACCATTAACGGCATGCGCGAAGTTGCCGATAAGATAGGACTGAACTGAAGGGAAGCTCCGGGCTGGACAGCTGATTGAACCCAGCTGCCGGGAATGCTTTCTCTGTCTGGTTCATGCTACTACTCTCTGCATTGCCACAGATTTCACCCGCCTGCGAATATTTGAAATAGTTTGACTTTGAAACAAAAAAAATATAGCACGGATTTTTAAAATACATCAGGAGGATGTACGCTAATGTTTCTGAAACAGATGCAGGTAGGCCATATGGCGGTATTCGCCTATATAGTGGGTGACAAAGAAAGCGGAGAGGGGCTGGTTATAGACCCCGCCGCGGACATTGAACGTATAACGACAGAGGCTGACAACAACGGCATAACAATCAAGTATATCGTCAACACCCACGGACATGTTGATCATATCTCCGGAAATGCCGACATGAAGGAACGGACTGGAGCGGATATTATCATTCACAGAGACGACGCAGACATGCTTGTTTCAACTCCCTCCATGGTTCTCCGCATGTTCAATGCCAAGCCATCTCCCCCGGCGGATATTGCCGTGGTGGATGGCGATGTCATCACCATTGGAAAGATCGGACTGAGTGTCATACATGCTCCCGGTCACTCGCCAGGCGGTGTCTGTCTCTATACGCCCGGTTACGTCTTCACCGGCGACACCCTCTTTGTAGAGGGCCTCGGAAGAACAGACCTTCCCGGTGGATCATGGGAGATCATGCGTAAATCGATCACGAACAAACTGCTGACACTCCCTGATGATACCGTCGTACTGCCGGGACACAACTATGGAAGAATGCCAACCTCAACCATAAAGAATGAACGTGAAAACAACCCGTTTCTGAGATAAAGAAGGGAGATTACCTGTGGGCAATAATACCTTGATCAAGACAGAACTTGAAGGATTGAAACTTTTCAGCAGGGGCAAGGTAAGGGATGTATATGAAGTCGAAGACAAACTCCTTATCGTCGCAACGGACAGAATATCCGCCTTTGATGTCGTCATGACCGATCCAGTTCCTGAAAAGGGAATGATTCTGACACGCATGTCCGCCTTCTGGTTCAGCCAGATGGATGACATAATAGCAAACCATCTGATTTCAACGGATGTCGACACGTACCCCGAAGAATGTTCGCCCTTTAAGAACATCCTGCAGGGAAGAAGCATGCTGGTCAAAAAAGCTGCCGCCCTGCCGGTGGAATGTATTGTCCGTGGATATCTGAGCGGTTCTGGATGGACAGATTACAAGATGGATGGGACCGTTTCAGGGATTCGCCTCCCGGAAGATTTGAACGAATCGGCAAGGCTCCCGGAACCTGTCTTCACGCCTTCTACCAAAGCCGATGAAGGTGAGCATGACGTCCCCATAACAAAGAAGGCGATGGAAAATTTGATCGGCCATGAAATGACGGACAGGATCATCAATATCAGTATTGATATTTACAACAGGGCCCTTAAGATTGCCGGGAAGGGCGGAATCATAATTGCAGACACCAAGATGGAATTTGGAACGATCGAAGGTGAATTGATACTGATAGATGAACTTCTGACACCAGATTCATCACGATTCTGGCCTGAAGATGATTATGAGGAGGGCAGACCTCAGAAAAGTTTTGACAAGCAATTTCTGAGAGACTATCTCATCTCAACAAAATGGGACAGGAAACCTCCCGCCCCCCAGCTGCCGGAGCATGTTATCGCCGAAACGATGGGAAAATACAAAGAGGCCCTGAGGCGCATAGCTGGACAAGACCTCCCTTAAAACTCTTGACATGCCGTCAGACAGTAACTACCTTAGCTCCGCCGTTCGTATATATTACGATCCACTCGTACGTACGGCAAATCTACTTATCGGACAGGATTCCATAAAATAAAACATGAAGAACGACTATTACTCAATCCTTGGTGTAAGCAGTACCGCTGAAAATGACGAAATAAAGGTATCCTACAGAAAGATGGCCTTGAAATATCACCCTGACCGAAATCCGGGAGACCAAGAGGCTGAGGATAAATTCAAAGAAGCGGCGGAGGCATACGAGGTCCTGTCCGATTCAAGAAAAAGGGAAATTTACGACACCTACGGACACGAGGGACTGAGGGGAAACGGCTTCCAGGGATTTTCGGGATTCGATGATATCTTTTCAAGTTTTGGCGATATATTTGAAGATGTCTTCGGATTCGGCTCCGGCAGGGCAAGATCAAGGACAACTGCCCGACAGGGCTCCGATCTCCGTTACGACCTGAAGGTGTCTTTCATGGACGCCGCATTCGGAACAGCTCCGGAAATAGAGATTGAAAGAGTTGAGAAGTGCGGGAAATGCGAAGGCAGCGGCGCGGCGCCCGGAACACAACCGTCCGTATGTCCTACCTGTCGTGGTGTTGGACAGGTGACCCGGTCAAGCGGTTTTTTCAGCATCAGTTCGGCCTGCCCGCAATGCCACGGCGCTGGAAGGATAATTGCCAAGAGGTGCAAGGCCTGCCGGGGAACAGGCAAAACACGGGTCGCCAAATCATTGCAGATCAAGATACCGCCCGGCGTGGAAACCGGCTCACGACTGAGGCTTCGCGGTGAAGGCGAAGAGGGTGAATTCGGTGGCCCAAGGGGCGATCTTTATGTCTTTATCTACATAGAACCTCACAATTTCTTTGAACGTGATGGAGCCGATATAGTCTGTCGCATGTCAATCCCAATGACCCGGGCCGTCCTTGGAGGAAGTGTCGAGGTTCCCACGCTCGAGGGGGCGGAGCGGATAAAAATACCCGGGGGTACTCCTCACGGCAAGGTTTTTAAACTTAGAGGCAAAGGAATTCCCCATCTGCGAGGATTCGGAAGAGGTGATCAACTTGTTCAAGTCTCGGTCGAAATTCCAACAGCTTTGAGCAGAAAAGAGGAGAAACTGCTCAGGGAATTTGCCGGACTTCGCGACGAACTGTAGCAACAGTACTCGCCTCATTATTACTACGTTAGACGTCAATGATAACAAGGGAATGCAACCCTTAACAATTATTTCCGGGGCCCTGCCCAATGCTAAGCAAACCATTTAAAATTCTGTTAAAAAAATGGAAGTTCCAGATTATCACTTCCAGACCATTTGTCTGGTTCCTGTATCACTTCATACGAACCTACTCATCAACATTTCGCCTGACCATAGAAAATGAAGGTGCTTGGCGCACGCATATCAGCGAGGGAGGGAGGGTTCTGCTCTGCACGTGGCACCAGCAGTTTTTTTCTTTAATCCGGCATTTCAAGAAATACTCGCACCTGCGACCCGGCCTCATGATCAGCCGAAGTTTTGACGGAGACATTATCGCCGGTGTCGCAAAGCGCACCGGATGGTATGCTATGAGGGGTTCTTCTTCAAAGGGAGGTCGCGAGGCACTTGGTGACATGATAATGAAGCTCAAGGAAACAAGTCTCGCCGCGCATATCGTTGATGGCCCGAGAGGGCCTGCCGGAATCGTCAAGGCAGGCGTCGTGCGATTAGCGAATGCGGCTGGATCCGTTATCGTACCTGTTTATGTCGGCGCCGACCGTGCATGGTACTTCCAAAGCTGGGACCGGTTTATGCTCCCAAAACCCTTTGCCAGGGTGACAATACGATTCGATGATATCATTCCGTGGAAACCAATGGAAAACGAGGATGAATTTGAAATACAGAGAACCGCCCTGGAAAACATAATGTCACCCTCAACTCATTTGATTCCGACATAACATCCTCATTATTACTACGGCAATTAAACATATCAAATGTCATGCCGGACCCCGATCCGGCATCCAGACCAATTCTGGATTCCGGCTTTCGCCGCAATGACGGCTTTGACATATATTGTTGCCGGAGCATTAATCAGTTGAATCATCCGTGAAGAGACGATAGGTTCGCCGGCATTAATGAAACGCCCCGGCGGCAGGAAGCACTGACTTCGATGAGTAGTTGAAGGGATGTTCCAACAATCTTTTGACATATCCCGACAAATAGATTAGAAAGTCAAATCTGTTTAAATCGTCAAGACTGCAGGAGTAAACAATGTATAACGCGAGCGATTTGAGAAAGAACCTGAAAATCCAGATCGACGGTGACCCCTATGTAATCGTCGAGTTCACCTTTTCAAAACCGGGCAAGGGACAATCACTCTATCGATGTAAACTAAAAAATATGATCAATGGAAACCAGTTCGAACGAACTTTCCGTTCCGTGGAAACCTTTGAACCAGCCAATCTCCAGGAAAAAAAGATGCAGTACCTCTACGAGGAAGACAGCCAGTACTGTTTCATGGACACGGAGACATATGAGCAGGTTTACCTTACCGATGAACAGGTCGGCGACGCGAAAAACTACATGTCTGATAATCTGGATGTTGAAATCCTTTTTTTCGGGGAGAAGCCGCTCGGAATCACCCTCCCTAATTTCGTAGATCTTAAAGTCACCAAAGCTGAGCCTTGGGCAAAGGGGGATTCCGTTACGGGAAGGACCAAACCGATAGAGGTGGAAACAGCCTATGTTCTTCAGGCACCTCCATTTGTCGAAGAGGGGGAAAAAATTAGAATCGACACGCGAACCGGCGAGTATCTTACCCGCGTCAAAGAGTAATGGATGAAAGCTGGAAGATTGCACAAAAAAGAAACGCCCTTCACACCCGCGCCGCGATGGTCCAGGCGATACGCGGATTCTTCATAGACAGAGACTATCTGGAGGTGGAAACACCCTGCAGGGTTCCAGGCCCCGCCCCGGAACGCAACATCGACGCCATCCCTTCTGATGGATGGTTCCTCCATACATCACCCGAGCTGTGCATGAAGCGATTGCTGGCCGCCGGGTATCCTCGAATATTCCAGATTACCAGATGCTTTCGCGGCGGAGAGCGGGGCTCACTCCACATTCCCGAATTCACACTCCTCGAATGGTACACAAGCGGCATTGACTACCGCCAGATGATGAAAGAGTGCGAAGAGCTTATTGTCCATGTCGCGCTCAGCCTCGGTCATGAGGGGGCCATACAGTACCGTGGAAAAAAGATCGACATTCGTACACCGTGGGAGAGAATCTCTGTCGAAAACGCCTTCAGACGTTATTCCCCTACGTCTTTGAGAAGGGCGCTGGAAAGCAATCTCTTTGATGAAATCATGGCAGTCGAGATCGAATCCAGAATCGTCGAGACAGAAAGACCCGTATTTCTGTATGATTATCCAGTGGTTATGGGTGCACTCGCGAGAGCAAAAAAGACTGACCCGGAAGTGGCGGAACGGTTTGAACTGTATATGGGAGGGCTTGAACTGGCCAACGCGTTCTCGGAACTGACCGACGCGGAGGAGCAGAGGGTGCGTTTTGAAGAGGAGCAGATTGACCGTCGCAAATCCGGCAAGGTGACTTACCCTATGCCGGAAAAGTTTTTATCGGAGCTGACCAATATGCCTGAATCTTCGGGGATTGCCCTCGGTGTTGACCGGCTGGCAATGCTCTTTACCGACAGTGCGTTAATAGACAACGTGGTGGCATTTACACCCGAAGAGCTGTAATCTGTTACTTTCTAATACATTGACTCTATGAGGTCGGCGAACTGTTCGTTTATCGACTTTCTTTTGACCTTCATTGTGGGAGTTACTTCACCATCTTCAGTATAAAGTTTTTTGTCCAGGATTCTGAATTTTCTGATATTTTCTACCCTGGCCATCTGTTTGTTCACCTTGTTAATCTCTTGCTGTATCAATTCAGTAATTTCTTCCGTCTTTGTAAGTGTCGCGAAGGTGGTGTACTGAACCTTTGCGTCCTGGGCATACTTCACGACATTTTCCTCGTCTATAACAATTATGGCCGAAAGATACTTTCTCTTGTCCCCTATTACTATCGCGTCATTGATATAGGGGGAAAATTTCAGCTGGTTTTCTATAAACTGAGGGGCAATATTCTTGCCTCCCGCCGTGATGATCAGGTCTTTCAGCCTGTCCGTTATCTTGAGATACCCATCTTCATCGATCTCTCCCACGTCTCCTGTATGCATCCAGCCATCTTCAAGGGCCTCTCTGGTGTTTTCTTCATCCTTGTAGTATCCCTTGAAAATCCCCTTGTGTCTGACAATAATCTCTCCACCCTCTCCTATCCTTACTTCGGTCCCCGGCAGCGCCTTTCCCACCGTGCCAAGCTTGAAATCAAATTTACCCCCCATATGGGTAACCCCTGATGTCTCCGTCATGCCATAGCCCTCGCGGATCGGTATACCGATACTCTGAAAAAACTTTAGGATGTCGTGCGATATCGGAGCGGCGCCGGAAAATCCCAGATGCGTCCTGTCAAAACCCAGCCTTTCCTTAAGCTTCCAGAAGACACAGAAGTATGCCAGATGGTAAACGACATACAATGGAAACGGTATCTTCTTTCCGGCGAGCCTGAGGTTGTTGTACTTTGCGCCGATCTTCACCGCCAGCCTGTAAACCGTCCTCTTGAACCATGTGGCGTCATCCATTTTAAGCACGATAGCGGAATAGTATTTCTCCCATATCCGGGGTACCGCGTGAAATATTGTGGGCGAAACAACCATCATGTCGTTCATCACCGTATCGGTGTTTTCGGTAAAGTTTACCGTATGTCCCACCGTCATGTGCATCATCATGTCAAAGATCTGCTCATACACATGATTAAGAGGGAGAAACGATATGGATTCATCATCTACGCTGGCTGTCGTTATCTTGGCTGCCCGCTCGCCCACCCACAGGTACCCTTCGTGATGGAGCATGGCGCCCTTCGGAGGGCCCGTTGTTCCGGAGGTGTAAATGATCCCGGCTATATCCTCAGGTTTACCCTCCTTTACAAGGGTATCGTAGAGAGAGGGATCTTCCATGTCAGCTTCTCTGCCGATCTCAATAATCTTGTCGAAACTTATCACCATCGGGTCTTCAAGGTCCCTGAGGCCTTCCATATCCCACACTATAATCTTCCTCAGCTGCGGGATATTCTTTCTGAAGATAAAGGCTTTGTTCATCTGTTCTTCATCCTCGCAGATAAATATGACAGAATCAGAATGTCCAACCACATATTCGCATTCCTTTGCGGGATTAGTAGTGTAAACACCCGCAAAGGTGGCGCCGAGAGACATCACGCCGAACGCTGAATAAAGCCATTCCGGCTTATTTTCACCGATAATGGCAACATGTTCGCCCCTTTTCACCCCTATGCTGTTCAGACCCAGCGCCGTGAATTTCACATTTTCCAGGTACTGTCTCCAGGTAATGTCACGCCAGATGCCAAAATCTTTCATCCTCAACGCGGTCCTGTCGGGCTGTTTCCCGGCTATATTGACAAGGGCCTTAGGCAGGGTGTTTGCTTGCATAGTTTTATTCTCTCCCGGTAAATTTCGTGTTTTCAGCGAAATCTGACTTTTCTTCTATATCTCTTGGATGACTGAGCCTTTCTGTATCCATCAGCGGTTGTCTCCTCTGTGTCAATCCCAAGATAAAACCTCTTCACATCCTCATCTTCGAGCAGTACATCCGGTTTGTCGGCACGCACTATCCTGCCACTTTCCATCAGGAAGGCAAAGTCCGCGTACTTCAAAGCCATATTGACATTCTGTTCAACAAGCAGAATGGTCACTCCCTCTTTATTGATATCCCGTATAATATTGAATATCTGCTTCGTGAGAAGAGGGGACAGGCCCAAAGATGGTTCATCCAGCATCAGAAGCTTTGGGCGACTCATCAGAGCCCTCCCGATGGCCAGCATCTGCTGCTCGCCCCCGCTCATATATCCCGCCTCCTGTTTCTGTCTCTCTCTGAGTATGGGAAAATGCCTGAACACATCTTCTATATCCTTCTTTATCTCGCTCCTGTCCTTCCTCGTATAGGCGCCCATCAGGAGGTTCTCCAGTACGGTCAGTTCGGGAAATACTTCTCTTCCTTCAGGCACATAGCTTATGCCCATCCGGACGATCTCTTCGGTATCCTTCCTGTCAATCCTTTCACCCAGAAACTCTATGGAACCTTTTTCGGGCTGGTCATCATCTTCGAGTATCTGCATGATACTCTTCAGCGTGGTGGTCTTTCCCGCTCCGTTGGAGCCGAGGAGGGTTACTATATCGCCCTCTTTTATCTCAAAGGATATCCCGTGAAGAGCCCTTATCAGATCGTACCATGTCTCTATGTTCTTTATCTTAAGCATTATCCTTCCTCCCCGAGGTAGGCCTCTATGACTTCAGGATTATGCTGCACATCCTGAGGCAACCCCTCCACGATTTTCTTTCCCTGATTTATCGCAAGTATCCGGTCGGAAATGCCCATGATCATGTTCATATCATGTTCAATCAACAGAATTGTAATCTTGTATACTTCCTGTA
Organism: uncultured Syntrophaceae bacterium; assembly: GCA_964540715.1. Lineage (GTDB taxonomy): Bacteria > Desulfobacterota > Syntrophia > Syntrophales > UBA2210 > UBA2210. The sequence goes on along the minus strand of CAZINZ010000018.1, from coordinate 20,524 downwards.
TATCCTTGATCCAGATGTTTAAATCTTCTTTCTCTTCAGTATTCATCCCCGCGGATGGCTCATCCAGAAGAAGTATGGTGGGTTCCAGGGCCAGCGCTCTGCCCAACTCCACGAGCTTCCGCCTCCCATAGGCAAGATTTGCCACAAACTGGTTTCTTACAGCCTGAAGGTCAAGGAAATCAACTATCTTCTCTACGAATTCCCTGTTCTTTATCTCCTCTTTTGCCGCCCTGGATTTCCTGCCGAAAAGAGTGGCTGTGGCTCCGCTCCATATACCGGTCTTCATGTGTATGTGACGTCCCAGCATCAGGTTGTCCATAACAGTTGCATTCTTAAAGAGTTCTATGTTCTGAAAGGTGCGTGCTATGCCCTTTTTTGCTATCCTGTCCGGCAGATAACCCACCAGGTTTTCATTTTCCAGGAAAATTCTTCCCGTGTCAGGTTTATATATACCGCTTATCAGATTAAATATAGTGGTCTTACCTGACCCGTTGGGACCGATTATGGAAAATATTGAGTTTTTCTCGACCTCAAAACTCACATCGTCCACCGCCTTCAGACCCCCGAAGCTTATGCTGAGATTTTCAACCTTGAAGAGAGACATTATCAGAGTTACCCCTCATATTATGTAGTCTTATTAGCATATTTGATCGGGCGCAGACCACACAGCACTACTGTGCGAATCTGCGCCGCGATCTGTCTTGTTTATTCTTCAAAAAAGATTTCTATTTATCTTTCCACGTAGCAAGGTCGTTGGGTGTCCAATCCTGCAAGGTTATGTAGGAAGCCCCTGGTCCGCATTTTTGAATCATTATGGAATCAGTCCCCTGATGACAGTCTTCACTCCAGGTTATAGGCGGTCCTATCCCCTGAAAGTTCTTGAGTGAATTCAGTGCATCCAGACAGGCCTCTGTGCTCAGGTTAGGCCCTACGCGTTTCAGGGCCTCTAAGAAAGGTTCGGCAAAGTATATGCCCCCAAAATAGAATGTCCCCCATCTCTCTTCAGGTGCCATCCTCTTCTGCGCCTCATGATACTTTACCATCAGAGGATTCTTGGAATCGGGTGGCAAGGCAAACGCGCCGGTGATAACTCCCTCCCACAGGCCGCCCGATATCTTGTACATAAGCGGATAATCGGAAAGTGTACTGGAAGAAACCCACTGCGGCTTATACCCGATTGTGGCGCAGGTTTTGAGGGATATAACGGCCGTCGTCGGATTGACCCACATGATCACTGCTTCCGCGCCGGAGTTCTTGAATTTCAGCATCTGGGACGCAAGATCCTTCTCCCCCGGTTCAACCGGAATCTCCTCCACCAATTCCATCCCCAGGGCATCCAGCCGCAGTTTACAGCCTACCAGACCGTTCTTGCCGTATGAGTCGTTCTGATAGAAGAACCCGATCTTTTTGAACCCCATGTTCTCCACAAGATATTTTGTGATAATGCTTGCCTCATCCTGATAGAGCGGATAATCGGCAAAGAGGTATTTTTGGGTTGGAAACACGTATTCATTAATCGACGTGGCCGGTCCCACCCAGATAACCTTGTTCTTTGCAAGATAGTCCTTCACGGCCATCCCGCTTGCACTCGACACCCCGCCGACAAAGGCAAATATCCCCTTGCGCTCAACCAGCTCTTTGACCGCCGCCTTACAAAGAGCCGGATTGTACTGATCATCCCTTATAAAATACTTGATCGTTCTCCCATGGATACCCCCCTCTTCGTTCGCCAGGTTAAACAGCACTGAAGGGCCACGTGCTACCGAGCCCCATGGCGCCGCGGGCCCTGTCTGAGGTCCCCACTGCGCTATCCTGATCTCCTTGTCATCGAACCCCGGTCTGCCGGCTGAGACGTCCATAGCAAATACAAACATAAAAACAATCGCCAGCGTTACTGCAAACAATGTTCTCCTGATCTTCATAACTTTTCCCCTCCCTATTTTAGTTTATGCCACTTATTCTTTCCACGTAGCAAGGTCATTGGATGTCCAATCCTGCAAGGTTACGTAGGAAGCCCCTGGTCCGCATTTTTGAATCATTATGGAATCAGTCCCCTGATGACAGTCTTCACTCCAGGTTATAGGCGGTCCTATCCCCTGAAAGTTCTTGAGTGAATTCAGTGCATCCAGACAGGCCTCTGTGCTCAGGTTAGGCCCTACGAGTTTCAGGGCCTCAACGAGAGGTTCGGCAAAGTATATGCCCCCAAAATAGAACGTTCCCCATCTCTCTTCAGGCGCCATCCTTTTCTGTGCCTCATGATACTTTACCATCAAAGGATTCGTGGAATCGGGTGGCAAGGCAAACGCGCCGGTGATAACTCCCTCCCACAGACCGCCCGATATCTTGTACATAAGCGGATAATCGGAAAGCGTACTGGAAGTAACCCATTGCGGTTTATACCCGATGGTGGCGCAGGTCTTGAGGGATATAACGGCTGTAGTCGGATTGACCCACATGATTACTGCTTCCGCGCCGGAGTTCTTGAATTTCAGCATCTGGGACGCAAGATCTTTTTCTCCCTGTTCAACCGGGATCTCTGCCACAAGTTCCATCCCCAGGGCATCCAACCGCTGTTTACACCCTGCCAGGCCGTTCTTGCCGTATGAGTCGTTCTGATAGAAAAATCCGATTTTTTTCAATCCCATTTTTTCCACAAGGTACTTTGTGATAATGCTCGCCTCATCCTGATAGAGCGGATAATCGGCAAAAAGGTATTTTTGAGGCGGAAACACATATTCATTAATCGATGTGGCCGGACCCACCCAGATAACATTGTTCTTCTTCAGGTAGTCCTTTACCGCCATTCCACAGGCGCTTCCAGTACCACCGACAAAGGCAAATACACCCTTGCGCTCCACCAGCTCTTTGACCACCGCCTTGGTCTGCGAGGGGTTATACTGGTCGTCCCTTACATAATATTTGATTTTCCTTCCGTGGATACCTCCCTCTTCATTGACAAGGTTGAAAAGTATGCCACTTCCCCTGGCTACCGAACCCCATGGCGCCCCGGGCCCTGTCTGAGGTCCCCATTGCGCTATCCTGATCTCCTTGTCATCGAACCCCGGTCTGCCGGCTGAGACGTCCATAGCAAATACAAACATAAAGACAATCGCCAGCGTTACTGCAAACAATGTTCTCCTGATCTTCATAACTTTTCCCCTCCCTATTTTAGTTTATGCCACTCACTTTTTCCATGTAGCGAGTTCATTAGGGGTCCAGTCCTGCAAAAGCTCATACGTTCCCACTGGACCGCATTTTTGGATCTGGACAGAATCAGTACCCTGATGGCAATTTTTATTCCATGTTATTGCCCCGCCTAAACCTTTCCAGTTTTTAAATGAGTTAAGTTCCTTAATACAGGCTTCCGTGCTTAAATTCGGTCCTACGCGCTTCAGGGCCTCTATCAGCGGCTCCGCAAATTGTATGCCAGCAAGATAAAAGGTGCCCCATCTCTCTTCCGGGGTAAGCCTTTTAGCTGCCTCATGGTATTTTGCCACAAGAGGATTCTTTGAGTCAGGGGTTTCAGTAAACGCTGTTGTTATCACACCTTCAAACAGACCTCCTGTGATTTTATACATAAGAGGGTAATCGGAGAGACCGTCAAAGGCAACCCATTGTGGTTTATAGCCAACTGTTGCGCAGGTCTTTAAGGTAATGACTGCGAGAGTAGGGCTAACCCACATAAGGACAACCTCTGCCCCTGAATTTTTAAACCTCAGCATCTGTGATGCGAGATCCTTTTCGGTGGGTTCTACAGGAATTTCCTCTACTAATTTCATCCCCAGGGCATCCAGCCGTTGTTTACATCCGGACAGTCCACCTTTACCAAAAACGTCATTCTGATATAAAAAGCCTATCTTCTTATATCCCAGTTTTTCTACAACATACTTGGTAACAATGCTTGCCTCGTCCTCAAAAAGCGGATAAGAACAGAAGCGGTAGGGGCTCGGTGGAAACTCTTTGTCTCTGTCGGCAACCGTATTAATAGCAGCGGTGCCGGGCACAACCCAGAGAACTTTGTTCTTTGCAAGGTATCCTTTAACCGCTGTACCCCCTGCCCCTGAAACACCACCGGTAAATGCAAATATCCCTTTTCGTTCCACCAACTCTTTGACCACGGCCTTGGCCATTGCCGGATTATATTGTGAATCCCTCAGGAAATATTTGATTTTCCTCCCATGAATCCCTCCCTCTTCATTGACTACCTGGAATAGAAGGCCACTACCACGAGCGACAGATCCCCAGGGAGCCGCGGGGCCTGTCTGGGGGCTGAATTGCGCTATCCTGATCTCCTTGTCATCGAACCCCGGTCTGCCGGCTGAGACGTCCATAGCAAATACAAACATAAAAACAATCGCCAGCGTTACTGCAAACAATGTTCTCCTGATCTTCATAATATTTCCCACCTTTTAGTATATTGTTTAGAGTTCATCCCTTATACCACTCCCCTCCCTCTTTGATGAATGTAAAATCCTGATTGACCTCCATTGTTTTATTCGAGTCGTCGTACAACAGCGTTACATCTACCTCAACTCGCACAAACTTCTCTATTTTGGGGTACTTAACTTTGTCGTGGTTTCTCCTCAGATCGTGTATATTCAGAATGTGATAATCCTTTATCCTGACAGGCGAGCCCTGCACCTGTTCCAGATATTCCCCGTAAGTGTGTGTGGAACAATATATCGAAGAAGGAGCGAGGCAGTCATAAACGCCTTTAAAATCTCTATTAATCTCGGCAGCAAAATATCTATCGACAGCTTTTTCTATACGGAGCTTCTCAACAAATAACTCCAGCTTTCCCCCTGTATCCGCACATCCCTGAAGAACAACCGGTAATAGCGACAAAACCACTAGAATTTTTATGCAAAGAGCTGCTTTTTTCAAAGATCTCACTCTATACTTTCTTTACATAATGTTTTGCGAAAAGGCCGCTGGGACGGACACAGAGAACAAGCACGATCACAAGAAAGGCAACAATCGGTTTCCACTCAGGCCACACGTAGCCGAAAAAGTTTTCTATCAGTCCGAGCAACCCGCCCCCGATAAGAACACCCGGGATACTCATCAGGCCGCCCAGGACGGCGGCCGCAAATGCCCTGAGGAATGGTTCCATCATAAAGTTGGGATCCAGCGTTGCCCTCGAGGCAAAAAACATGGCGGCGATAGCCCCCATGAATGAGCTCAAACCCCAGGCGAGGGAAAACATCCTTTCCACACGGACACCCATGATCTTGGCGGCATTTTTATTCTGCTGGGTGGCCTTCATTGCCACACCCACACGGGTATACTTGAAGAAAAGGTACAGAAGCGTCATAAGAATGGCGGCTGTGACAAAGACACCGATCGCCCAGTCGCTTATGATAACTCCCTTTATCGGTTCGTGGGTAGCACTGAACGACATGGGGATTTCAAAGTACTTCTGCTCCGCACCCCATTTCCATCCCGCCAGCCCCATGAGGAGCATTTCGGCTCCAAGGGTAAGCACAATAAGCCCAAGGGCTGTGGGTTCCTTTGCGGGACGAAGAAAGGCAAATTCGATAAACACACCGAGCAGGATCGCAAACACCATGGTGATGATAAAGGCCAGCCAGAATGGATAGTGATAGTGCAACAGGATATGATAGGCTATGAATGTTGAAAACATTGCCATCTCTCCCTGCGCGAAGTTTACCACCTCGGACGTCTTGTATATGATCACCACGCCTATCGCCAGCAGACCGTAACAGGCCCCTATTGCCAGACCTTCAACTATTAGTTGTCCTATCATATCCTCTCCATATAAACGTGTCAGTGAACGCCACGAGCCATCCCGCTTTAAACAAAAGGGTTAAAAGGGCCACGTCATCCAGTATTTCTTTATCCTTATCCATATACCATACATGCCGAGCGGCTCAAATATGATTATGCCTATCATTATGAGTCCGAGGGCTATACTCCCGAAATTCTCCAGCCCGATCACGGTAAACCATTTTTTGGAAATAAAGATAAGCATGTCTCCCACGTATGGGGCCTCAGCCACATTCTTCAGCAGATCGTACTGCAGGTAAGTTATCAGCGTGGCACCCATGACAGCACCAAGGATCGAGCCAAGCCCGCCGACAACGACCATAACGAGGAATATAATGGAAAGTATCATATTGAAGGTAAAGGGATCGAAGAAGCCACATACAAACGCGAACAGTCCACCCGCTATCCCCGCGTAAAACGCGCTTATCGCGAAGGCAAGGGTCTTGTAGATGGTAAGATTCACCCCCATCACCTCAGCCGCAATATCGCTGTCTCTTATTGCGACAAAAGCCCTTCCTATGCGTGTCTTCATGAGGTTTATGGCGCCCACTATCATTATGATGGCAATGATCAGTATCAGATAGTACATGCTGACATCAGATTCCAGCACCCAACTGAAGCCCGCTTTCGGTATTCCGAGATCCAGGGGCGGGGCATGGAGTCCCATCCTACCCCCAAAGATATCCCATGTGCCTATGACATGCATGATAGCCAGACCAAAGCCAAGGGTCGCGATCGCAAGATAGGGACCCTCCAGTCTCAAAGCCGGCAGGCCGAGGATAAAACCGAAAAATGCCGCGATAAAAGCCGCCAGCGGAAGGGCAAAGATAAAGGGCACCTGAAAATGCGTCATCAGAAAGACTGTTGCATATGCCCCTATCGCAAAGAAACCGGCATGTCCCAGCGATATCTGACCGGTGTATCCGACAAGGATATTAAGCCCCACTGCGAGTATTACGTTGACCATTATGATATTCAGGAGATAGATGTAGTAGTTCTGCATGTAGATGGGAAGGGTGAAGAGAAAAATAAGAAACGCCACCGACCAAAAAAGAACGACCCCGCTTCCGATAAGTTCAATGTCCTCGTAATACTCCCGCTTCATATCCATAAAAACACCTCAATTCTTCAATCTTTTTCTGAAAAGGGTTTGTATATTAACCAGAATGCCTGACCGTCGCATGAAGAGTTAAATCCGGAGTTTTAAAACTGTATAGCAACCGTTATGACATGGGTAATCAACTTAAAGAAAACAAAGCTGGGTGTCAAGATAAAATCTATTCAATCTCTACGCGCGGTTATTGAGGATAAAATCCTGAGCCGGCAAACCCGAAGCCATAATTCAGGAATCAGTAGTCAGAATAAAAATTTACGGTTACACTCCGGATAATGTTGAACACTACCTTGATGACCCCTTTATTCAAAAGATAGTGAAATACTTTGCCGGTGATGAGTGGAAAGATGTGGACAGGGCGGCACGTGAGATTTCTCCGAAGGTTTCGTTCAGGTGGCGGGATATGGCAGAATCCATTTCGTGCCCGGAAAAGCGTCCATACATGATGCATTATGACGGCCATCACAATCGCATCGACAGAATTGTGAGACCACACGAAACTGAGATCATGGAAAGAGAGGTGTTTTCGGAAGGACTATTTTCCTCCGGGACATCCCCCTGGACAAAGCTTGTCAAAATGTTCCTCATCTACCAGAATGGCGAGGCATGCATTGCGTGCCCTGTAACCTGCACCGAGGGACTTGTGGCTGTTATCGAAAGATATGCCGACACCCCGGAACTCAAACAGATACTTCAACACTGTAAAGAAGGAGTGGATGGAGACTTTGGAATTGGCGCCCAATTCCTGTCTGAAATACAGGGTGGATCCGATGTGCCGTCCAATCTACTCGAAGCTGTTGAGGAAGATGGTGCCTGGCGGTTGTATGGCTCTAAATTTTTCTGCTCGGCCACGCATGCGGACTATGCTGTGGTAACAGCAAAACCTGCCGGATCTGAAAATGTGGCCCTCTTTGTGGTCCCGTCGTGGCTGCCCGGCAACAAGGAAAGAGAGATAAGAAATGGGTACACCATTGACCGCATAAAATGGAAGATGGGAACGAGCGAACTTACAACGGCAGAACTCACTTATAACGGAGCTGTCGCGTATCCTGTCGGCCCTCTTGACAGAGGCCTTGCAAATGTTGTTGGTGTGGTGCTTACCTGTTCTCGCCTTACCGTGGATCTTTCATGTGCCGCTTTCATAACAAAGGCAGTTCGCGAAGCTAAAAAATACTCTGAACTGCGAGATGCGTTCGGAATCACCATAGGAAATTTCCCCATGGTAATTGTCCAGCTGAGGGAAATGGAAAAGATCTCAAAGAGAACCACTGCCGCCGCATTCAGTGTGCGGTGAATTCCTGAAACTCGAAGGGGACCTAAAGGGAGAACTTGCAAGCGACAAGCCTGAAGAGGCAAGAAAAAAGAAATTCAATATCAGGGAACTCATAATGCTTCAGAAGATTACTGCTTCCTGGAACTCAACCGATGTCATACGCGCAGCCATGTCGATATTCGGCGGACATGGCGTAATGGAGGATTTTTCATCACTGCCGAGGCTGTATCGCGATTCAGCGGTTAACGAGCTCTGGGAAGGACCGAGGAATATGCTTCTTGCACAGATACACCGCGACATGCAGAAGGCCTCCGAATGGTACAGTCCGTCGGAATTTGTCGAAGATATATTGCAGGGTTCAGATCCTGAGGTTGTCAGCAGATTTTCGGTGGACATAACAGAACTGGTTTCACATCCGAGCCTTTTTATGCCGGATGAAAAAACCATGGAGATATCCAGGAGGTGGGACAATTTCTGTCATGACCTTTTCCACGCCTATCAGGATATTGCTCTCGCAGAGATTGAATAACCTTTCTCCTCCCGGGGGTTGAGTCTCACTGAACGCGTTCGCGCGCGCTGGTTTAAGCCTTCAAGCGATTCGGCACGGGGAGAAACGTCAAGCAGGAAATGTGTCATCATCCTGAAGTACTGGTCGTTGAAGGCAGGACAATCTATAAACTCTCCCCTGCGTTTGCGATGCAACTATCACCATTTAAGTTAATCCCGCAATCCCCGTCACATACTGTTCAAGCGCCATATCCGGCTGGAAGGTACATTCCCGACAATTATCTTGACATACAGTTTCTATTTCTATATTTCCTCAAAAAGTATGGCGTTATGAATAGATTGTATTTAAGGCATTTTCGGGAGACATGCCTTAAATCCGGCATCCAAAAGAATGGCACCAACTGCAAACAATAGAAGACAATGGATTATTTCCCGATTAGTTATAGTTATTAGAAGAGTTCAAGGCGTCAAGTGAAAGACCAAAAGAAAGGGGCGATCCCAGGAACCTTGTACCGCGTGTCGGAATCGGTCCCTTTTCTCCGACTGAATTGGAGATGAATCAAAATAGTAAAATAACAGACCAAAAGAAAGGAAACGATATGACGACCGATTATTCCGAAATCTATGAGCGCTCCATCAACCGTCCCGAGGAATTCTGGGGAGAGGCTGCTGAGGCGGTACAGTGGGAGAAAAAATGGGACAAGGTCCTGGATGACAGCAACAAACCATTCTACCAATGGTTTGTCGGAGGCAAGCTGAACACCTGCTACAACGCATTGGATTATCATGTGCAAAATGGTCGGGGGGACCAGACAGCCATAATCTACGACAGCCCGGTAACAGATACGGTAAAGAAAATCTCCTACAGCGAACTCCTCGAGAAGGTCTCAACATTTGCGGGCGTCCTGAAAGAGCTTGGCGTGTCAAAAGGGGACACGGTCATCATCTATATGCCCATGATCCCGGAGGCTCTGATTGCCATGCTCGCCTGTGCGAGAATAGGCGCCGTGCATTCCGTGGTATTCGGAGGGTTTGCACCCAACGAACTGGCAATTCGCATCGACGATGCGAAACCGAAAGTCATGGTCTCCGCATCCTGCGGCATTGAGGGAAAGAAGGTTCTTCCCTATAAGCCGCTTCTGGATGAGGCAATCGAGATATCCAGTCACAAACCGGAGAAGTGCGTTATCTTCCAGCGCCCCCAGGTTGAAGCTCCACTTATCACGGGTCGCGATTTTGACTGGGAAACCCTGATGAGCAAGGCACAGCCGGCGGATTGCGTCGCGGTATCGGCGACGGATCCCCTGTACATACTCTACACATCCGGAACAACCGGCAAGCCGAAGGGTGTCATGCGTGACAATGGCGGCCACGCCGTAGCCCTGAAATGGTCTATGAAATATCTTTACGGCGTAAACCCGGGCGAGGTGTTCTGGGCGGCATCCGATGTGGGATGGGTTGTCGGTCATTCATACATCGTGTATGCCCCCCTCCTGGCAGGTTGCACGACCATCCTGTACGAGGGGAAACCTGTCGGGACCCCTGATCCCGGAGCCTTCTGGCGGGTTATTTCTGAACATGGTGTTTCCGTTTTGTTTACAGCCCCGACGGCATTCCGCGCTATAAAGAGAGATGACCCGAACGCGGAATATCTGAAGAAACATGATATAGGGTCCCTGCGATATTTGTTTCTGGCCGGAGAACGGCTGGATCCCGACACCTATCACTGGGCATCTGCCATCCTGAAAATACCGGTCATCGATCACTGGTGGCAGACGGAAACCGGGTGGGGCATTGCCGCGAACTGCATGGGAATTAAACCCTTTCCGATCAAGGCGGGGTCTCCTACAAAGGCTGTCCCTGGATATAATGTACAGATCGTGGATTCTGAGGGCAATACACTCCCCACGGGGAAAGACGGCATTGTAGCAATCAAGCTCCCCCTTCCTCCGGGGTGCCTGCCGACCCTGTGGAATGACGACAAACGATATCTCGAATACGTAACCGAGATACCGGGATTCTATGTAACCGGCGACGGAGGTCACATAGACGAAGACGGGTATCTCTTCATAATGGGACGTATGGATGACGTCATAAATGTGGCGGGACACAGGCTCTCCACCGGTTCCATGGAAGAGATCGTGGCAAAGCACAGCGCCGTGGCTGAATGCGCTGTCCTCGGAGCAAATGAGCAACTCAAGGGCGAAGTTCCGGTCGGGTTCGCCGTCCTGAAGGCCGGGGTTGATCGTGATCCGGATGAAATCACCAAGGAACTGGTACAGATGGTACGGTCGGATATCGGGGCCGTTGCCTGTTTCAGGCAGTGTGCGATCGTCAAGGCGCTGCCCAAAACCCGCTCCGGCAAGATACTGAGGGCAACCATGCGCAAGATAGCCAATGGTGAAGAGTATACCGTCCCCTCAACGATCGAAGACGAGTCCGTTCTGTCCGGTATCGAAGAGGCGATAAAAAAGTTAGGCATGGGAAAGTAACATCAAATCACAAACTATGGCACGGCGGTTTATGCCGCCTTGGTTTAAAAGGGAGAGAAAACTCGATGAAAGAGATACTGCAGAGGGCGATAGACAGAAAACAGAAGGCCCTGTCCGAGTATGATTCAAAACGTGTCGTTGCATCGGCAGGGGTTACAATAACAAAAGAAGGACTCGCGGGTTCCAGGGATGAAGCCGTAACATTCGCCGAGGGGTTCGGTTTCCCGGTCGTATTGAAAGGGTGTTCCAGCACGGTGACCCACAAGACGGAGATGGGTATGGTCAGGCTGAACCTCGGCAGCAGTGACGATGTAGCGCGAGTTTATGATGAAATCATGGCGGCTGACGTGGACCTCGACGGCGTGCTGGTGCAGGAGATGATCAAGGGCGAAAGGGAATTCGTCATAGGCCTCACCCGTGACCCCCAATTTGGTCCGTGCGTCATGTTCGGCCTGGGTGGAATATTCACGGAGGTACTGAACGATGTCAGCTTCAGAGTAGCACCCATCTCCGAGATCGACGCCGTTGAGATGATCGAAGAAATTAAAACCAGCAAATTGCTTGACGAATTTCGCGGAAGTCCAGCCGTTGACAAATCCGCTCTCGTCAAAGCGCTTGTGGGGATCGGCAACCTCGGAGTTGAATATGACCAGATAGCTGAGATAGATATAAATCCCGTTATTATCTCAGGAGACAAACCGGTTGCCGTTGATGCCCTGATCGTACTCAACAATTCGTAAATACTCAGATAGACTGAAGGCGCCCCACAGGAAATTTCCTCAGGGCGCCTTTATGAAAAATCCAACAAAAGCGCGGCCGTTTAAATATGCTGCCCGCCAGTTAATCACCTGATCAGATATTTCAGTTCTCCACATCTCAGCAACTCCTTTAATAACATCGAAAATCTGTTGACATTCAAACGTTCGTTTGATACGAACGTTCTTAACGGTAGAAGGAGGGTGCCATGTCCACTGAAAACAAAAACGCGAAGACACGGGAACGTCTGCTAAAATCCGCCGAACAGTTGTTCGCTCAACGGGGCTACGACGCGGTAAGTGTGCGTGAAATTACAAAAACCGCGAAAAGCAACCTTGCCTCGGTAAATTATCATTTCGGCAATAAGAAAACCCTCTACCTGAATGTGTTCCGCGAACTCTGGATGCCGCGGGCACGGTGTATCCGCGAATGTTTTGTACAAAACCTTGCCAGATTTGACGACACGTCACCGGCGTCTGTGATCCAATCACTGGCTGAATCCATCATCAAGGGTCCCCTTTCGGACGCTGAGCGCCTTTGCCATTTTCAACTGATGATCCGTGAGATAACCAAACCGTCCGAGGCATTTGAAATGGTGACGAAGGAGACTATGAAACCCACTATCGAAGGGTTGGAAAAACTACTTCAACCCTATATGAATGAGGGCATAGACAAAGAACGCACTCTTCTCAATCTTCTGAGCGTCTTTTCAATAGTCCTCTATTTCAATTTCGCCCGGTTGCCGGTATCGAAAATTATCGGCCATGACTACGACCTGCAATTCCAGGACAGACTGGTTCAGCACATTGTCGATTTTTCCCTTTTCGGGCTGCCAGTGATGGAGAGCACAAAGTGAAATACAGGATATTGCCCGTAATGCTCTCTGCCATTTTGTTCCTTCCGGGGTGCATAAAGGTGGGGCCGGATTTTGAGAGGCCTGACATGAATTCGCAGGTCAGGGAATTGTATCAGCATGGGATCTCCTGCGCTGGGCAGGGGCAGATCCCCGATCATTGGTGGACCACCTTCAACGATCCTGAGCTGAATCAGCTTGTAGAAAATGTATTGGGGGACAATCTGGACATCAGAAAGGCTCTGGCCGTAATCAGCGAGTTGCAGTCTTATTTTGTCCAGTCCAGGGCGGATCGTTTCCCCACCATCAATATTCAGGGCGAGGCAAAACGGCAGCGTATTCTCCCGGGACTTGAATCAGACGTATACAACCTTTCTCTACCGGCATCATTCGAGCTCGATCTATGGGGCCGTCTGGCCCGTGCCGAAGAGTCCGCGCTTGCAAACCTCACAAAGACACAGGAGAATGCCCGCACCATTGCCCAGACCATCGTATCGGAGGCCGTCACATTGTATTTTCAGATCGAATCCCTGGAGCGAAGAATTCAGATAACAAGGCAAAGCATCGACAATTACCGCCGAAATCTCTCATTCGTAGAGAGACGATACAAGGGTGGACTTGTCTCCATCCTTGACCTGAAGCAGGCAAGACGCGCCCTCGCCCAGACAGAAGCCACCCTTCCCTCTTTGAGACAGGACATCGGCATCAAGCACCAGAAGCTGGCCGTACTTTCAGGACAATATCCACGGACCAGATCGGCCCGGACACAACCGGATGACTATTTCACCCTCCCCGCACCCGTACCGGCGGGACTGCCTTCCGACCTTCTCTTACGCAGACCCGACATCAGGGCAGCCGAGGCAAACCTTATGGCATTGAACGCAAGAATCGGCGTCGCCAAGGCCAGCCGTTTCCCGAGGATAACCCTGACGGGGACCTACGGCTATTCCAGCTACGAGCTGGACCGGCTCTTCATTCCCGGACACAGCCTGTGGAATGCAGCATTCGGGGCGCTTCAGCCCATCTTTGACGCTGGCAGGCTCAAGGCCGGTCAACGCGCCGCTGAGGCGCAGTTTCAACAAGGAATGGCGGATTATGCCAAAACTGTCCTTACCGCTTTTTCAGAGGTAGAAGGCGCCCTACTGACACGAAAGAAACAGATAGAAAAAAGGTCAGCGATGCTGGATTTCCTCACCGAGGCGCGGGCCACGCAACAGGTGTCCGAAAACCGTTATGAACGGGGACTGGTCAGCTATCTCACAGTACTTGACGCCCAGCGGACACGTTTTCAGGCCGAAGACAGTCTGGTTCTCGTCGAACTGGCTATTCTCAGCAATCGCGTGACGCTGCACCGCGCGCTGGGCGGCGGGTGGGGAGAACCGGAGTGAGAATGCGTGAGAGTGAAAATGCATGCAATATACCTGACAGTCAATGGCTGACAACCAATCTTCCAGGGGGAAATCCATGAGCCGGAAAAGAAAAACTATTATCCATATCTCTGTAAGCTCAGCTCTCATTATCGCGGGCGCAATTCTTATGGTCGCGCTGACAGCGACCAAATCCGATCTGCAGAAGATAGTGCCCTCCACTCCGGCGCCTATGGTTCGTGTAATGAAGGTCAAAACCGGGCCGGAGCCCATGATCATCCGGGGAGAGGGAACGGTACACCCGATTCGGGAAATCGATCTTGTCTCACAGGTTGGAGGCAAGATTGTTCATATCTCTCCTTCCCTGGTCAACGGCGGCAAGTTCGACAGGAGTGATCCACTGCTTTCAATAAACCCGGTTGATTATGAACTGGCCATTACGCTGGCAAGGGCAAAGGTAAGCGATTCGGAAAGTAATCTGAAAATCATTCAGGAGGAAGCGCTGGTGGCGAGGTATGAATGGCGGGTTCACTACTCGAACAATTCCCATGCCGGGCAAGTGATTCCGCCGCTTGTGGCCAAAGAGCCTCAGCTCGCGGCGGCCCGCGCCAGGCTTGACGCTGACCGGGCTGATCTGAAAAAGGCCCTCCTGAACCTTGAAAGAACAGTCCTGAAAGCACCTTTCAATGGCCGCGTCAGCCGAAAATCCGTTGATATCGGTCAATATGTGACACTCGGGCAACCCCTGGCAAGCATCTTCTCTACGGAAGCAGCCCAGATCGCCATTCCTCTCGAAGACAAGGATCTCTTCTGGTTTGATGTCCCCGGATTCACACCTGGTGACAAGCCCGGATCACCTGCCACCGTTCATGCCTCGATTGCCGGATACAAACTGACCTTTCCGGGAAGGGTGACGCGGGTTGAGGGCAAGCTGGACGAAAAGACCAGGATGATAACTGTCATTGTCCGGATTGATAAGCCATACGCGACCAAACCTCCCCTTGCTATAGGACTTTTTGTAACGGTTGACATTGTTGGACGGACTCTGTCCAATGCTGCCGTAATTCCCAGAGCGACCCTCCGCCATGGAAATACTGTGTGGACGGTAAATAATGAAGGTGTACTGCGGTTCAGAACAGTCAAGGTTGCGCGTAATCAGGGTGAAAAAATAGTTATTGAGTCTGGCCTCAATGATGGTGAATTGGTTGTCTTTTCAACCCTCAAGGCCGCTACGGACGGCATGACCGTCCGGACGGCAATGGATAAGGATCAAAAATGAAGCGTGCTATATCCTGGTTTGCTGAAAATCACGTTGCGGCAAATCTGCTGATGATGTTCCTGGTTCTGGCCGGGATCTTCACATTATACACGATAAAGCTGGAGGTGTTTCCCGAAACCTCCATGGATAAGATCTCCATAATCACCAGCTATCCGGGTGCATCACCAGCCGAGGTAGAAGAGGCAATCGTCCACCGGATAGAAGAACATCTTGCGGGTCTGTCCGGTATCAAGCGCATCGACTCCACATCCAGAGAGGGGGTCGGCACAGTTACGGTGGAAATCATCAAAGGGTGGGACATTAAAACACTCCTGGATGAGGTAAAGGCAGAGGTCGATCGCATCACCACTTTTCCGGGCGAGGCGGAAGAGCCCGTTGTCCGGGAGGTTGTTCAGCGGGTACAGGTAATCAGTGTTGGAATTTATGGAGATGCCGCAGAATCAACAATCAAATATCTTGCCGAAAAGGCCAAGGACGAAATCACCAGTCTGCAGGGCGTTTCATCTGCCGAAGTTCTGGGCGTTCGCGATGGGGAAATTCACATTGAAATCTCCGAGGTAACATTGCGCCGCTACGGTCTGACCCTGGGCCAGGTGGCCGACGCAATCAGACTTGCAAGCCTCGATCTTCCCGCAGGAAGCGTTAAGGCAAAAGGCGGCGAGATACTTATCCGCACAAAGGGACGTCTGTACTACGCCGACGAATTCTCAGGCATATCCGTGATAACGCGCACTGACGGCAGCAAAGTAACCATCGGGCAGATTGCCTCTCTTAGTGACGGGTTTGAAGATGTCGATCTTTTCGCGCGTTTTCAAAGTAAGCCTGCGGCCATGATCCAGGTGTATCGCGTGGCCGACCAGAGCGCTCTTGGCGTTGCCAGGGCGGTAAAACAATATATTGTTGACGCAAGACCCTTGCTGCCGGAGGGAGTCGAAATTGCCTTTTTTGCCGATATGTCAGAAATCCTGCTCAGCCGCCTTCACCTCCTGCTGCGAAACATGGCCATCGGCCTCATCCTTGTAATTCTGATACTCGGAGCGTTTCTCAACATCAGACTCTCATTCTGGGTGACCCTTGGAATCCCCATCTCTTTTCTGGCCGGGCTGGCCACCCTGCCATACCTGGATGTAACTATCAACATGATATCACTCTTTGCCTTCATTATGGTGCTCGGTATCGTTGTTGACGATGCCATTATCGTCGGAGAAAACATATACCGGAAACAGGAGGCGGGGCTGGCCCCCTTGGACGCGGCAACACAGGGCGCCACTGAGGTAGGCCATCCCGTGATTTTCTCCGTTCTCACCACCATGGTAGCCTTCGCGCCACTTCTGACGGGAAGCGGCATGATGGGAAAATTCCTGCGCAATATACCGATTGTGATCATGGTTGTCCTGTTCGGGTCACTGATTGAATCTCTCTTCGTACTGCCGGCCCATCTGTCAAGAAGTAAATCTGCCGCGACCGGCCGGAACTCCGATCTGAAGAATGAAAAACGAACCGCGCGATGGATGCGGGAATTTATCAACGGACCCTATCTGAAAGCCGTAAAATTCTGTTTAAGATGGCGGTATGCCACCCTGGCGCTGGGGATCGCCCTGTTGTTGATAATCGCGGGAATAATCCGGGGCGGAATCCTTGAATTTACCTTCTTTCCAAAAGTGGAAAGCGACACAATGGAATGTTCCCTGACGATGCCCGCTGGGACACCCCTTGAGCGTACCGCCGAAGTGACCCGGTATCTGGAGGAAATTGCCAGGAGGACATTGGCTGACGCAGACAAAGAACACCCTGACTCACCTCCTCTTTTTCAGTACAGTTTCGCCCTGCTTGGGGCGCAGGTGGGAAGTAGGGGGGGGCTCAGCGATACGGGAGGACACCTCGCATATATCTGGATACAGGTACTGGAAGGGGAACAGCGAGAGGTAAGCACCGCCAGACTCGCGGCGCTCTGGCGTAAGAACGCGGGCACGATAACGGGCATTGAATCAATGACCTTTAAGAGCGTACTGCACAGCGCGGGAAAATCGGTTGAAATTCACCTGTCACTGAACGACAACGACAACCTGCTGGCAGCAGCTGACGAGCTTGAGGCGGAATTGAAAAGTTATCCAGGCGTTCATGATGTCAGTGACAGTTTTCTACCGGGAAAAAAAGAGGTGCAGCTCAAGCTGAAACCGGCCGCTCGCAGCCTGGGACTTAACCTCAACGACATCGCCCGGCAGGTCCGGCACGCCTTTCACGGCGCCGAGGCCCTCCGGATGCAACGCGGTAGAGATGAGGTTAAGGTTCTAGTGCGCTATCCCGAACAGGAAAGAAAATCACTGGAATATGTGGAACGAATGCGTATTCGAACTGCCGACAGCAGGGAGATCCCCCTGAACGTTCTGGCCGACATCACGATGGATCAGGGGTTTTCTTCCATCGAACATACCCGGAGGCAGCGTGTCATTAAGATCTATGCCGATGTGGATGAAGCACTCACTAATGCCAATGACGTGCGGCAGACACTTGAGAAAGGTTTTCTTCAGAAGCTGAAAACCCGTTATCCCGGTCTGAGATACTCCATGGAGGGAGAAGGAAGGGAACAGCAGGAATCCCTCGGAGATATCAAGACGGGTTTTCTGTTTGCCCTTTTCTGCATCTACGCCCTCCTGGCCATTCCGTTCCGGTCATTCACGCAGCCGTTTATTGTTATGGCGGCAATTCCGTTTGGCATAGTCGGCGCCGTCGCGGGACACATCATAATGGGACTTGATGTCACATTCCTCAGCCTCTTCGGGATGGTGGGTCTGACCGGTGTTGTCGTCAATGACTCGCTTGTCCTCATCTACGCAACAAACCGCCTCCGCCGGGAAGGCGCCGATGCGTACGACGCTATCGTACAGGCAGGGACACTGCGTTTCAGGGCAATTATCCTCACATCCCTGACCACCTTCGCGGGATTGACGCCGATGATCCTCGAAAAGAGCCTGCAGGCAAAATTTCTGATACCGATGGCGGTAAGTCTCGGCTATGGCGTGCTCTTCGCGACATTCATCACACTACTCCTCATACCAAGCCTCTACTTAATCCTGGAAGATATACTCAGCCTTGCCGGTAAAATTCGGACAGCCTCGAATTAATCCCATTTCATCGCAACGAAAACAACCGGTATACTGTCACCTTAATTCACCCTTAATTCGAAATTTCCGAAATTTCCGAAATTTCCGTTGACATTCTCCATTTTTTTAACATAGCATGACTGAGGCATTAAATAATTAAAAGGTGATTTTAGAATTATTTTTTCGTTAAATATTTTATTACCAGGAGGATAAAATGAAAGTTAAAAAGATTCTAATTTTTGTATTGGCTGTATTGTTCTTGTCGGCAAATTTTGCTTTAGCAGACGATAAGGAAAGAGTGCCGAAAAAAAGACTTGTCGTGTCACCCAAAATTTTAAAAAAACAAACCAAAGTAACTATCCCCAAAAGCTTGTGCTGTCGGTTTGCTCAACAGGAAATGATGAAGTTTTTGAATGCAATGACAAAAGGTCTTCAAATGAAAGAAGCCGGCAATGTTCTTGGATATAAGTTGACCAAGAAGGGATGTGAAGTGGTTAAAATGAGCTATTATGTTGGCTTTGACTTTGGCCCTGACGGATGTCTTGGAATATCAACAGACAAAAAGGAAGCTCTGGAATATCTTAAAAAAGTAAAAAATGTTGAACAGCTGATAGCTCCTAAATATGGAGTGACTGTGGTTACATGCGGCATTGGCAAACCAAGTCCAGGCGATGCAAAGTATTTTAAATTCTGCAACGTGAATCCGGTAATACCTTCTACTAACTGGGTTATTAAATGCATGGTGGAAAAAGGCTGTAAGTAATTGATTTCTACCTGCAAAAAATGCTGCTAACGCTCACGAGGGTCAAATCCGCGATTTGAAACTCGTGAGCTGTTTTTTCTTTGCCTTCCTTTATAATATTCCGGTCAGTCTTTCTAAAAACAGCAGGCGTACTGTCGCCTTAATTGTACTGTGGGATTTTGTTCAGTACGATCGTGGCAAAATTCTTCGCCAGTTCATCATGCGTTATCCGGTTTGACGTGTACGCCGTAACCATCACAAAAATGTTGCCCTTTATAAATAGTACCGTCGTTGTAGGTCCGGTATAGTCCTGTGCTGTTGTTCTTCGGTAGCGATACCCCTTGTCCCCGAAAGGTTCATTTCTGAATTTTTCATAGTGAGGGTTTTCTTCAAAATTCTTGCGAAAGTTTGTCATAATTTTTGTCGGATCCTCTACCGCCTGAATCTCGATTCCCACCGATGCCGATTCGATACCCGTTTTATACTGCGGCTTCGGTTCACGTTTCCACGCCGAGGTAGTGCGGCGCATTATCATGTTGTCGTAGGCCTTCACCACATATTCCCGGGAATGCTTTTTGTTTACGGCGCCAGACCATGTATAAACATCACCGCTCTCTTTTGGCATTTCATCTATTGATGGATGAAAGCTTTCAATGGTATCAAGTGAAGGCAACTCCGCAGCCTGAAGTGGATGCACTCCGATTACGAGAGTGAGCATCGCTGCTATTGTGAAAAGATGGGCAAAAAGAACCACGTGTGATCTTACCCTTACGGGAACATGTATTTCATTTAATGTCATAACAGGCTCCATTACTACTGGTATATTGTTATAGAGGGTCAGGGGCAAACTCGACCAGTTACCCTTCAATCTCTTTTAATCTCCGTCCACCATCCCGCCTGAACGGCCGAAGGTCGATCACTCACCTTTTTTGCTGCCGCCAGCTGAAGGCGCATGAGCAAGTATTCGGTCTGCCATGCGGGAGAAAGGCAGGCTCTGCAGGAAGACAGTTCCAGTGCCCTTAAGTGTCGCCAGAAAGAGACCCTCGCCTCCAAAAAACATTGATTTAAGGTTCCCCGCCCGTTCGATGCTGTAGTCAATTTCCTTCGTAAATGCCACCAGACAACCGGTATCAATCCGAAGGATATCATCCTTTAATTCTTTCTCGATTATAGTTCCGCCGGCATGGATAAACGCCATACCGGAACTTGTCAATGACTTTGAGACACTTCCGACAACAATTTAGTGTATC
>CAZINZ010000017.1:29983-43555 GCA_964540715.1 uncultured Syntrophaceae bacterium | reverse complement strand
TAACTTATTTATTCTTGATTCCTTAAAGAAGGAGGTGATAGTTTTTGGAAGTAAAGGTGTTTGAAAACGATATTGAAAGAGCCCTTAAAATACTGAAAAACAAGCTTTCAAAGAACGGTTTTTTTAAGGAGCTCAAATTGCGCAGGGCCTACGAAAAGCCATCCGTAAAGAAGAAGCGCAAGGCGCTCGAGGCGCGAAGAAGAGTGGCCAAGGCGGCGAGAAGGCGAAAGTGGTCACCCAGATAGGTTGCCTGCGCGGTTGGTGGTTTGACGGGCGTTTACATTGATTCAGAGGTCAGAAGCCGGATACAGGGGATTAGAATTCACAATCGTCCGCTTACATTCTGACTTCGCATTTGCCTGTGCAAATGTCTGCATCTTCACAAAATTGCAGCCGTTGTGAATCTGGATCCTGACCACCGGGCATTTTCTGGAGGAGTTATGGAAGAAAAACAGTATATAGTGGATGCCCTGTCTTCCGATGAATCGTGGCGTGTTTTCCGGATCATGGCGGAATTCGTGGATGCCATTGAAGAGCTCTCAAAGATCGGACATGCCGTGAGCATATTCGGGTCGGCCAGAGATGCCCCCGGTGATATATATTACGAGAAAGCCCGTGAGGTTGCCCGTCTCCTCGGCAAGGAGGGCTTTGGCGTGATCACCGGCGGAGGACCGGGCATCATGGAGGCCGCAAACAGAGGCGCAAGTGAGGCCGGCGCCGTGTCGGTCGGTATGAACATCCAGCTGCCCTTTGAGCAGGCACCCAACACCTACGCCAATGTGAATATCGACTACAAATATTTCTTTGTCCGGAAGGTTATGTTTGTCAAGTATGCCATGGCCTACATCATTCTTCCCGGTGGATTCGGCACAATGGATGAATTCTTCGAGGCCCTCACCCTTATCCAGACAAGGAGGATAAGGAGCTTTCCCGTAGTCCTTATGGGAAGCGAATACTGGGGCGGACTTATGGACTGGATGAGGAAAACCATGCTGCCGGAGTCAAAGATATCTGAAACCGACCTCGATTTTATTCAGATAATTGACGAACCCGATCAGGTGGTAAGGCATATCCAGAAATTCGTAATACTCTGAGTACCCTGAACAGCTGCCATGCAGGAAACACTGAAGACAGTCCTCGATGATATCGGCAGGGGCAAAACGGCCCCCTGCTACCTTATATACGGCGATGAGGAATACCTGTTAGCCGACGCGTTGGAGCAGCTCGTAGACGCGATTCTCTCTCCCGACCAGAGGGACCTCAATCTCTTTCGTATCGACGGGGGAGATGAAGATACCGATTCGATATATAATTCTATTCTCACCCCTCCGCTCATACCGGGGAGAAAGCTTGTGCTTGTAAAGAACACCCGCCTCTTTTATTCAAAGGTATCATCGGCTGACATCGTAAAAGAAATCACCGCAAACATTGAAAGGGAACCCGGCAGAGCGGCAAGGGCGTTTGTCTCCCTTCTGAAAATGGCCGGGTGGTCGATCGAAGACATGAAGGACGGTCAGTGGAAGAGAATCTCCGATGCCGACTGGAGGAGCGCTACCGGCATCACGGCAGACATGGACAGAGAAAAATGGCTTCCCGGGGTGATTGATCTGTGTGACAGGCTCAGGATCACAGGAGGCGGAACCCGGCAGGACACAGACAGGCTTGAAGAGGCCCTGAAGAGTGGTCTTCCCGATGGCAACTGCCTTGTCCTGACCGCGGCCACCGTGGATAAAAGAAAGCGACTCTTCAAGACGATAACCGATTTAGGCGTGGTCCTTACCTTCTCAAAACCCAGAAATGAATCCGGCCAAAGGGGTCTGATGATGGACACTGTCAGGGACGCCCTCGCAAAGAGTGATAAAAAGCTTACGCCGGATGCCTTTCGCGCGCTCGGTGAAATGACCGGACTCAATCTGCGGGATTCACTGAAAGAGGTTGAAAAGTTAATCGCCTACGCGGGGGACAGGAAAACCATTGACAGAAACGACATAGACGCGGTTGTAACAAAGACCGCGGAGGATTCAGTCTTTGACCTCACATCGGCCATTGTTGATAAAAACACCGTCAACGCACTTCAGACCCTTCAGCAGCTTTTTGATCAGGGGGTCCACCACCTACTTATCCTCGCGATGATAGCGAGGGAGATAAGGCTCCTGCTCCAGGGCAACATGCTCCTTGAATCAGGTGAGCTCCCCTCATTCCGTCCCGGCATGGATTACAGGAGCTTTCAGGCCGCGATCTATCCCACGGTAAAAAATCTGGCTGACGAATATGGCAGGAAGGGCAAATGGCTCGCAAACCAGCATCCCTACGCGATCTACAAGACTCTCGGGAATGCCGGCAGATTTTCCGGTGAGGAACTTATCGGTTATATGAAACGTCTCGCAGATCTGGACCTTGCCTTGAAGTCTTCCGGCATAGACCCGCAGCTTGCACTCAAACGCCTGCTTATAGATGTGTGTCGGCGGGGATGAAATGAAGGGCAATGTTGAATGTTTAATACAGGCGTGCTCGAAAAGGGATACTTACAGCTTGCTCAGTCTTCTTTGCGCCTGTCGTTCTCTTCTGGATTTTCTCTTTGCTGTGCCTTTTTTTCTGGTTCCGGATTCCGCGACATCATAACCATCATCATCCTTGCCGGATTCTCCGCCGCTGATCATCGACATCGCTTCCTCTTCCCTCATCCTTGCCTCAAATTCAGGTGACGATATCGCCACGCCGCCCGCCCTTACTGCCGATCCTGCCACGTCTCTATCGGATGTAACAACTACGATCTCCCCGCCCCTTCCCGTCATTACCATCCTTTTTATGACTTCATCCGCCGTTTCACCCCTCCTTGAATATATAATATAGACGCCGTCTTCCCTGAGCCGTTCCTCTTTGGCAGAACCATTTGCCCATCCGTCGAATACCACTGTTATCTTGTGATTCTTCAGCCTTCGGTATCCGGCGACAACCTTAATCAACCCGGCGCGGCCCTGCTCGAGACTGAACCGGTCAAGGCGTCTGAGGGAATCTGATTGTCTGATGAGATTATATCCGTCTATGATGATGTGCATTATTCGGGTTGTGAGCGGGTTACAGGATTGCGAGGTTCGATCAGTTGGCCAGTATCATCCGCATCTCTTTTATCGTCCGGCCGTAATTTTCACTGAGAAATATGCTGGACCCGGCGACAAAGATATCGACACCGGCCTCTTTCACGGCCCCTATATTCTCAAGGGTAATTCCACCGTCCACCTCGAGAAGAACATCGGACGGGGATCGATCTATCATGTCCCTTGCCGACTTCAGCTTGGGCAGCATGCTCTTTATGAATTTCTGTCCTCCGAATCCGGGATTCACAGTCATAATAAGCAGCAGGTCTATGTCGTCAATAATCTGTTCAATCGCGCCGAGCGGGGTCGCGGGGTTTAGCGCGACGCCGGCTTTTGCCCCCAGTTTTCTGATCAGGTGAACTGTCCTGTGGAGGTGAACAGTCGCTTCCGCATGCACGGTAATTATATCGCTGCCCGCGTCCGCGAAGCTTTGAATATGTCTGTCCGGGGCCTCTATCATCAGGTGAACATCAAGGGGAATGCGCGCCGTTTTCTTTATGGATGCCACGACTGGAGAACCTATGGTTATATTCGGGACGAAATGCCCATCCATGACGTCCACATGGATCAGTTCCACCCCGGCATCTTCCACCGCATGGATTTCCTCACCCAGCCTGCAAAAATCAGCGGAGAGTATGGATGGGGCGATTTTTTTCATGGATGCTCCTCATTTTACCTGTATGGGCAGGGGCCTCTATCCTCTCATTACAAAGGCCCGGCGTGTCGGGATTCACATACAATGCCGTCAGAAATTCATTACGAGTTTGTGTATTACCCCCGTGTCAATCTCTTTAATTGCCAGCCGGAGTTCCTTTGCCTGCTCTTTCGCCTCTCCCGGGAAAAATATAAAACCGTGAGATATGTCACCCGAAGGTACCGGCCTGCGTTGAAGAGACCTGCTCTGAAGATCACGGCTTATCTGATGAGATACATCCGTGCTGTCCATCCCTTTGGCCCCGCCCAGGGTAACTCCCGTGGCAGCCCCAAGGGCAGCTCCCTTGCCCAGCGCTTCGCCGATGTTGGTGCCAGTGACTATGCCAATTGCTGCCCCGATAACAGCGCCGGCGGCGGCGGCCAGAAAGCCGGACCTTACCCCTTCCGGGAGAATCTCTCCATCCTCCGACCCTTTTGCTATCCTGTCATAAGCCATCTCCTGATCAAGAATCGGCCAGATGTTGTTCTCGGTATCCACGAGATATGTCCTGCTGTCTATTATCTTCAGGCGATGACTCCCTCTGTTATCAAAGATCACCTGGACGGGAAGCACACCTGAGCCTACAATATCAAACCCAAAGGCGTTCTTTGCTTCCTTCCGGTTATATGCCTGCGCTGCTATGGTGGCTCCCCCCGCCTCTGTCACGTTCTTGAAGGCTTCCGGCATTTTGAATGGAACAACCTTTCTCTCGTATCTTGCGCATCCCACAATTACAAAAAAGATCAAAATAAAGACGGTCGGCATATATAACCTGTTCATTCGTGTCATAATCGGTTTTCCTTTCCGCTGGTTTTACAAGCGTAAATATATTGAGAATCCTATTATTTTTTATTGTGCGTGTCAATCCGTTTTGTGAAGACCGTTTTATGAGAACTTGACAGAAGGCGAAAAGATCATTATGTTCCACCGACTATGAGTTTTCTGATTTATAATATACTCTTGCTTGTATCAGCTGTCTTCCTCATCCCGTTTTTTGCGTTGAAGATCGTTCTTGCCGGAAAATACCGAAAGAGCATCGGCCCCAAGTTCGGGCTCATCCCACAGAGGGTCTTTGATGAAATGAAAGGCTCGCCCCGGATATGGGTGCATGCGGTATCGGTAGGAGAGGTTACCGCCGCCGCTCCCATCATTTCGTCCCTGAGAGGGATGTATCCCGAGGCCTGCATTGTTCTCTCCACAAGCACGGAGACCGGCCAGGAGATGGCCGGCCGACTGATCACTGACACCTCAGCTCTCATCTACTATCCCCTCGACATCCCTGTTGTTGTAAGAAAAGTCATTGAGAGGGTGAACCCGGATATATTTGTTCCGGTTGAGACGGAGATATGGCCCAATTTCATCCGTGCCTGCGCGAAGAGGGGGACCAGAATCGTGATGGTAAATGGCAGAATTTCTCCCCGTTCCTTCAGGCGGTACAGAAGGACAAGATTTTTCTGGAAGCGGATTATGAATATGCTTGATATGATGGGAGCCATATCCGCGATTGACGCCTCCAGGCTGGAGGCCCTGGGTGTGGAACCGTCGAGGATCCATGTTTTGGGAAACGCGAAGTATGACAGCCTTGCCGCGGGGGCGGATGACGCTCTGAGGGATGAAATGGAGGCCAGACTGGATATACCTCACGAAGCAAGGGTCTTCGTTGCTGGCAGCACGCATGAGGGAGAGGACGGCATGGTGCTGAAGGTTTACCGGGGATTGCTTGAAAAATATCCTGATATGCTCATGGTCATCGTGCCGCGCCATCCCGAGCGGGGCGACGATATCGTCTCTCTTGCCAGGGATGAAGGTTTTGATGACTGCGTTACGATGAAAGAGATAAACAGTGGCACGAAACGTGCCGGCCGACGGATTGTTATTGTTGATGTGATAGGAGAACTCTTTAAGGTTTACAGCCTCGCCACCATGGTCTTCTGCGGCGGAAGCCTGGTCCCCAGGGGGGGACAGAATATCCTGGAGCCTGCGGCGTGGGGAAAGGTCGTTCTCTATGGCCCCTCAATGGACGATTTCATGGATGAGAAGGAAAGACTGGGGATGGCGGGGGGCGGCATTACCGTCAGTAACGACAGGGAACTTCTCGCCGAGACACTGAAGCTGCTGGAAGATCCTGAAGCTCTTCGCAGGAAAGGCGCGGCGGGCCGTGAGATAGTAGCCTCCAACGGGGGGGCGGCACGCAGATACGCCGAGATGATAAGGACCCACCTGAAGTAAAAGAGGTCACCCTTCCGTCCGTTTAAGGCATTCATTCCACCGGTTGTTCACCGATGCCTGGAGAATACTCAACTGCTCGATGCTCATCTTTTTGAATCTTCCCTGTCTCTCCACATAATTGACGAGGGGGATGAGTTTTCCCCTTTCCGCCATAGTCTTGCTCCTGCCGGTGAAGCGGAACCTGCCGTTCTCTATCTCAAAGAGGATGAACAGACCCGTCTCAACGGCGAGTTTCCCAATCTTTACAGTATCTTTTATGGGGTATCCCCATCCCGGAGGACATGGGGTATCGATATGAATGTACCGTGTTCCCCTTATCCTCTTTGCCTTGACGAACTTGTCATACAGGTCAGCCGGATAGGCGGGCGAGACAGTGGCGAGATAGGGGATATGATGGGCCTCCATTATTTTCAGAAAATCCTTCTTCAGCTCCTGTTTTGTCAGTACAGGCGTGGTTGTGGTTATGGCACCCATGGGTGTTGCTCCGGAGCGCTGCGTTCCCGTATTCATATAGCCTTCGTTGTCATAACATGCGAATATGAAGTCGGTATTTCTCTCAGCCGCTCCGCTCAGTGACTGTATGCCAATGTCATAGGTTCCACCATCCCCCGAAAGGGCCAGGACGGTTGTATCCGTTCTATTGACCGCGTTCAGGCCGGCCACAATTCCGGCAGCGGATGCCGCGTTGCTGGCGAAGGTGGTGTTCAGGGCGGGTATGATTACCGATGTGGTGGGATACAATCCGTGCAGCACGCAAAGGCAGCTCGGGGGTATCGCCACAATCGTGTTTTCCCGCAGGGCCTTGAGTATGTATCTGTACGCGAGAGAAAGCCCACATCCCTGACATGACCGGTTTCCCGGCAGGATGTATTCTTTTTCATTTATCTTGAATATATTTTCATGCATTTTTTCGTCCTGTGATGTTCTGATTTGCGGGTTCCGGGTTGACTTGCCCCTGTTGCACTGCCTTATCCCCCTGTGTAACAGTTGAGCCAGGTCGTTTTGTTGTCCGTCTCTCCGGACCCGACGGCCTCAAAAGTCGCCCTTGCCGCGTCCACAAGCTCTCCGGTCTTGACATCCCTTCCCCCCAGTCCCGCTATATAATTGTGTACAGGCGCCCTGACGTCCGTGCCGTAAAAAGCGGCCTTGAGATCCGAGCAGACGCCCCCCTCGTACCCGTAACTGATACACTTTTCAAAGACCGCAATGGCCTTTGCCTTCTTGAAGGCCTGCGCAACCTCCTCCTTCGGAAAGGGTCTGTATGCCCTGATTCCCACAACGCCGGCCCTGATCCCCTCCTCACGCAAGGCATCAGCGGCCAGTGTGGCCTCTGTAGCGATAGAGCCCATTCCTGTCAGTATCAATTCGGCATCTTCGGTCATATATTCCCAGATCATGCCCCCATGGTCCCGTCCGGTCAGCTCGGCCCATGTACTGCTTGCTGTCCTGATTACATCCCTGGATTTTTCGAACGCGGCCTGAAGCTTGTATCTCATCTCCATGTAGCCATCACAGAGAATGCCTTCCGAGTTTTCCCTCCTTGTCGGGAAAAACACAGGGTTGATCGTCCTCGGATCATCCGATGAGAGAATGGTATGCGGCTTGTATGGAGGCAGATAATCCTCTATCTGATTGGCATCCGGCACATCCACGGGCATCATCGTGTGTGAGAGGATAAAACCGTCGTAACAGACCATCACCGGGATATAAACCTCTTCCGCAATGCGATACGCCTGTATGATGGTGTCGAGAATCTCCTGATTGTCTCTGCAGTATATCTGTATCCATCCCGTGTCTCTCTGTGAGAAGGAATCCTGCTGATCGTTGAAGATTGACCAGGGAGCCCCCACCCCTCTGTTGACGCAGCACATGACAACCGGAAGCCTGGAGCCTGCCGCCCAGTGCAGCTGCTCATGCATATACAGGAGGCCGTTAGAGCTGGTCGCCGTAAACACCCTGGCACCCACCGTCGATGCCGATATGCAGACGGTCAGAGAGGAGTGCTCGCTTTCCACCCTGACATATTCCGCCTTCAGCTCCCCCCTTTCGACATATTCCGACAACTTCTCAGCGAGGCTGGTCTGGGGTGTTATGGGATACGCCGCGATAACGCCTGGCCTGGCAAGTTTCACCGCCAGCGCCGCCGCCTCATTCCCGGTAATGATACGAACATCATTCATCAGCATCCCCCTCCCTCACCATCTTTATCGCGTTGGGGGGGCATTCCTCCGCGCAGAT
The DNA here is from genome assembly GCA_964540715.1 of uncultured Syntrophaceae bacterium. Classification (GTDB taxonomy): domain Bacteria; phylum Desulfobacterota; class Syntrophia; order Syntrophales; family UBA2210; genus UBA2210. Next base: position 35,296 of record CAZINZ010000017.1, on the reverse strand, counting down.
TCCGCATCCCTTGCAATAATCCAGGTCAATCTTAACCGGTATCGTCATCGATACAACTCCATCCGGACAATATAGCCAGCACAGGAAACAGGCCGGTTTACCCTTAATTGCCGGTATGCATTTCGTCTGGTCGATCACGGGCGTCAACTCTCTCCACTCGCCCGTCCTGCCAGCCTCTCCCGCAGCCGGTGTGCAGACGCCTGATATATTGGTGTCAGTTTTTTTCATCCTGTTTCCTCTTCCTGGTTTAGAGTTTAACGTTTCGTGTTGCTTCTTACCTCTTGCTCTTTACATAAAGCGTTCTTTCAAAGGCCGTCCTGATGGCTTGAAAATTAAAGGAGGCCTTGCTGTGCGGCATCTTTTTCCTTAGTCCTTTTTCGATATTTTCAAGAGTAACAAGGCCAGATGCCTTGGAGAGCGCCCCGAGAAGGGGGGTATTCACAACGGGGACACCGCTCATGCTCAGATGTTGTTCTCTTGCTATTTCTGCGGCGTCGATTGTTGCCACTGAGAAGTCCCCTTTTACCCCGATCTGCTCCGGCGTAAGGGACGTGTTGACAATGACCAGACCCTTTTTTTTAATTCTTCCTGCGCCAGTTGCGGCCTCAAGGAGTGATTCGTCCAGGATTACGGCTATATCGGCCGATGCGATCTGCGAAAAGGTCCTGATCGGCCCGTCCGATATTCTCGTTGAGGCAGTGAGCGGAGCGCCTCTCCTCTCCGGCCCGAAGGTGGGTGCGGATGTGACGCCCGGGAACCCCTGAATATAAGCAGATTCTGCCAGTATCTGCGCCGCGAGGACTACCCCCTGACCGCCTCTTCCATGCCATATTATCTCGTGCATCGCCATCTCTTTTCTCTCCCAAAAGAAAAGGGCCATGAGACTTTCGCCCATGGCCCTTCAAATCTTTATCTGTTGTTTAGTTAATATATCACAGAGACGACAGGCCGCGGGTATTTACCCCTGCTAAGAGTGAGGCTAAGCAAGCTGGATAAATTCAAAAATCTCTTCGCGCAAATACCTGTCATCTACCGCTTTCCTTTCAAATAAACTTGAAACCCGAACAAGGTTGATTTTCTATATCAGGGGCGTTTAAAAGTCAAACAAAAAATCCCCTCTGTAGGATTCGCAGAGATTCACTGGATTACGCTGTCATACATTGGGGGATTGCAGGGCTTCCGCCTGATAGAAGGTGTTGAGTGCATCAATAATGGCATTGATATCTCCATCAAGAACATTTTCCAGATTATACATGGTAAGCCCAATCCTGTGGTCTGTCATTCGTCCCTGAGGGAAATTGTAGGTGCGTATCCTCTGGCTCCTGTCTCCACTCCCCACCTGTTGTTTTCTCGTCTCAGAAATCGCGGCATCCTGTTCCTCGCTCATCTGTTCAAAAAGCCTGGCTCGGAGCACCTTGAGCGCTTTTGCCTTGTTTTTATGCTGCGATTTTTCATCCTGACAGGTTACCACGAGTCCCGTTGGAAGATGGGTAATCCTTACCGCGGAGTCCGTTGTGTTGACGCTCTGTCCCCCATGACCCGTTGAACGATAGACGTCTATCCGAAGGTCATTCGGGTCAATCTTCACTTCCACGTCTTCCGCCTCAGGAAGAACCGCCACCGTCACTGCGGATGTATGTATTCTCCCCTGTGCCTCGGTAACGGGGACTCTCTGTACACGGTGAACGCCGCTTTCGTATTTCAACCTGCTGTACGCGCCATCTCCCTCGATAAGCAGGATAACCTCTTTAAAGCCTCCCACACCTCCGGACAAACTGGAGTTTATAACCTCCACTTTCCAGCTGCATCTTTCCGCATATCTGGTATACATTCTGAAAAGATCACCGGCAAAAAGTCCTGCTTCATCTCCTCCCGTGCCGGCCCTTATTTCAAGAAAGACATTTCTCTCGTCATTTGGATCTGTCGGGAGCAGCAGAATCTTCAACTTTTCTTCCAGAACCTGATACATTTCTCTCAACTGCGTGGCCTCTTCCTTTGCCATCGCTCGCAATTCCTCATCACCATCTTTGAGGAGATCTTTATTGTCCTCAATCTGAGAGGTTATGTTTACATATTCTCTGTAGGTCTGTACGATATCGGAGATGTCGGCATGCTCTTTGGCATACTTCTGGTAAACACTATAATTATTGATTATAGCGGGATCACTCAATAATCCTTGCAGATCTTCGTATCTCTTTTCGATTTTCCTAAGCTTTGTCAGCATTCTGCTCTTCCTGGATTGATGATGATGATTTTCTTCAGACGGGGGTGGTTTTAAACGGACAGCCTTGAGCGGGCCGGAAGATGCCTGATAAAAAGCAACTCTTCAGAGTCGCAAAGGCACAAAGAAAAAAAGAATCTGTCTCGCGAAGAATTGCCAGCAGAAACAAAACCTCTCTGTGCCTTATCAGTTACACCTGTTACTTCTTTTCAAGGTTTGCATATTTACGATTGAATTTCTCAATCCTCCCGGCGGTATCCATTATTTTCTGTTTTCCAGTATAGAATGGATGACACTTAGAGCATATCTCAACCTTGGTATCACCTTTTGTGGATCTTGTCTCAATAACATTCCCACAGACACATGCTATCTTTGCTTCCTTATATTCCGGATGAATATTCTCTTTCATTGTTCCTGTTGGCCTCCCTTGGCTTTTCAAAAGACGGTATTATATCCATATCAAAATGAATTTCAAGTAAATAATTTTATTCACTGGTTCATGGATTCAAAAAATTCCTTGTTTGTACTTGTCCTTTTTATCTTGTCAATGATAAATTCCATGGCATCTACCGAGTTCATCTCCTGCAGCAGCCTCCTCAGTATCCATACTCTGCTGAGATTTTCCTTCTCGATCAACATCTCTTCCTTTCTTGTGCCGGAATGAATAAGGTCGAACGAAGGAAAGATCCTCCTGTCTGAGATTTTCCTGTCGAGATGCAGCTCCATATTTCCTGTTCCCTTGAACTCTTCAAAGATAACGTCATCCATGCGACTTCCAGTATCGATAAGGGCCGTCGAGATTATTGTGAGGCTGCCGCCCTCTTCAATATTCCTCGCGGCTCCGAAAAACCTCTTCGGCTTGTGCAGGGCATTGGAGTCAACGCCGCCGGAGAGCACCTTCCCGCTTGGCGGCACCACGGAATTATAGGCCCTTGCAAGCCTGGTAATACTATCGAGCAGTATGACAACATCTCTATTGTGTTCTACCAGACGCTTGGCCTTTTCGATAACCATCTCCGCAATCTGAACATGCCGTGTGGCCGTTTCGTCAAAGGTTGAGGAGATCACCTCGCCGGAAACGCTCCTTTCCATGTCCGTCACCTCTTCAGGACGTTCATCTATCAGGAGTACCATAAGTACGGCGTCTTTATGGTTCGCGGTAATACTGTTGGCGATATCTTTCAGAAGAACTGTTTTACCGGTTCTGGGCGGTGATACGACAAGACCCCTCTGTCCCTTGCCAATAGGGGTGAAGATATCCATAACCCTTGTCGAGTAGTTCTCAGGATCCGATTCCAGCATCCACTTTTCTTCGGGATACAGGGGTGTCAGATTGTCAAAGAGTATCTTGCCTCTGGCCGCTTCCGGGGCCTCATAATTTATGGATTCAACCTTCAGCAGGGCAAAATACTTCTCTCCTTCTTTCGGAGGTCTCACCTCGCCATATATCGTATCCCCCGTTCTCATTCCGAATCTGCGTATCTGAGAAGGAGAAACATAGATATCATCGGGGCCCGGAAAATAATTATAACCCACAGATCTGAGAAATCCAAATCCATCAGGAAGTGTCTCGAGGACTCCCTCCCCCGTAATGACACCGTTTTTCTCCGTCTGGTACTGGAGAATTGCGAAAATGAGATCCTGCCTTTTCATCCCGCTGGTGCCGGCTATATTAAGCCCTTTAGCCAATTCATTAAGCTCACCTATGGATTTGTTTTTGATTTCTGAAATGTTCATATAACTTTCCTTTATTATGTGGTTCGATGTCAGATTTTAATATTTATTCTTCAGGGGATGCACAAGTTTGCATATCCCTCGATTCAGGCGGGTATTTCTCTTATCTCCTTGAGGACTTACGAAAAGCATAAAACAGGCCCCGGGGCAAACCGGTTATTCTCTAAGATGTGAACTTTTTTGACACTTGAACACTGCGAATCCGATTGATCATCGCTCAGAACAAAACCAGAGGTTACGGCAAAACAGTCTAGGAATTGACAGAATGCTCCCGACATCCGTAACGCGCGCTGCAATATTCTTTTATATTTTCAATAGCTAATCTGGTTTCTTGAAATACTTCAAAAGAAAGGATTTAGCACAAAATCTTAATGAAAGGTCCGTTTATATCAAACCAGTGAACATGTCAAGGTTTTTTTCGTTTTTTTCGTTTTTTTTCGCGTTATAATGACTGTGGCTTCTATCTGAGCATTATAAAGCTCAATTGCCTTCCTGCATCACCCTCCCCTCTGTGCGAGAAAAAGGTGTCTGTGTTACAGGATGTACATATATCAGCAGCAAATATATTTTCCGGGGGAACGCCTGCGTCATGCAACTGGTATCTGTTAGCGAGGGGCAGGTCAAGCATCCATTTTCCCTCTTTTTTACCTCTGGTGAAGAAAGACTCTCTGCTGCGTTTATTATCAAAGTGATGGAGAACGGATTCATCAACCTCGTAGCAGCAGGGTCCTATGGCTGGACCTGTAGCGGCCAGGATATCTGACGGTCTCGAGGCAAATTCTTTCATGAAAGCGTCTATAGCCCTGGCGACAACTCCCAGGGTTGTTCCCCTCCATCCCGCGTGCACCACCCCGACAACTCTCTTTGCGCAGTCGACAAGCAGCACCGGAACACAATCGGCCGTTATTGCCCCAATCGCAACGCCGGGTATCGCGGAAATAATGCCGTCATATTCCAACTCTTCACTATTACGCCAATCGGGAATCTTTTCATCAATAATCAGGATCCGGTCTTCATGGACCTGATTTACTGTGACAAGATCTTGTGTCGGAATGTCAAAGGCGGAGCAGAGGATCTCCCGGTTTTGCGACAGGTGTTCTTCTGTGTCGCCCGAACGCGAGCCAAAGTTGAGATCGGCCAGTTTCCCCTCACTTGTGCCACCCCATCGTGTGCAAAACGCGTGGGTTATAAAATCGCACCCGCTAAGTGCCAGACTTTCCAAATACGACACACCTTCCCTCATGGAAAACCTGAACGCGTCTGATGTACCATATCTCTGATCAGGGTTTTTAAACATTATTTGTAACCCTATAAATAAACAGATTCATTTATAAGCTTCCTGTTTTTTAACCGTGAAC
>CAZINZ010000017.1:0-29883 GCA_964540715.1 uncultured Syntrophaceae bacterium | reverse complement strand
TAACCCTATAAATAAACAGATTCATTTATAAGCTTCCTGTTTTTTAACCGTGAACGGTTAACATTATTTCCCGCTATTCCTTAGTTCCCTGCATACCTGCGCCATATCACCTGGAAGCGCTGATGAAAATTCCATAAGATTCCCTGTAATCGGGTGATGAAAGCAAAGTTCGCTCGAATGGAGGGCCTGCCTGCGAATCTTCCTCAATATGGTCTGCCGGGCATTATCTTTTACCGCTTCGATTCTTTTTTTCGAATTGCCGTAAACAGCGTCCCCGACAACGGGATATCCTGTGGCGTTCAGATGCACCCGTATCTGGTGTGTTCTTCCTGTTTCAATCCGGACAGAAAGGAGTGTGGCGATATTGTAGCGTTCCTCCACGCTCCAGCGGGTCAGAGATACCTTGCCTCTTTTACTGCTCGTGGACATCTTTTTTCTGTTCACGGGATGCCTCCCAATGGACAGATCTATTACCCCGTTATCTTCCTTTACATCGCCCTGCACAAGCGCCCTGTAAGTCTTTTGTACGAGATGCTTTTTGAACTGCTTCGCCAGCCCGATATGAGCCTCATCCGATTTCGCGACCACCATAAGTCCTGAAGTGTCTTTGTCGAGGCGATGCACTATGCCGGGCCTTTTAACGCCGCCAATGCCGGAAAGGTCGCTACAATAAAACAGAAGGGCATTGACAAGTGTTCCGCTGCGGTTTCCCGCCGCGGGATGGACGACCATGCCGTGGGGTTTGTTTACCACAAGAATGTGCGCGTCTTCATAGATAATGTCAATGGGTATTTCTTCCGGAACAAGATCACATTCTTTCGGATCTCTCTTTCGGACAATGACTGTATCGCCATTCTTCAAACGGCTGGCCGGTTTTGGCTTAACGCTGTTTACCTCCACCTGTCCTTCATCAATCGCCCTCTTGACCTGTGAACGCGTTATGAAAACACCTTTTTTTGATAAAAAAACGTCAAGCCTCTCCCCACCATCAGCGGGAGGTACTGTGAAGGTGAACTTGTTGTTCTCTACGGATGATGTTTTCTCTCTCATCGGGAACCCGGTCGAAAGACAATTGGATCGAAGGAATTGTAAAATAATGCGTTAAAAATGACTAAATACTATTCAGACCATCCTTTATTAACTCAAGCTCCTCTTCAGCTATCGTTCTCAGATCAAGGAGGACTTTGTCATCAAATATCCTTGCAATTATGGGAACTTCCAATCTCCTTAATTCTCTTTCCAGTCTGCTCGCGGAGATGTTGTGCGGGCTTACAGCCACGACGATTGTTGGAATCTTCTGGGTGGGAAGCGATCCGCCACCGGCCATTGAGTATTCCTCCATAATGGAGAAGGTCAGGCCTTTCACGGACAATTCCTCCAGCGCAGCGAGAAGCCTGTTCGCCCTTTTTCTGACTTCGGCTACCGGCTCCGTCAACGACAGCAACACCCTTATATCACACACCGCTCTGTCGAGATCCAGGTAATGCATCATCGTCGCCTCAAGGGCGGCAAGGGTCAGTTTGTCTATCCTCAGGGCGCGATTGAGGGGATTTTTCTTTATCCTGTCCAGTATCGCCTTTTTGCCTGCGATTATCCCGGCCTGCGGCCCCCCGAGGAGTTTGTCACCGCTGAATGTCACCACATCCACCCCCGTCCTCAAAACCTCCTGAACGGTCGGTTCCTTTTCCAGACCATATTTGTCCAACTGCACAAAACATCCGCTTCCAAGATCATTCATTACCGGAATGTTTTTCTTCTCGCCAAGCTCTACCAGCTCAACCAGACTTATCTCATCCGTGAAACCAAGCACCTTGAAATTGCTTGTATGAACCTTGAGAATCAGACCTGTATCGTCACACATCGCGTTCTCATAGTCCGAAAAGTGAGTGCGGTTAGTGGTGCCCACCTCTTTGAGAATGGCTCCGCTTTTTTCCATAACCTCGGGGATACGGAATGCACCCCCTATCTCAATAAGTTCGCCACGCGAAACAACCGCTTCTTTCCCCTCCGACAGGGTATTCAGGGCCAGAAGGACCGCGGCTGCATTATTGTTGACGATTATGGCATCTTCAGCCCCCGATATACAGCAGAGTATCTCTCTGACATGATCATACCTGAGCCCTCTTTTCCCTTCATCAAGATTGAACTCGAGGTTTGAATAGCCCTCGCTGACATCGATGATCCTTTTCAGGGCATCAACGCACAGGGGTGCCCTTCCAAGATTGGTATGCAGGATGATTCCTGTGGCATTCACCACACGACGAAGGCTGTAGTCATGAAGGGCAAGCAGTCTTTTTTGCACCTCCTGCGCCGCCCTGTCAGGGGAAAGGGAGCCGGGAATTTTTTTACCCTTTTTCCCAGAGTTTAATATGTTTTTCCTCATCTCTTTTACAACCTGTCGGCATTTTTCCACCACTATTTCCCTGGAGATACCCTCAAGCGCTCCATCCTTTTCGAGAACAAGGAATACCTCGTCAATTTTCGGAAGGCCTTTCAGTAATTCTCTGATTTTGTCATCCATAGTGCCATTTTCCTCAAGATTTACTCAGTCATGCCCCGTAACCCGCAACTCGCAACTCGCAACTCGTACCCCCCCTACCTGCCCAGGCAGAAGTCGCGGAAATTGTTGACCGCAGTGAAGAATTCCCTCATCATTATGACCCAATAATATCTGCCACGATCTGTAAGGTAAAAAGTACCGCGCTTGTAGCGCAACCCTCCTGCCAGCATAAAGGCGAATATATCGCTCCAGAGATACCAGATACCCCCGCAACCATATTTTTTCGTCAAGAAGGAAATATCCAGTTTCAGGCCAAACAGCTTCATCAGAAAGTCGTAGCGTGCCTGTTGCGTGGGTGTAAAATCACGCGCCGCCATCAATGGAAGTTTTCCCATGTCCAGCATCTCAATATATTGAGGTATGTCGAAGGTGTTCGCATAACTTCTGCCATCCATATATCCGATGGAACCGCTGCCCAGACCGGCATATTCGTCATAATCCACTATATACTCATCAACCATGGTTCCTCTCCGGGAAAAACACCACGCCGAGGAAAAACGGTAGTAAGGGGCAAGCTTTTTGGAAATCAGTTGATAAAACTTCTTTTCCTTCCGATAATCAACTATCCCCAGCGTTCTCTTCACCTTCCTGCGCGTGGATTCCGAGACCATCAGGGGATAATAGGTCACCTGATCCACACCCGTATCAATCAGAATATCCAGGTCTCTGGCCAGAATTTCTTCTGTCTGGACGGGGAAGTTAAATATCATGTCGGCATTCAGGGTGTCAAACTGCCCCGATATCTCCGCAATTCTCCCGGCAATCGCGTCGCCGCTTCCATATTTCTCATATCTGCCCATTGCCTTCAAGAGCTCATCATCAAAGCTCTGTATCCCCACCGAAAGCCTGTTGACCCCAGCCTTCTTAAGTATATCGACATTCTCCTGTGTAAGGTGGTTGGGATTGGTCTCCACTGAAATCTCTCGAATGCTGAAGCAATCCGCTGCCAACAGCAGGGTTTTATCCAGTTCATCCATCATTATCGTCGGGGTTCCCCCGCCCACATACACGCTGGTAAAGTTATATCCTTTATCCCTGTAAATTCGTATCTCCTTTCTGAGGGCACTATGGTACCTTTGACAGAGATCTTTATCGAACAAGATCCTGTTAAATGAACAATATGGACACAGACTTTCACAGAATGGGATATGTAGATAAAGAAGCATGTCGTGATTTGTCTTTCCCTGCGGGAGAGACGTATCCATACCTTCAGTGAATTGCATGGCCCGGGAAAATTCCCGTTTTGTCACCGCTGTTATTGTCCTGCCTATCAATTCAAACTGTTCTCCCTTTGTTTATGTCGTGCGTTTCCCTGCAGTAATTATCAGTGTTCTCATACTATTTCAATAGCGCTGCACTCGTGAAAAGTCAAGATTGGACTGCTATGTAATAAGCTTCAGGGTCAAGGCGCGCAAATCATGAGGAACGCGGCGTACTATACGGTACGTTGCAGCGACGAAGAATACAGCGAAACGCAGAGGTTGGATTTTTTACAACACCGTCAATCGCGTTGAAATAACAATCCCATAGTGTTATAAAAAAAGAAAATCGAAGTCAGAAAGGTTCTATGCAAAAAAATGAAGACTTGGAAATTATGGGATAATGAAAAAATTAATAAAGAGGAGGCAAGCCTCCTGAGGAGACGCGCCGATGAAATTCCAATTCCCTTCGATGAAGAAGGAAGAAGGGACATAGAAATACTCGTCGATGCATTCGTAGGAAGAGATGACGCTGCGGGACTTGCCGCCCCGCAGATAGGAATCAGTAAACAAGTCGTGATATTCAGAAATACAAATTCCTCAGACAAAACACCTGTAAAAAAGGATGGCGGCAATTACGATGTGCTTGTAAACCCGAGAATCACACAGGTACGTGGTGACAAGGAAACGGCACGGGAGGCCTGCCTGTCCTGTCCCGACATTAGCGCCGATGTCACCAGAGCAACCTCCGTAAAGGTCAAGGCGTATAATGAAAATGGAGAAAAGATTAACAAACGTTACACAGGATTTCTTGCCCGAGTTGTTCAGCATGAGATGGATCACCTTGATGGAAAGCTGATTGTCGACCGGGGCACAACGATCTACTTTCCCAAAGAGAAATCCTTATTTTTCGATAAGGTATTCAAGGGAGAATAAAATCAATGGCAAAAGCTCCCGCCAGCCTGACGGAAAACAAACAACCTCTCCTGGATGGTGAGCATCTGTTAAAAGCGTCCTTCCAAAACTCTCCCATTCCTGCATTTGTTATAGGCATTGATCGCCAGATAATATACTGGAACAGGGCGCTCGAAAAAATGAGCGGCATCCTGGCAAAGGATGTGATCGGTTCGAAAGACTACTGGAGAGCATTCTACAATGAATACAGACCTGTTATGGCTGATCTTATTGTTGATGAGCGCCAGGGCGGTTCTTGTCAGATTGGGAGAGGTGATCCGGCGATGCCTGCGAAAAACTGATTCCGCATATCGGTTCGGAGGGGAAGAGTTTACCGTTATCCTGCCCGGAACAACCGGTGACGCGGCAACCATTCTCGCGGAAAGAATAAGGACAGAATACGAAAGTGAGGACTTTCGCCCCTTGGACAGTCCGGAATCCCTGCATGAAACAGTGAGCATTGGAGTGGCCCAGTATATACTTCAAGAGGGATTGAGGCCGTTTCTAAAATGTGCGGATTCCAATATGTACAGTGCCAAAAGACAGGGGAAAAACCGGGTGTGTTTTCGCGAAGAACAGGGCAACACGAAAAAGCAAACATCCTGTCACACTTAATTTAAATCCCCGGCAAATTAGCAGTTAATTGTTGTCTCGCTGCCTTCATCACCCGAGCGCCGGTTTAGCGGAGCCGCCTTCGGGCGAGTGTACAAACATCTCGTGCTGCCATGCATCTCCCTGTTTGCAACAGGTCTTATATATTTTTTCTTTGTACGATGGATTATGTCCTGGTTTCCATGAGGTTCAAGGATTCAAGCCCCCCTCGCGCATCTTTCCGAGATCATCGGGCGAGTTGACATTAAAAAACATCCTGTTCTCCGGGTCGAAAGTCGCGATCATGTCTGCCGGAATTTCCAGCACTCTCACATTCCGGTAAAAGCCGGTTATTTTCAGCCTGTCTATATCCATGAGTTTTTTCATGGGATGCATGCATTTTCTGGAGTATATCGCGTGAAGGGGCTGGAGCCCGTCGGGAGGAGCTGGGACCACAACGTCATACCCCTTTGCCCTTTCTGTCATATATCTTATAAAATCACCATTTAGAAAGGGCATGTCACATGGACAGACAAATGCCTGTTCGCAGGACGAATGGAAAAGTCCGGTATATATACCCCCGAGGGCGGCCTTTCCCTTGACGATGTCCGTGACTATCTTCAGATCGAACTCGAGATATGCAGGGGGATCGTTGGTGACGAGGACGATCTCATCAAACAGCTCCCTGAAGATCCGTATCGTTCTGTCAATGCTCCGCTCCCCGTTTATCCTTATGAACGCCTTGTTCTCGCCCATGCGGGCGTTTCTGCCCCCCGAAAGTATGATTCCCGTCATATAATCTTACGACTTTCCACTACTTACTCCGCTTGAGGATATCGGCGATAACCTCCTCGGTATAATAATCACTAAGCATCCAAAGCTGAGAAAGAGCGTACGCGTTTTTCGCAATCTTTCCTATATCTTCCTCGGGGATCTTCGCATCTCCGAGCGAGACAGGGCTTCCGATGGACTTAAACCACTCTTTTAAGCGGGCTATTCCGGCCACCCCCGCCTTCAGGTCATCCTTCTGCTCGACATCAAAAAGCTCCCGTGCGAGACGTGCAAATTTCGCGGGGTTTCCTTCAACAATATGCGACAGCCACGCCGGGAGAATAATCGACAGCCCGGCGCCGTGCGCGATATCATACAACGCGCTCAGCGAATGTTCTATCATGTGCGCGGGGAGGCCTATCATTCCCATACCAGCCGTGGTCATGCCGTTAAAGCCCAGTATGGCGGCCCACATCATGCTTGCCCTTGCGTCGTAATCCGCCGGATCTTTCAGTATGGCCTCCGCGCTCTCCATAACCGTTTTTACCAGCCCCTCCACAAGCCTGTCCTGGAGAAGACTGTTCGGTTCCGAATTTTTGAAATACGGTTCCAGCATGTGCGCAATCGCATCAACCGCGCTGTACGCGCTGTACGCGGGACTCAGCGTAAAGAGCGCCGTCGGATCGAGGATTGATGTCTTCGGCTGGGCAAAGGGAGATCTGAAGCTGTACTTCCTGGCATCATCCTCTTTCGTAATGACCGCCGCCGGATTCATCTCCGACGCACTCGCCGAGATGGTGACAACCGTCAGGAGAGGCAGGGCACCCTGTACCGCCTTTTTGAACACGAAATAATCCCACACATCATCATCCGTTTTCGCCCCCACGGCAATCGTCTTCGCCGTATCCATGACACTCCCGCCACCGACCGCGAGTATCACATCGACTCCCTCTTTTTTCGCGACCTCGATCCCCTTCAGGGCACAGGAAAGGACCGGGTTCGACCTGACACCGGGGAATTCCACAATGCCAAGGCCCGCATCCTTCAGAGACGCGATAACCTGATCGTAGATGCCGTTCTTCTTTATGCTCCCCTCGCCGTACACCATCAGGACTTTTGTGCCAAACTTCTTGACTTCGCTACCGGTCTTCTTGATCTGATCCCTTCCGAAGACTATCTTTGTCGGATTCTCGAATACGAAATTTTGCATGCCTCAGCTCCTTTCAAATGTGTTTTGTCGCCCATTTGTGAGCGTATACATGAGCCCTAATGGTATGTCAATGCGGCTTTCCAGCCAAATTGTGCCGTCCCTGAAATCGTTTCTTAAATAACTTTGATGGCTTCGTAAAAAGCCCCCCTATGCCACATTGCGGCATTATAACGTGAAGTAACTTATTGAGTAGCGTGGGGCCTCTGTGCCCCACATGCTGATTGCCCACAGGGGCGCGTTTGCGAACTTAAGTTACTTGGAAGTCAAAATCAGCGAATCTGTTATTTCGACCGTGGGGAGAAATCTTATATTTACAAAATGTTACGCCGTATAGATTTCTCGTTTCACTCCTTCGTGAACGGTTATCTCATTTCTTGTTGATTCTGATTTTAATCTCCTCAATCAAGGGTGGCAGGATTTTCTTGAAATCCTCAGCAACAACAACGTCGGAGACTTCGAAGATATCCGCGGCAGGGTTGCTGTTGATGCTTATTATATGTTTTGCCTGATCCATGCCCACAACATGGTGCATCGCTCCTGAAATCCCTGCTCCTATATACAGGGTCGGACGAACGGTCTTTCCACTTTGTCCTATCATCTGCGCTTCACTGGCCCAGCCTTCATCAACAGGTGGCCGTGTGGCACCCACCGCTCCGCCCAGCAGGCGGGCCAGCTCTTCCAGAAGCGCCCAGTTTTCTTCGTTTTCAACACCCCATCCCCCGGCTACAACAACATCGGCCTTTTCCAGGGGCTGCTCCCCGGCCACTTCCCTCTCAACCCCAATAACCTCGGGACCCATATTCGATCCGGGCAGATCAACCTTTATATCTTCAATTACTCCTTCTCTTTCCTCTTCCGGTAAGGCCCTCATGGCACCCGGCATTACTGTGGACATTTGGGGACGGTGACCGGGGCAGGCAATCGTGGCAACAACTCCACCTCCCCACCCGGGCACCACCTGTAGCAAATTCCCGGTTTCGTCCAGCTTGAGATCAATGCAGTGTGCTGACAGGCCCGTCCTGACTCTTGCTGCCACACGGGGGGCCAGTTCAACCCCCATGGCGGTCGCACCCATTAATACCATGCCCGGCTCATGCTCCCTGATCATGTGCTCAAATACATGCGTATAGGGCAAAAGCCTGTAATCTTCCAACCCGGGTTCATCCGCGACATACACCGTGTCCGCCCCGTGATTTACAAGCACTCGTGCAAGCTTATGAACATGATAGCCGATAAGTACCGCCTCGACCTTGCTTCCGTTCTTGTCCGCGAGATCTCTGGCTTTCCCCAGAAGTTCGAGGCTCACATCATGTAACTCGCCATTCCGCTGCTCTGCGAAAACCCACACGTCACCGTTTTTCTTCTCATCCATTTATAAAATTCCTAACACTCGAGTACGCCACACTGGTATATTCTTTCCACCAGTTTCCCGACGATGTCATCGACTGTACCTTCCAGTTTTTCTTTCTTTCTTTCGAATTTTCGAACCTCGAGACCCGCCATCTTTGTGGGAGAGCCCGCCAGCCCCATGCACTCCGGATCCACACACAAATCATTATTGGAGAGTATTGTAATCTCTTTGGATTCTGCCGCCAGAATGCCTGTGAATGGTATATATCGAGGTTTATTCAGATCTTTACGCACGGAGAGCACTACAGGAAACCCTGATGCAAGCTTTACATAACCGTTCTCTATCTTCTGAGTAATTACAAGATTGTCCCCGGCAGATACATCAATCCCTGTAACATGCATCACATTGGGAAGGTTCAGCATCTCCGCCAGCTGTGAACAAATCTGTGCCGTAGAGCCATCAATCGACTGATTGCCGCAGAGGACAACTTCAAAATCTCCTATCCACCGGCATCCGGCTGCCAGTATCTCGGCCGTGGCCAGGCTGTCCGATCCCGCAAAGACCCGGTCGGAAAGGAGTACCGCCCTGTCGGCCCCCATCGCGAGCCCTTCTCGAATAGTTGTCTTTGCAAAAGGCGGCGCCATTGACAACAGAACCACCTCTCCGCCATGAGCCTCCCGCAATGCAAGGGCAGCCTCAAGGGCATGCTTGTCAAGGGGGTTCATTATATTTGGAATCCCCTCTCGTTTCAGAGTCTTTGTTTCAGGGTCCATGCTGACCTTGTCCCAGTGTTTCGGATCGGGCACAGGCTTCACACAGACAATAATCCGGTCCATAATCGTACCTTCCTGTAATATATCCGCTCTTTTTTTATTTTTTACTTTTTGAAGGGAGCCAGCGCCGCCCTTCCAATACCTGCCTTGGCTACCTCAGCCGTGCCGCCTGCCGGGATTGTAACCATGGCGTCTCTGAAGAGTCGCTGAACAGCGTATTCCTTCATTATGCCGTAGGACCCGTGAATCTCTATCGCCTTCTTTGCCGCCTCCACCGCCGCGTTACAGGTATAGTATTTTGCCATGCCGGTTTCCGTATCGCAGCGCATGTTCTGATCCTTCATCCAGCTCGCGCGATAGTTCAGCAACCGGCAGATATCGAGTTGCGTGTATATCTCGGCAACAAGGAACTGGATTGCCTGAAGTGCGCCGATAGGTTTCCCGTAAAGAATCCTTTCACCGGCAAATTTGCCCGCTTCTTCATAAACCGCCTGTAGAATACCAAGAGCGGTTGCCGCCATACCTGTCCGACCCGTCTCGCTGATGGTCTTGAGCGCCACGCCCAATCCCTGACCTTCCTCGCCGATAAGGTTCTCCTTCGAAACTTCGCAGTTGTCAAAAACCAGCTCACCCGTATTTGCGCCGCGAAGTCCAAACTTATTCTCTTTTCTCCCCGGTTTTGCACCTGGCGTATCTTTGTCAACAATAAAGGCGCTTAAGCCCTTGGCCCCTTCGCCTGTCCTGACGATTACAATCCAGAAATCCGCAAGGTGCGAATTGGTGATGAAACATTTCCGGCCGTTTAAGATATACTTGTCACCCTTCAGCTCTGCAACGGTTTTCATCCCGATAAGATCGGACCCGCCTGAGGGATCGGTGACTGCTACTACACCCATGGTTTCACCTGCCGCAAGGCGGGTCAGATATTTCTTTTTCTGTACGTCGGACCCGAAATCATTCAACGCGGCACAAGCCATGTGGTGAACCTGAAGGGCCATGGGGAAGGCGGCACATACACGGCCAAGCTCCTCCAGCACTATGGTTCTCGCAAGATAACCCATTCCTACCCCACCGTATTCTGCCGGCGTTATAACACCTGTAATTCCTACCTGAGCCATGGGCCTTAAAAGGTCAACGGGAAACTCGCCCGTTTCCTCCATCGCTTCCATCCTGGGGGGTATCTCCGCCTCCGAAAATTCACGGACAGATTTTCTCAGCATCTCTTCTCTTTCGGTAAATGTAAACTCCATAATTTATCTCCTTCCTGATTTATTGGTTGCGGATCCGGACCAGCGCTGTAAACGGCGTTAAATACCAGATCATGTTATTCGGACGTCACACATACACAGTCTCATGGCCTGACAGATATTTTTTCACGAAGTGTGATAGTATGCCCTCCCGAGACAACAATTAAATCCTTTGAATAACCGGTTTGCATTATACATACACGCTATATATGTCAAGCTTTTTCCTGATTCCTGTGACTACAATGTGATTGGGTCGTTTTTAAGTTGCCATATGGCTATATTGTTCCTTTTTGACTTACCGTTTATATTGTAGTAGGTTTTGGGCCAAATATCTTCGGTCTTGATGCTTCGAGTTAATACGGTTTTTTAATTTACTGAACAGTCAATATCTACTAATTCCCATGAAAGAAAGAGTCAACTGGACAGCGATAATTAAGGATGGCGTTGTAGGCGCGTGGCCCATCTGTCTCGGCTATCTTGCCATCGGCCTGGCCTTCGGAGTCATCGCCCAGAAATCAGGCCTCAGACCGATGGAAATCGGCCTCATGTCTCTCCTCGTTTATGCAGGCAGCTCCCAGTTTATCGCCGTATCGATGCTGAGTGCCGGGGCCGGTATTGTTCCCATCGTGATTACCACCTTTACCGTCAACCTGCGCCATATGCTGATGAGTTCGTCCCTCTCGACCTTTATGCGCAATCTCGGCACGGGCCGGCTTTCCCTCTTTGCCTACGGAGTAACCGATGAGAGTTTTGCCCTCAATACCGCCCGGTTCAGGGATGGCAACT
This sequence comes from uncultured Syntrophaceae bacterium, assembly GCA_964540715.1. GTDB lineage: Bacteria > Desulfobacterota > Syntrophia > Syntrophales > UBA2210 > UBA2210. Next base: position 18,441 of record CAZINZ010000017.1, on the reverse strand, counting down.
GGGACTGGCGACGCGCCCTCGTCCTGAATCACACAACGAATCTCACCTGGATAGCCAGCACTGTTGCGGGCGGATTCGGCGGCCAGTTCATACCCGCCGGAGCCCTGGGAATCGACTACGCCCTGAGCGCCATGTTCATCTGTCTCCTCGTTTTCCAGTTGAGGGGAAGGCTTTATGTGATAGTAGCCATCATCGCCGGGATACTGGCCGTTGCCCTGTCACTTCTTCTCCCCGGAAACGCGTACATAGTAGCAGCCTCGGTAATCGCGGCGACACTCGGAGTTTTTCTAAAAAGATCAAAATACTTTGCATCGCCGGAGCAGAACTCATGATGCATGACAATTACCTGTATGTCATTCTCGGCATGGGAATCGTCACCTATATACCGCGGTGGCTCCCGCTTGTATTCCTTTCCCGTCGAAGCCTGCCGGAATGGTTTGAACAATGGCTCGACCTTATCCCTGCCGCGATATTGAGCGCACTGATCCTCCCGATACTCATAACAGCGGGAGAACCCCGGCATCTTGATCTTTTGCGCCCCGAGCTTATCGTGGCGGTACCGACCCTTGCCTTTGCGGTGAAGACAAGGTCTCTTGCTGGAACAGTAATTGTCGGAATGTTTCTATTCTGGCTCACGGGGAAATTCTTTTAAGGAAAGTCCGGTAATTTCGAAATGATTATTTATGTCAAGCTTCTACTGACGGCCATCTTCTGGGGTGGAACCTTTATAGCCGCGCGGGTCGTCGCGCAAAACGTTGGCCCTTTCAGTGCCTCTTTCCTGAGGTTCGCCATTGCATCCATTTTTCTGGTCTTTATCACGATAAGGATGGAAGGCAAAATCCCCAGGCTGAAAAAGCACCAGATATTGCCGATCATACTTCTCGGTATGACAGGAGTGTTTGCATATAATTTCTTCTTTTTCTCCGGCCTGAAGACTGTCACAGCAAGCCGTGCTTCTATCGTTATAGCGATGAACCCTATTTTTATCACCATCTTCGCTTACACTCTTTTCAAGGAAAAACTGACCAGGATAAATGTGATAGGGATTTTGCTCTGCGTATCGGGTGCAATTATCGTCATCTCAAAGGGAAACCCCCTGGGAATAATCCAGGGGGATCTCGGGGCAGGAGAGCTTTATATCCTTGGATGCGTCGCGAGCTGGGTCTTATATTCCCTGATTGGGAAAATCGCCATGAAAGATATGTCCCCCCTGGCAGCTGTCACATACTCCTGCCTTGTCGGTGGCATTCTGCTTTTCTTTCCTGCATGCATGGAGGGGATGCCCGGGGATATCGCGGGATACGGCGCGGTCGAATGGTCTGGCATCTTTTATCTCGGATTCTTCGGCTCCGTTCTCGGATTTACCTGGTATTATCAGGGAATAAAGAAACTCGGGGCATCGAAGGCGTCTGTGTTTATCAACTTCGTCCCTGTAAGCGCCGTCATACTCGCCTTCCTGATCCTGAAGGAACAACTCGACCTGTCCCTCATCACAGGCGCCATCATGGTAATCGGCGGGGCATACCTGACAAACAGAAAAAGGTAAAGAATGCTCTGTGCCTTTGGCGCGGAGCGGTTTCCTTACTTTGCCCTTATCAGCAACAGTTAATCTGGCAATGTTCCTGATTTCGCATACATCTTACAAATTGACCTGCAAACCTTTTTCTCTCAGATATTCTTTCACCTGTCTGATTCCCAGGATGCGATAGTGAAAAACCGAAGCCGCGAGTAGAACCCGGGCCCCTCCTTTAACGACACCGTCATAGAAATGTTCCAGATTCCCCGCCCCGCCTGAAGCGATTACGGGCAGGTCCACCGCGTCTGAAATGGCCTTTGTAAATCCCAGATCATAGCCTGTCTGCGTTCCATCTCCATCCATGCTTGTCGGCAGGATTGCCCCCGCTCCCTGTTCCTGACATTGCCTTGCCCAGGCTACCGCGTCCTGACCGACCGGTTTTGTGCCCCCGGAGACGACCAGCTCAAACCCGGAAGGCATCTCCTTGTTCCTTCTGGCGTCAACGGCCACCGTCACCTTTTCGGCGCCAAACCGTGCCGCTGCCCGTCTCACCAGATCCGGGTCTTTTACCGCAGCGCTGTTCATGGAGATTTTGTCAGCACCGGCTTCGAGAACCATCTCGATGTCTTCCAGGCTTGCAATCCCGCCGCCGACTGTCAGTGGTATATCGATCACTGCGGAAACGTTTTTTACCCATTCGAGTCTCGTCTTCCGGTCTTCCAGGGTTGCCGCTATATCCAGCATGGCCAGTTCATCGGCGCCCTCCTTCTGATAATACGCCGCGATCTCAACAGGGTCACCCGCGTCTTTGAGTTCAACAAAATGTACTCCCTTAACTACCCGGCCGTTTTTCATATCCAGGCATGGCATAATTTTTACTACACTCATAATATCTCCTGTATAATTTTTTCTATTTCTGTTTCCATACGGGCTTTCGCTTTTCCCTGAAAGCGCTTATCCCTTCCCCGGCATCTTCCGTAGAACAAAGTCGAGCAAAAACTTCGTTCATATATTCGAAGGCCTTGTAATAATCCATATCCGCTGCCGCATAGAACGCTTTTTTGGCGATCTGCAGCGCCACAGGACTCTTTTGCGCCAGAATCGCGGCCCAGTTGCGAGTTTCCTTATCCAGATCGGCTTCAGGTATGACCTTATTGACAAGCCCCATATCCAGGGCTTCCCGGGCGGTGATCAAATTACCGTAAAACAATAATTCGAGGGCTCGTTTTCTTCCTATAGACCTGCTAACCGGGATTATCGGCCCGATGCAGTTCAGACCTACGTTAATGGCTGTCAGACCTATGCGCGCTTTTTCTCCGGCAACAGCGAGGTCGGCGGCCGCGACAAGACCGGCTCCGTTTGCCGCGGCGGTTCCATGGACCTGTGCAATAACAGGCTTGTTCATCCGGCTGATGGTAACCAGCGGGTTTATCATGCATTCTACCCACTCCCGATACTCCATGGAACTCTTGCCGGAGAAATCGCTGATATCGATGCCGGCACAAAATGCCCTGCCGGCACCTTTAATGATAATCACTCGTGCCTGTGTTTCCGAGTCAAGCTCAAGAAGAGCCTGACTTAGTTCTCCGGCAAGAGGAATATTGAATGTGTTAAGGCTGACAGGACGATTTAATGTTATTTCAGCTACATGGTCATCTCCTGTTTCAACAATAATATTTTTGTAACCCATGTGATAATTCCTTTCTTTTTATGTACTTAAATCAGCATGACTGCCGGAACGGATTAATACAACCTCTTTAACTAACCTGTCGGTTGCTGTAGCGAATCTGCCCCCAATAAAGTACTAATCCACACTGTTTCCTCCCTGCTCGACAAGGCAATCTTCAAGGTCATAGTCAACGGAATCGACAGCACCATCCCTACCGGTCCAAGAACCCATCCCCAGAATATCAGCGACAAAAAGACGATTAGGGTCGAAAGTCCGAGGCCGCGTCCCATAAAACGAGGCTCAATGAAATTACCGATTACCATGTTTACGGCGATATATCCTCCGGCCACCAGCATCGCTGTTGTCATATCTATTTGAATGTACGCCAGCAGAATTGCCGGTACTGCCGCGATTATTGAGCCGATATTCGGTACATAGTTAAACATGAACGCGAGAAGTCCCCAGAGTATAGCATAATCTACCCCGAGAACAGCCAGCCAGACAGTTATAAGTGTTCCCGTTACCAGACTCACCCATGTCTTTATTGCCATGTAACGACTGATATTTGCAGCGAAGATATCAAAGTTTTTCATGGGCATTTTTGATGATCCGAACGCGGCGTACAGTTTCGCTGGAAATGATGCAGCTTCAAGCAGAATGAACATAACAGTGAGAAAGATTAGAAACGCATTGCTCAGCACATTGCCCAGGCCGGCCAGCATGGTTAAAGCAAGCTTCATGGCCGCGCCCGGGTTCGCATATTTCATAAGCATTTCATCCGAATTCTCAACCCCCATCTTGTCCAGGAAAGCGGATATGCCTGCAATCTCTTTTTGGAGACCTTCCTGATACAGGGGAAGAGCCTGCGTGAACTCATTCAAGGAACTGCTCACCAGGACACCAACCATAAGCCCGACTCCCAGGATGCCCATGATTACAATGATAAGCGCTATGGCCATGGGAATTTTTTTACGACGTAACCAGAATAGCAGGGGGCTGCATATAACAGCGATAAAGATGGACAACAGGAAAGGCACTAACAGGGTTTTCGCAGCCTTCATACCGGCTATCACCACCACACACGCAGCGATGGTGACCAGTATATGGGATGATGCTTTCTCACGATTAATTCCATTCATAATCTGTTGATCTCCTCTCTGTGGGTAAATAGGCGGATGACAGTGCTGCGATTTTTCATGACTGGTTCCTCTTTGTAAAACAAAAAGTGAGATGATTGGTATGAGACACCCCTTAACCAAGTGCTGTTTTGTGACATGAATATAAGTGCTTGTCAAGATTCAATGTCCTAACTGGGACGTAATTAGGGATGGGTTCACATTTCTCTCATTTTCATGCTTCTGTGGGGAAATGCCTACAATGCTGATGGATTAATAGAAAAGGGGACAGATTTATTTATTGCTTGATGACAAACCATGTTCACTTGATTATTGATCCGGGACATGATCCACGCCATCTTGCCCATCTCATGAAGAGGGTGGCCGGACGACAGACAAGGTATGTGAACATGATCGAGAGGCGTACGGGAAGTTTATTGGAAGGCCGTTTCAAATCGAGTCCTATCAGCACCAACGAGTATCTTCTGGCTTGTTGCCGTTATGTGGAGCTGAATCCTTTACGGGCAGGCATCGTTGCGGATCCTGCCGACTATCGATGGTCCAGTTACGGCGCGAAAATTGGTGTTCGTAAAGAGGAATGGTTGGATGCCAATCCTTGCTATCTTGGTCTGGCCGACAGCAAGGAAGAATGTGCCGAACGATATATAGTGTGGGTGAGAGATTCCATTCCTGCGGGAGAATGGGAGATGATCCGGCAATCGCTCCAGAGGGGACAATTAACCGGAAGTTCTCGATTTGTTGATGAGATTGAAAAGAAAATCGAAAGACGTGTGGAACGTCGAGGTCGGGGAAGGCCACGAAAAATAGAAAAATAAATCTGTCCTTTTATTGCTTTGTCTGAAGGCATGGCAAGAAATCCCTTGCAGGGATTTATAGATAGGTTGTATAAAATTTGGTATGGGAGTTGAATGTTAGCCTGGTTTCTTCTTTAATTCCGGCCTCGATAACGGGGATAGAACGTTCGCTTTCAGGAGGTGAAAATTCTCATGTTAAAAAACATGGCACTTCATAAGCATTTATGCCTCATTTTGGGATTGTTACTTTTAATGACTGGGTGTGCTACGCCATTGCAAAAAGCGGTATATAACGGTGACATTAGGACAGTAACTACTCTGCTTGATGAAGGAGTTAGCGAAAATGAAGAACGTAATGGGTATACAGCCCTCTATATCGCAGCCTGGTATGGACAGACTGAGATAGCACGTCTTTTGATTGACAGAGGTGCAGATGTTAATTTGAGATCTAATAATTTCACCCCTCTTCATGCCGCAGTGACGAACGGTTATACCGATCTGGTTCGTCTCCTGATTGACAGGGGTGCGGATATACGGCTCTCAAGTGCCGGCGAGACCCCTTTGAACGCAGCGAAAAAAAAGGGTCATACCCTTATTGTAAAGATACTCCAGGGGACGGAGGGAGAAATATACCGGCGTAAATATGCAAAAGCTGAAAAGCCATCATCAGCTTCCATATCCCGTGAACGATCTACTGCTGGCAAATCCGATGTTGACGAACTTCCTGTGATGCGGGCAAAACCAAACAAGAACGCCTATGCAATAGTCATAGGGGTTGAAAAATACCGTCAGAAACTGCCGAAGGCTGATTATGCAGTTCGGGACGCAACGGTCGTGGCAGAGTACCTCGAAAAAGTTATGGGGTATCCCGGAGAAAACATCGTCACACTTCTGAACGACAGGGCACTGAAGAGTGATCTTGAAAAGTATCTGGGGAAGTGGCTTTTAAATAATGTCGAAAACGACAGCTCCGTATTTATCTATTACTCCGGTCACGGCGCGCCGAATCCAAAGACAGGGGACGCGTATCTCGTTCCCTACGATGGCGATCCATCGTTTATTGAAGAGACTGGATATCCCCTCAAAAGGCTTTATGCGAAGCTCGATAAACTGCCTGCCAGAGAAATAGTGGTTGTCCTTGATTCCTGTTTTTCAGGTGCAGGCGGGAGGTCCGTTCTTGCAAAAGGCGCCCGGCCTCTTGTCATGAACATGGACAAGCAGGTGTTGCACAGTGACAGGATAGCAATTTTTTCCGCCGCTGCAGGGAATCAGATAAGTTCAACCTATGAGGAAAAAGGACATGGCCTCTTTACATACTTTTTCTTAAAGGGGATTAAGGACGGTAATGCTGAGATTGGAACTCTCTACAAATACCTTAAACCGCAGGTGGAAAGGATCGCAAGGAAAACGTATAATAACGAGCAGACTCCAGGGCTGATCGCTCCAAAAAGGCTTTTGACCCTGAGATTTTACGACCGGTAGCTTCAAGAGGTAATAATGTACATATCCAGCAATACGGTTTTGAAAATACATTTATGTTTCATCTTCGGCCTGCTGTTTTTAATAACAGGATGCGCCACAATCACACCTTTGATGAATGCTGCAAAATCAAACGACATTAAAGAGATGGAAAACCTTTTAAATACAGGCGTTGATATAAATGAAATTGCGAGTGAGTGGACGGCTCTGCGTTATGCTGTGTACAATAACTCTTCCATAGAAACAGTCCGTTTTCTGCTCGATAAAGGCGCCGATGTAAATGACTACGATACCTTACTTATCAAACCGATTCATTGTGCTGCCTTTCACGGTAATGCGAAGATGGTGAAACTGTTGCTCGACTACGGAGCAGATGTAAATGGAGGCGCTGGCCTTCAACGCTCTGGAATTAAACCGATTCATTATGCTGCCAGATCGCCTAAAGGTAATGCGATGGTGGTGAAACTGTTGCTCGACTACGGAGCAGATGTGACGATGATTGATCAGCTAGGCAAAACGCCTCTTGGAATAGCCGAAGAAAAAGGGTATTCGATAATTGCGCGTATGCTCAGAGAAGCTGAGGAAAAAGAGTATAAAAAGCTTTATGCAAAAGAGACAAAGGAAAGCAATCAGAAGTCTGAAAAAATCCTACGCAGAGAAACTTCCAAACCCACAATCATCAAATCCGATGTCGACGAACTTCCTGTGATGCAGGCTAAACCAAACAAGAACGCCTATGCAATAGTCATCGGGGTTGAAAAGTACCGCCAGCAACTGCCCAAGGCTGATTATGCAGATAATGATGCCAGGATTATGACAGAGTATCTCACGAAGGTCATGGGCTATCCAGAGGAGAATGTTGTAACGCTTACTGGTGAACATGCTACAAAAAGTGATTTTCAGAAATACATTGAAAAATGGCTACCAAATAATGCAGAAAAACGCAGCTCCGTATTTATCTATTATTCGGGTCACGGCGCACCAAACCCGAAAACCGGTGACGCGTTCCTTGTTCCATACGATGGAGACCCCACTTTTATTGAAGAGACGGGGTATTCCCTGAAAAGGCTTTATGCGAAGCTCGACAGGCTTCAGGTCAAAGAAATCATTGTTGTCCTTGATTCCTGTTTTTCAGGTGCGGGCGGCAGAAGCGTTCTTGCCAAAGGTGCCCGGCCCCTTGTTATGAACATGGATAAGCAGGTGTCTCACAGTAACAGGATAGCTATTCTTACCGCCTCCGCAGGGAATCAGATAAGCTCGACCCATGAGAAGGAGGGACACGGCCTCTTTACATACTTCTTGCTCAAGGGAATCAAGGAGGGTAATGCTGAGCTTGGAGTGCTCTACAATTACATTAAACCGCAAGTGGAGAAGATTGCGAGGAAAACATACAACAACGAACAAACCCCGGGACTGATTGCTCCTAAGGGGCTGTTGAATCTGAGACTTTACGACCGGTAGCTTCAAGGAGGATTGTGGTTATGAAAAAGATGTTTGCATATACTTCAATACTTGCTGTTTTGATTTTGCTGGCGGGCTGTGGGACAGCTTTAAATAGTGCCGTACGAAAAGGTGATATTAATGGTGTAAAGGCACTGCTTGACCAAGATGCTGATGCGAATGAAACTTCCTTCGGTAATACACCATTGGTATGGGCCTCGAAAGAGAAACACATTGAAATAGTGAAGCTTTTGCTTGACGGAGGCGCTGATGTGAATGCAGTAGCTGGTATGGGTTGGACAGCCTTGAGTGAGGCAGCATTCCATGCAGAGACTGACATTGTTAATCTCCTTATAGACAGAGGCGCTGATATAAACAAGGCAATTAGGGTAATGGGCGATTGGAGTGGGTTCCAAAACGCCCGTGAACTTCTTAGGGAAATCAAAAGAGAAAGAGTTGCAAGTCAGTCTATAACACATCCAAGCCCTCAAATCCTCACCAAAGAAGATCTTGCAAATATTGTTAAATCCGCAGTTGAAGACGCAAAAAAGTCTCAAAATAAAGACATAAAGACAGCCTCCGCAGTTCAATCAGATATAGACAAACCCTTTTTCAGCACAGCTTCAAAAATCATGGGTGCCAATGATTATGCAATTATCATTGGCATTGAAGGTTATAGCAGTTTGCCCAAATCTGATTATTCCTACGACGATGCCAAGATGGTAAAAGATTACCTAAAGGCTTTGGGTGTAAAAGAGAGAAACATCGAATTACTGACTGATGAAAAGGCAACTCTGTCGGGGATAATGAAATCGATCGAGGCATGGCTGCCAAACAAGCTCAAGAAAGGCGGAAAGGTTTTTGTCTATTATTCCGGCCACGGTGCTCCTAACCCGGTAACAGGCGAGGCGTTCATCGTTCCCTATGATGGCGACCCGAATTACCTTAACATTACGGGATATCCCCTGAAACGCTTGTATGAAAAGTTGGGACGACTGCAGGCATCCGAAGTCATTGTTGTTTTGGACTCCTGTTTTTCCGGCGCTGGTGGAAGGAGCGTCCTTGCCAAAGGAGCGCGGCCATTGGTTATAACATCACAGAGTTCGGTTCTGCCGCAGAATCTGGTGGTGCTGGCGGCAACGCAGGGTGCGCAGATAAGCACTTCGTCTCAGGAAAAAGGCCACGGAATATTTACATACTATTTCCTCAAGGCGCTTAAAGACGGCAAAAAATCTGTCTCTGAAATCTATGAACATATAAAGCCATACGTAGAAGACGATGCACAATCAATAAATGTCCAGCAATCACCGAGTATCAATCCGAATGTAGATAAATTAAAGGGAAGGTTTTTATTAAGAAAATAAAGCAAAGGGAATCAGAAACGACGCCATGAAAAAACTTTTCGTAATCATTTTTCTTATAATCCTTCCTGTTTGTTCTTTCGCCTCAGAAAAACCTGTATGGACGCAGGCGACGGGAGAAGCATATCTTGGGGAGATTGACACGCCGAAGGAAGTAAAGGGAAGGGCGAAAATAGACGCCCAGAAGAACGCGCTGGAACAGGCGGTGGGAGTTTTCATCAAGTCCCACACCCTCGTATCAAACAGCCAGCTGGCAGAAGATCTTGTATATGCCTCTGTGAGAGGGCAAATCGAAAGGACCGAGATACTTCACGAGGGATGGGACAAACAAAAAAGAAGCCTTTACCGGGTAACGGTGAGAACGCTCATCAAACCGGTGTATCCCGAAAAAGGAAAAGGACTCTTCCTTAAGGCGTATATTTCCAAGACAGGCCTGAAAGAGGGTGAGGAAGTCAGGATATTTTACGAGGCGAGCAGCGACTGCTACGTGTATATCTTTTCCGTTGCCGCGGACGGTTCGGTAACCCTGCTGTTGCCGAACTCGATTCACCGGGAGAATCTGACGAGGGCCGGGAGAGCTTACGAATTTCCCATGTCCGGAAGCGAAATCCGCCTGAAAGCCATGTTCCTCCCCGGCTACAAGGGAAAAGTTGCGGAAGAACGGATCAAACTGATCGCCACCAAAGAAAAGAAGGAGATTCTATCACTCGGTTTTCATGAGGGAATGTTCAAGGCCTATGATTCGCGGTCAACAGGAATGATCAGTGATCTTGTGAGGAGACTCAACAGAATAGACCCGGCAAAATGGACTGAGGCAACGGCAATTTATACTCTTACAAGATAGCTGTTACCTTAATTCTGTCCAAACTCAGTTGCCAATTCTAAAAGTGACGTAACTACTCAGCCACAAAGTCACCAAGACACAAAGTGTAGAAAATAATTATATTTCCAATAATCTCCGGGGATTTTTGTTAACCAAATAGCTCTTGTTATCGTAAATTGTCATATAATTTTAGCCCAAGTTTAACCCCATTTTCGCAAAAAACAACAAAATAAAGGCCTTTTTAGCCATTATACACAGCGGGAAATAGGGACAGCGCCCATTTTTTCCCACGACCCCCTCCTGTGTGAACTGTGGATGAAAAGCTATGTTTTTAAAGCGTCGTGAAACCTGCTTGAACTGATTGAAAAAAATACGCCTTGAGGTGAAAATGTCAAGAAATTTCCGTTTGAAGTGCGGCTTGTTTCGCTGATTGTATTTGTTGATGTTTTCAATATTCTAACCTGAATACGCAGGCATAAATGGCTGAAAAACCCCCATACGAATACTTGATATTTGAGGTGTGGTTCCGCTTCCCTACTGTAATGATGAATGATGCATCTAAAAAAGGTCGCTGTCCCTATTTATCTAAAAATCCATATTCTCCAGTTTTCTGTATCCCAGGATCATTGGAAGAATCCCCACGGCAATTGTCGCGATCAGTGACGCTGTCCATGCAAAAAGCAGAAGCAGGTGAAAGGTGTGCCCGGAGATTGCTCCGTGTATCTCAAAGCTGAAATAAGGAACAGCGAAAAGAATAATTATAAAACTTACATAGAGAAGTGCGATTATAAAATTCAGGGTTCCCCCGAAGCCGGATACAATCTTTGCCGAATTGTCTTCCTTAAAGTCGGGATAGACGGTGCCCAGCCCTATCGACAGACCTACAAGACCTATACTTGCCATGGCGGCCAGACCGCAGGATATGAACATAAGAGAAGCCCCTGTCTTGAGGATAATATTCGTTGCCACCATCAAAAACTCGCTTACCAGAAAAACGCCCGCAAAGTTTATGATAAACTTCTGGATTATAAGGCCCCTGAAGGTTATCGGCGCGAGGCCGAGAATCCAGAACCTGCTGCCTTCGAGACTTATAAGCGGGAAGAGAAATCTCACGGTAAATCCGGCCAGGACAAGGGCGGTAGCTGAAAGGTTAAGAAATGTAACAATCATCTTCCAGTATATATTGTCCGTTATATGCGGCATGTTTCTGAGATTAAAGATATATATAACCAGTATGGCAAAATAGATCAGAAACTGTGACCACTGTCCGAAATCCCTGAAAAATATCTTTATATCCTTGGTTATCATTGCCGCAGTTGATCTGGGTGCAAAGGAGAGTAACCGGATAGCGCGGTTCACCAATCCCCTGTCAGGCGGGTTATATTTTTTACTCTTCCCGCTTCTCGAAGAGATCCACCCGGAATAAAATATTTTTTTCCCCATGAACCAGTTGATCTGAAGGAAGAAAAGGGTTGTTGTGGCGAAGGCTGAAAAGTAGAAAAGGCCATCCTTGAAATTGTCTATGCTTAAATTTATGAGCGATTTAGCCATCCAGCAGCCGGGGAACAGTGGGTGTTTAAAGATCCTGATATGGTAAAGTAAATTGTCAAGAAAATAACCGATTTCGGTTTTTGTAAGGAGTGAGGAGGCTATGTTTTGTTTATAGTGCCAGTAGAGAAGGGCTGCCCCTATGCAGAGCGTGACAACAAGTATGTATTTGACCATACGGTAATCGATGAACCTGACAGATGTCAGGACAACAACGGACGCGATCGCGGCAGGAAGCGTTATAAAGGTCACAAAATAAAAGGGGATGAAGAGATAAAACCAGAAGGACACATCCTTTATGAAGGCGTACGCGAGTATGAATGTTACCCCGAGAAAGAGGAATGCCCAGGAGCCGAATATGACAGACTGAAAGAACCGGTAAAAAAGGATGGCGCGTGTATCTATCGGTTTTGAAAAGAGGAAAGCTACTTCTTCAGATGAGTAGTAGGTTGCATAGCAGATAATCACACTGCTCAATGTGAGCATTATAAAGAGCACCGCGGAAAAGATGTATATGGATTCATCAACAAGCGCCGGGCCGATAATGGGAAATCCGTTGAAAAATGAGAGCCCCTCGTAAAACAGCGCGAGCGAGCCAAACCAGAAAAAGAGGATGCCGACGGAGATAAAGGCAACCTTCAGCCTGGGCTCACTTTTGATGCCTGCGATACTGTTCCTGAGTATCCAGACCCGGGACAGTAAAATACCCTTTAATCCATCCATCCGACTAATCCTCGGCAGTCATTTTGAGAAAGATATCTTCCAACCCCTCCGTTTCTTCGGAGGCTCTTTTTATCTCTTCGACGGTCCCCTCGCTTATCAGCCGCCCCTTGTGAATTATACCGACACGGTCGGAGATCTCCTCCGCCAGGGTGAGCGTATGCGTGGACATCAGTACGGTTGTTCCCCTGTCCGCGCGTGTCCGGAGGATATCTTTTACAAGGCGGATACTTTTGGGGTCTAATCCGACCATCGGTTCATCAATAATGATCAGACGGGGATTTGTAATGAGCGCGGAACAGATGACGATCTTCTGTCTCATCCCGTGAGAATAGCTTTCCATAAGCTGGTTCCCGTAGTCCTGCATATAGAAGAGCTTCAGCAGTCGTTCAGTCTCATCACGGTAATAATCCCTGTCAAGCCTGTACAGCTCTCCGATAAAATAGAGAAACTCTCTTCCCGTCAGCTTTTCATAGACATAGGGCACATCCGGGATAAAACTTATCAGCCTTTTCGCCTCCGTGTTTTTCTGCGCCATGTCGTATCCGCCGACTAATACCGTTCCTGATGTCGGTCTGAGGAGGCCCGCGACTGTCTTCAGTGTAGTTGTTTTGCCAGCGCCGTTAGGGCCGAGGAAAGTAAAAAATTCGCCCGCCGGGATGCTGAGAACAAGATTATCCACTGCGAGCGTGTCCCCAAATTTTTTTGAAAGCCTTTGAATTTCGATCAAGATATCATTCCTCTCCCAGTTGGTTTGTCCTCACTTTTCCATTTTCAAGTCCCGGACCCGGCAGCCTTCAGGATCTCGATATTGATATTCCCGATTGCGAGAACTATCTTTGCCTGAGACGACAAACCGCCAGACACCAGTTCAAAATGTGTTGCATCAGCGATATCCTGCCCCAGGGCGGGGTCAAGATGCACCCATTCGCCGACAAACACCTTCGGCCACGCATGGTAGTAGAAGCCATCGTTCAGGTAGACGAGACCCGCGCACATCTCGGCGGGTATCCCGCGTGCCCTCGCCAGAGCCACGAAAAGTACCGTATGTTCATTGCAATCCCCTTTTTTGTTCTTCAGAACCGAGGTTGCCACGGGGACTTCAGGAGTGAAGGTCTTTTTGATATTTTTATACACCCATTCGCCGATCTTTTTTGCCACAATCCATCTGTTTTTCTCATCGCCCGCAATCTCGGCGGCCTTTGCCCTGATTGCGGGATCGTTGGAATCTATCCAGGTTGAGGGCCCGAGAAATTTCCCCAGGCTATCCCTGTAGCGCCGTGTTTCCATAACATCTTTAGCGGGAGGAAATATAGATGAGATCTCTATGATGCCCGCATCAGGATCGATCAGCTTCTGTCTTTTTCCGTCGAAGTCAAAGTTTTTCAGATCGACCCCCGTTACCTTTATTTTCATGAAGTGTGTTTCGCGCGGATTTTGCAGTTTTCTTTTTGTGCTCACCGAAGCATCCTTTAAAAGATCCACGGAATCCTCTTCCGATTCGGCAAGATGTTTTTCGATGGTTTTTCTGTCTTCGAGCTTTATTACCCATCCGTTCGGCGTTTCCTCACGTACAACAAGGCCGTCCCGGTTGATCCACGATCTGGAAACCAATCCGGAAAATCTTGTTTCCATGACAATATCGCCGCCTTCCTTTCCTACAACCTCGGCCAGAATTTCTTCCGTGCTCAGGGTCAGGGGGTTAAGAATACTTATTGTGTAGGAATCGCCGACCTTTAGACCTTTGCCCCTGTAAATTTGCAGGATGCTCTGATCAAGGAAAAGATTGTCTTTCAGATCAAAGGTCTTTTTGAAGGTGGTGTCACCATACATGATTTCCACCACGAGCTGATCGCCCAGCCTCTTACCCTTTAGAATTATGCCTGCCAGTCCGGAAATAGTGGTCTGAAAATTGATAAGTTGATAATCGTAATCGAGCTGCTGAATCGTCGTCATCGACAGGGTCTTCGTCTGGTTGAACATTTTAAATCTCAGGTAAGACTGGGAGTTGACGCGGTATCCCGTTTTCCATGGACCGAGGATCGTATGGAGATACCCGAACCACCTGTCCTTTATATAAATCCCCTTCCATGTATCCATCTGTATATCATCCGGCAGGAACTGTCTGATCGTGGTCCTTTCAGAATCACCCTTTATCAGACCCTCCTTTTCAGCGAGTAGAAACATCATCCCCGCCCAGGATGCGATGATCAGAATACCGATAAATATCTTTAAAAAAGGTTTGTTTCTCAATGGATTTTCTTTTTTCATTTTCTTACAGGGACAACTGTCCCTATTCAAAGATTTTTTCAGAAAGGCTGAAAAATGAAGGTAAGTTCCTGGGGAGAAAAGAATGTCTCCTTCCCACGCGGTAGCGTGGGAACAAGAAAAAAGACCGGGCCAAAAGGTCCATGGAAAACATGGAGCCGCAAATAATTTAGTGTTGTGTCCCCAGAATTCCCCCCCCCATAGAAAACACCTCTCAAAATGGAAGCCGAACCTAAAAACAATGTGAACCCGTCCCCAATTACAGGCGGGGCCTAATGTAGCATAATGTAGGCTGGGTTGAGGCACGAAACCCAACACAGACTTTTCTACTCGCAACCCACCGTTGAATCAAATGTTATTTCAACACCCGCTCCCCACTTTGGGTCATATACTCCGTCTCGCACATACCGGTGAAAACTGGAATACTCCCAATCCTTCGGGTCAGTCACATATCCGTGTTTTACCGGATTATAGTGAATGTACTCGACATGTTGAATAAAATCCTGCTCACCACGAATCAGATGTTCCCAAAAACGACGCTGGCAGACATTTTGTTTTTTCTTTTTCTATCTGGATGAAACATTTTGTTGGGTTTCACTTTATTCAACCCAACCTACATGAACTAAATTTCCCGGATTTCCCCCACATATATCAACGACTTTGTTGGGTTTTGCCTATTGTAATAATCAATCTGTCCCTATTTATGACAGGGGAATTACTGCAAATATAAAGGCGCTCCAGAGGGAGTGGGAGATGATGACAGGCAACAGATTTCCGATGCGCCAGTACATGGCCCCCCAGAAGGCGCCGGCAACGACTGCCGCCCCGATAAGCATGAAATTGAATGACCAGATATGAACACCGGCATAGATTGCGGTGGTGAGAAGCCAGCCTCCACAGCCCCCGAAACGTTCCATGAGTCTGTCCTGCAGGAAACCGCGCCAGTAAAGTTCCTCACACGGACCCGTAATGAAAAATAACAGGAGAAAAATAGCCCACATGGGAGTGCCTCTCCCCTTGCCATATATACCTCCTATCTGACGCTCCGCGAAGGGAAAGATGGCCGACGATATTTCTTTTCCGGCCCAGAAGATCAGATACAGCGCCACGGCGGAGATGAACCCAAGAAGCAGCGCCCTTGCATCGATATGGAACCGTTCTTTGCTGATTGGTCTAATCCACCAGGACAGGGCGGCAAGCGAGGATGCTGAGATTGTGATCTTGATCCAGAAGGTGCTGAAGGTGAGGTAAAATGTGGCAAACCAGAGTACATTCGCGAGGACAATCGTTACCAGTAAAGGCTTCCATGAAAACTCAGGCTGTTTCAAGCCAGCCTCCCTATTATAAGTGAGATGAGGAGCAGGATGCCGAACGCCGTGTTCAGTTTCGCCGTCTGCGCGTCGGCATCAATGGGAGGATTTTTTATCATCCGGCGCAACAGGCTGAAGAACAGCGGGAGCGAAACGAGCACCATCAGGGACCAGAGGTTCAGGGGTCCTGTAAATGCCATCAGAACAACCGACACGTAGGCAAATACTACCAGCATCACATATATCCAGATGCCCCTCTGACGACCGGCTATGATCGGCAGGGTTTTTATTTCTCTTTTTTCGTCATCCACGGCGTCTCGAATGTTGTTGGCGAGGAGCACCAGAGCCACCAGCACGCCAAAGGGAAGCGAAACCCAGAGGGCATCCACGCTCAAAGTCTGCCGCTGAACAAAGTACGCCCCCTCTACCATTAACGGCCCCCACATCAAAAAGGTTGAGACCTCCCCTAATCCCCTGTATTTATACCTGAAGGGAGGCGCCGTATAAAACAAACCCGCAAAGGCCCCGGCCATACCTATTATCAGAATTGTCCATCCCCTCGTTACAGCAAGAAAAATACCGATGATCGCCGCGAGAAGAAAAAGGCAGATCGCTTCGATCAGCACTTCCCCTGGCTTAAGCGTTCCTTCAACGAGTGGATGGGGACGATACTGCGCGGTTGAGACCTCGAGGGTGTCGACTCCGCTCAAAACATCATAGTAGTCATTAAAAAGGTTTGCCGCGGCGTGCATAAAAATTATGCCGACAAGGGTAAGTAAATAAAGAAACCATGAAAAGCTGCCGTCCATGGAACCAAGAACACTCCCCACACTCACTGAGACTGCGGTCATCGTAAAGGACCACGGTCTGCTGGCCAGAAACCATTTCTGGTAGGTATTCATTTCGTTTTTTCTCCTGTATTTCCGTCAGAATGTATATTTCAGCGCGGGAACATATAGCTGATTATTCTTATACACTCAATACCTTTGATTTCACAATCTGTGAAATGTGAAAAGGCAAATTGCTGTATCTATGGGAACCGCAAGAAGGAAGCCTGTGTGAAACTACATAGTACCGGGGGAGAAGACGTCATATACCAGAAGCTCATCGGTCACATCGAATATCCTGTGTTTCGTGTTTCGTGGAACACGAACGACTGCGTTTTTTTGAAGTTTCAAATTCCCGATGCCATCTATCCACATAGTCGCTTTTCCGGTCAATATAAAAAGGATGTCCTCACTTTCTTCGTGAACATGTTCCGGAACTTCGATCCCGACAGGGATTTTTACTATTATTATGGATGGACTGTCTTTTCCAAATTGTTCCGTGGTGATTATTGTTTTTAAGGAAACATCTTTGACCACAGGGTGATTTTTCCATGGCAGGACTTCCGCGTTAAAAATAATCTCCATTACGGCCTCCTTTGTCATCAGGGTTTTTGAAGAATTCTCCTTTTCTCAACTGAAAAAGGGCCGCGGCATCAACCGCAACCCCTTGATTTTCATGGTAGGCGGTACTGGGTTTGAACCAGTGACTTCTACCGTGTGAAGGTAGCACTCTCCCGCTGAGTTAACCGCCCATGATTTTCCACGGTAATATCTCAAAGAACCTTCTTTTTCAAGGTAAAAAATGCCGGCTCCATCCATCCACAATGCGGCGTTTCAGGATTGCGCGTATATACGATTTCGAGCTATACTTGCCTTGCCTCAAAAGTGTGGCATGTTTAAATTTTGTATTCCTGTCGTCAGACAGGGAGAGGAGGTTTCAGACATGAAAACCAGCATAATATTTACGGGCACAGGGCCCATTCTTATCATGACCTCGTACAAGTCCTTGACCAATCCTGATTTTGTAGAAAAGCTGGCGGCGAAGGGGATAAAAAAATTCATTGCTTCTGATCTGCCCGTAGAAAAAGTGAAGGAGAGATACGGCAAACACTTCGACATCGTGATGAACGATCTGCTCCAGGAAGATGATTTGAGGGTCCTTGATTATAACGGACACAGCATCTTCCTGAACTTTTCCTTCACGGAAATGGGAAAACCTGTTTATTACGAACCCTGAGATCTCCGGCAGGCTATATGTCAAAACTTTCCGTTACGCCCGGTTCCAGTCCTCCCGCCACGGCATACCCCGATACTGCGGCTATCACAGGTTTGGACAACATCGTCCAGCTCGGCCCCATTGGGGCATCTTCTGTCATATCATCACTCAGGCGATTCACCTTTTCCACATTACCGGAAATTGCCTTCAGATCCTCTCCTGCTGACAAACGCCCTGCTGCCACACCACATAAACTGGTATCAACTTCTTAAACGATGGTTTTTTTGTGTCGATGCATCTCTTACTCGAGCTTAAACCCTTTCTCGACAAAAAC
>CAZINZ010000016.1:0-47086 GCA_964540715.1 uncultured Syntrophaceae bacterium | reverse complement strand
GGTGTGTTTTTTACTTGACCTCACCTTGAATGGGTGACCCCATCTTCCACTCTTGATTCTTTCGTCTATGTTTTAGGACCATCCAGACAAAATATGCCCAAACCAGTGGGCATACTCGTGAGTTCTATTTGGGTCCATATTGGTTGAGGATATGTAAGCAAACCACGGTTCCAATGATTCAGACCAGGGACTGTTGGAAGTCATCATAATTCGATAGGCTTCTTGGCAATGTGGACATCTGTCATATTCATCAGAAATATTTGCCAAGAAAGCATTATAGAATATTCTGTCGCGCCCGCGCAGCACACTAAGACTTTGTAAGAAGGAAAGAAATTCGTTGTCATGTCTTCCTGCAAAATTAAGAGGCCACCAACCTGCGCAAATTACATCAGTATGTTTGGTAGAAAGAAGGCGTATTTTTTCTTGAGTTTGTGGTGTGATAAACCCTCTTTTCAATCGCAAAATCTCAATTTTTGCTTGGAAGCAGCTTAAAGTTGATTGATCGGTGTTGGGACCTGTCGCCCTTCGTAAATGAAACCATGCTTCTTCATCGGGACCTTTGATATCAATATTTTTTACTTCATTTAGCACCGGAACAATTATTCGCCAAAAATCCTCGACAATTTCTGGATATGAATTTTGAGTGTTAACACCAAGGATTAACTGATCCCACGAAAAATCTATTCCTTCGGTTTTATATGGTGGTTTACATGTGCTCAACATAAGACAACCTCACTATATTCATTGGGTAATATCTTCACATAACGTAGCAATAACCCGCCGACTTTAGGAGGTCGGGTTGATTGGTTGGTTATGTGAGGTTTATTTATGTTCAGCAAATTTCAAAAGATCGGTCATTTTTTCAAGGTAAAACTTTTGAGACTTAATCTTGTCGGTCACTCCGTCAGGTTCTGCGTAAACTATAAAATATGGCTTACTATTATCTCGCTTATCGCAATAATCATCCCATGCTTTATCAAAGTCAACGCATTGTTTACTGCTCAAGTGTTGCCTAAATTTAATAACAGCAGTTTCATGTTCGTCGAATGCAAGGGAAAGGGTTTTATAGACTCCCGGCATGTCTACTCTATTGGGAGAGTACCTATAATCGAGATACCTAAGTTCAGGGATAAATGCGGATTTGAACTCGTCAACTGCTTTATTGAATCCATTGCGCCTGGCAATGTCTTTACTCAAGAAGTGGGTGGCAAGGCCACCAATAAGCATACCCGCGACTGCATACAAAAAACTGAAGAACCCTTCCATTATGACGTCACCAGTCTTGACTTTTTTAAAGGTTGGTTAATGGGTATCTGCTTCGGTCTTTTAGTAATGGATTTGTATTATCACGTCACACATAACAGTGTCAATAAATGGAATATTTTACATGATATTGCCATCATAGCACTGAAAAGATTCCATCTATTCTTATATTCACATTACATATGCGGAAAAACACACCTTGCTTTTTCCGTCTTGTTAATATATATCACGCCATTATGGAAAACAAGGGGAAATTCAGACCGGATCCTCAGTTACGGCTTATGGATCAAGTTCACCATGTTATGCGCTATCATCATTACGCGTATCGTACCGAGAAAACGTACTGCGACTGGATTGAGCGGTACATAAATTTTCACGGCGACAAAAAACATCCGCAGGATATGGCAAAAAGTGAAATTGAGGCGTTTCTCAGCCATCTGGCCACACATGAAAATGTTGCCGCATCAACACAGCGACAGGCTTTGAATGCAATTGTCTTTTTATACCATAGCGTCCTTGATATGAAAATTGACGGTCTGATCGAGCATGTCAAGGCAAAACGGTTTCGTCGTCCTCCCGTGGTGATGACGCAGGGCGAAGTGCAGCGTGTATTCGCGCAGATGTATAGGATACATTTTTTGATGGCGCGGCTTTTATACGGTAGCGGCCTCCGTCTCATGGAATGTATACGGCTGCGAGTTCAGGATTTGGATTTCGAAAGAAACAAATTATATGTACGCTCCGGGAAAGGCGGCAAAGATCGCGTGACGATTCTTCCTGAATCTATACAGGCGGAATTGCAGATTCATGTTGATAAGGTTAAGCGCCTTCATGACGAAGACCTGTTACATGGTCACGGAAATGTATATTTGCCGGGCGCGCTGGAGAGAAAGTACAGCCATGCCGCGAGGGAGTTTCGCTGGCAATATGTCTTTCCTTCCAAGAAATTGAGCAGGGACCCACGCACGGATGTCTTGCGTCGGCATCATGTCCTTGAATCGGGCCTGCAAAAGGCAGTTAAGACGGCGGCTGACAGGGCAGGTATTATGAAGCGGATTGGCTGCCACACCTTCCGGCATTGTTTTGCGACGCATTTGCTTGAGAATGGTGTTAATATACGTGTTGTCCAGGAGCTGATGGGCCATGCAAATGTAAAAACAACTGAAATCTATACTCACGTGATGGAAAAGGATATTTCGGTGGTTGTCAGCCCGCTGGACGCTTTGACAAGGTGATGTAACCGGGTGAAATGATATTCATTCACATTGGGCGGATTGGAGTAAATTCTGTACATTTAATAGTTCACGCTGTGCGTACAACAGGTTGTATAAAATAAATATTTGACCCTTTTGTTATAGGATCTGGAGAATGGTTTTATGGATGAAAAAACAGGTATACTAGAGGGCATCAACAGCCCTGAAGATATACGAGGTCTCGGGATTGAAGAACTGAACATCCTTGCCGGGGAGATCAGGCAGGAGATGCTGGAGGTAGTTTCCAAAAACGGCGGCCACCTTGCGCCCTCTCTCGGAACAGTGGAGCTTACACTCGCTATTCATTATGTGTTTAACACGCCCGTGGACAAGGTCGTCTGGGATGTGGGTCATCAGGCATATGCGCACAAGATAATTACCGGCAGGAGAGAGGCTTTTCATACACTCAGAAAGATGGGAGGCATAAGTGGTTTCCCCAAGAGGGGAGAAAGTGTTTATGACACCTTTGACGTGGGGCACAGCAGCACCTCTATATCCGCCGCTTCCGGCATTGCCGAGGCAAGGTGTCTTAAGGCCGCTGATTCGAAGGTAATCGCGGTTATTGGAGATGGTTCCATGTCCGCGGGAATGGCCTTTGAGGGGCTCAACTGGTCTGGCGAACGGAAGAAGGATCTGATTGTTATTCTGAATGATAACGAGATGTCCATCTCACCCAATGTGGGCGCCATGTCGTCATATCTGAATCGCATTATGGCAGGCCAGCAGATTACGAAGCTGAGGACAAAGGTCCGCGATTTTCTGAAGACCGTGCCGGGTGTGGGAGAACATGTAATCAAGTTTGCCAGGCAGACCGAAGAATCGTTGAAGGCCTTTATTGTTCCGGGCATGTTGTTTGAAGAATTGGGATTCAAGTATATCGGACCTCTTGAAGGGCACAGGCTGGATCATCTGATAAAGAATCTCCTGAATGTAAAGGAACTGGAAAGACCCGTCCTTGTCCATGTCATTACCAGAAAGGGAAAGGGATACAAATTTGCCGAAGAGGAACCATCCAGATTTCATGGCATAGGGCCTTTTGATATCGCCACCGGGAAATCTGTCACCTCAGATAATTCCATACCGTCTTACATGGAGATATTCGGCCACACAATGGTGCAACTGGCGCGCGAAAATCAAGCGATTGTTGCGATAACGGCGGCCATGACAGACGGAACCGGACTCGACCAGTTTGCAAAAGACATCCCTGAAAGATTCTATGATGTAGGTATAGCTGAGCAACATGGCGTTACCTTTGCCGCGGGCCTGGCCACAGAGGGCTTTATACCAGTTGTTGCCATATATTCGACTTTTTTGCAGAGGGCCTATGACCAGGTGCTCCATGATGTCTGCCTTCAGAACCTGCCTGTCGTTTTCGCACTTGACAGGGGAGGAATCGTTGGAGACGATGGCCCCACCCACCACGGTCTCTTTGATTATTCTTACCTTCGAATAATTCCAAACATTATTATCATGGCTCCCATGGACGAGAATGAACTCCAGCATATGCTCAAAACGGCTGTGGAGTGCGGGGGTCCGGCATCAATACGGTATCCCCGCGGCAGCGGAACGGGCGTTCTTCTTGATAATGCGCCGGAGAGTATTGAGATAGGAAAGGCCCAAATTGTCCGTGAAGGCAAAGATGTAGCTATAATAGCCATCGGCTCCACGGTATATCCTTCCCTTAAAGCTGCCCGGAGACTTGCAAAGGAGCATATCGAGGCGACCGTTGTCAACAGTCGCTTTGTAAAGCCCCTTGATAAGGCTCTGTTGTGCGAGATAGCTTCTTCGTTCAAAAAGATCATAACGGTTGAAGAAAACGCCCTTATGGGTGGTTTCGGCAGTGCGGTTCTCGAATTGTTTGAGGACGCGGGGATTTCCGGAGTTACTGTGAAGAGACTCGGCATCGGGGACGAATTCGTGGATCATGGGACGCAGGCCCAGTTGAGAAAAAAACATGGAATTGACGCGACTGGCATTGCAAAGGCTGTCCGGAAGATTATGAAATCCTGACAGGTATTACTATGAAAAGTGGCTGGCCTGCTGAGTTGGCCTGAATTTCGGGCTTTAAAACTTTTTGACAAATCCGGAAACCAGAAGCTTGAAACTTAAAACTCAAAAATCCAAAATCCGGCTGGACAGGCTGCTTGTTGACAGGGGTATCGCGGTAACACGCGAGAAGGCCAGGGCACTTATTATGTCGGGCCTCGTTGTGTTGGATGATACAAGAATCGACAAGGCGGGAACCCTCGTGCGACATGATGCCGCGATAAGGATAAAGGGCGGTGAAAATCCCTATGTCAGCAGGGGGGGGCTGAAGCTAAAGGGCGCGCTGACGTCCTTTGGTGTTGATGTGAATGATGTTGTGGCCCTGGATATCGGCGCTTCCACTGGTGGATTTACAGACTGTCTCCTCCAGGGGGGGGCAAAAAAGGTATACGCGGTAGATGTCGGATATGGGCAGCTTGACTGGAAACTCAGAACAGACACCCGGGTAATACTTTTTGAGAAAACCAATATCAGATATTTTTCAGGTGATGAGATAGAGGACACAAT
Source organism: uncultured Syntrophaceae bacterium (assembly GCA_964540715.1). Lineage (GTDB taxonomy): Bacteria > Desulfobacterota > Syntrophia > Syntrophales > UBA2210 > UBA2210. Next base: position 42,017 of record CAZINZ010000016.1, on the reverse strand, counting down.
AAACATGGCCGTCATAGATGTCTCATTTATTTCTCTGAAGCTGGTGTTGCCGGTCGCATTCAATCTCACAGGCGAAAATGCCGTTATCCTTGCCCTGATCAAGCCACAGTTTGAGGCGGGCAGAGATGAAGTAGGCAAGGGTGTTATAAGAGATCCCCGGGTGCATAGAAAAGTTATTGAGGAAATCGTAAGCTTTTCGGAGGGACTGGGTCTTGAAACGGTGGGCACCTGTGAGTCTCCGATTACCGGTCCGGCCGGAAACAGGGAATTCTTTCTGTACTCCAGAAAACATGCTGAAAATCCACACGGAATGACAGATGGGAATTAAACTTGCCGAGACAGCGGGCTTTTGCATGGGTGTGAAGAGGGCAGTTGACATAGTCCTCGAAATAGCCCGCCATAAAGGGGATAAGAAAGTATATACATACGGGCCTCTTATACACAATCCTCAAACAGTCAAACTCCTCAGGGACCGGGGGATCGTTCCAGTGGATAGTATCGACCGGATTAACGATGGAATCATTGTTATAAGGGCCCATGGAATATCACCCGGGGAAAAGGAAAGAATCAGGGAAAAAGGATTAGAGATAGTTGACGCCACATGTCCCAGGGTTACGCGTGTCCAGACGATAATCAAAAAACATGCCGCGCAGGGTTTCGCGATCATCATAGTCGGAGACAAGGAGCACCCGGAGGTTGTCAGCCTCCTTGGATATTCATCTGACAGAGGAATTGTTATCAGTAAAGAAAGTGAGGTCGCCCATCTTCCGGTAAATGACAAGATATGTGTTGTGGCCCAGACCACCCAGGATTCTGTGAAATATAAAGAAATCGCCTCGGTGATTACGCGCAGATTTCCGGGAGCCAAGGTCTTTGACACAATATGCGATTCAACCGAGCAGAGACAGGCCGAGATCAAGAAACTGTCTTCTAAGATGGACGAAATCATAATCGTGGGCGGTAAAAACAGCGCTAATACGCGGAGGCTTGCCTCAATATCCAAAGAGTGCGGGACCCGAACTTATCATGTCGAGACGGTTGAGGAACTTGACGGGATAGATCTTGGCGGGGGTAATAACATTGGCGTGTCTGCCGGGGCATCCACTCCGAACTGGATAACTGAGGGCGTGATAGACTACCTGACCCATAATCAGAAAGCCAGGGTGCCGTGGAAGCTGGGAAGTCTTTACAACATTTGGATATTCTTTGTCAAAACAGACACCTCTTCCGCCATCGGGGCGGGATGTCTCTCACTCGTCTGCATGTTGCTTCAGGGCATCAGCGTGGGACTGTCAAATATCCTGATCTCTTCTTTATGTGTATACGGGATACATACAATTAACCGGCTGCAGGGCAGAAGTTTTGGAAGAATCAGGGGGAGTTTCAGGGAAAAATCCTATATTACATACCGAGGCATCTATATGGCCGTTGCCATCGCATCTCTTGTGCTTGCGTCCGCGCTTTCATTTGCTGGAGGATTGGTGACCTTAATTCTGGTCAGTTTTATTTCACTCTCCGGCGTGCTCTATAATGTTACTGTTTATGGTAAAAGGATGGAGGATATACCCGGTTCCAAGAACATTTTTACCGCTACGGGATGGGCTGTCGTAACTGCCGTGGTTCCTCAGGTGAGTGTCAACCTGGAGATAACCTGCGGGGTAGTGGCGGCATTTATGTTTGTGTTTGTCCTTGTCTTCTCAAAATCCGTACTCTCCGACATATTGGATATTCAGAGTGACCGCCTGATCGGCCGTGAAACAATACCTGTCATCATAGGGGAAACACGCGCCGGAAATCTTCTGAAGGGTGTATTGATTCTTGAGGGCATTGTACTCGTTGCCTCAACGTTTACCGGCTGCACATCATCATTGAGCTTAGTATTAATGATACCTGTGTTTTATATATGGATTTGTCTAAGACTTTGTGATAGGAAAATCAGGTTTTCCAGGATGACACTTGAGGGGCTACTGGTAATAAACTATGTGATAGCAGGATTGAGTGCCTGCTTGTGGTTCATTGTAACGAAAATATAGAAAGTCACTTAACTGTCATTTAATCTTAACGTCGGACACTACCAGTATCCTTTTTCCAAATTAACTGAATTTGCTCTCAAAAGATTTTCAGCGAGCGCATCGGATTTAAGGAGAAAATCCCCGAGGTCGTTGAGGTTGTGGAAGCCCGGTCCCGATAAATCGGGATAAACATTTTTTGGAGGATTAAACAGAATGGCGTATACGATTACTGATGAGTGTATCGGTTGTGGAAGCTGTGAGGATGAATGTCCTGTAGGAGCTATTAGTGAAGGGGATGATATATATGTTATCGACCCTGAAACTTGTACAGATTGTGGCGCATGTGCCGATATATGCCCGGTGGAAGCTATAAAGTCCGGTGATGAAAAGAAGTGACAGACCGGAGTGTCCGGGGCATTTACTTCTGTTTTTATAAGGCCGGATGGCATGGGTTTATTTGTTACATTTGAGGGAATCGAGGGTTCCGGTAAGACTACCCAGATCAAAATGGCTGGGGATTATCTGAAGAAAAACGCCGTGCCTTTTGTGATAACCAGCGAACCGGGAGACACTCCAGCAGGGAAGGAACTAAGGAGAATCCTGCTTGACAGAACCACTCTCTCCCTGTCCGGCAGAACTGAGGTGCTGCTCTTTGCAGCGGACAGGGCCCAGCATATAGCAGAGGTCATAGTGCCGGCAATGCAAAGGGGTGAAACCGTCTTGTGCGATCGCTTTTCTGATGCCACCATCGCGTACCAGGGTTATGGGAGAAAACAGGACATAAAATCCATACGTGAAATATGCGATTTTGCGTCCAGATCCCTGGTCCCCGATATGACCTTTCTTTTCGATATATCCGCAGACAGGGGCCTCGGCCGGGTGACGGACCGCGCGCTCAAGGCGGGGGATGTTCCGCTTGAAGATCGTTTCGAGAGAGAACACCTGAAATTCCACGAGACAATCAGAAGCGGGTATCTTATACTTGCCAAAGATGATCCTGACAGGTTCAGGATAATAGACTCTACCAGAGATATTGACGAGGTACACAGTGAAGTGTGTGCCCACCTCGAGGGACTGATTAAGAGATAGGCCTATGCCGTTCAGTGATATTTATGGTCAGGACAAACAAGTAAGCGTATTGCAGGGCGCCATGTTGAATGAACGCGTCCCACATGCGTTTCTTTTCCAGGGCATAAGAGGTGTCGGCAAGAAAACCACGGCGAAGATCTTTGCGAAGGCCCTGAATTGTGAAGTGGGAAATGCTGATTCCTGTGACGTATGTCGTTCGTGTTTAAAAATAGATCACGGCGCCCACCCCGATATTGTGTTCATAGAGCCTGAAGGCGCCTTTATAAAGATAGAAAAGATCCGAGAACTGCAGGCTCAGATAAAGTTCCGACCATTCGAGGGGAAAAAAAGGGTTTTCGTAATAGCAGATGCGGACAGGATGAACGATACGTCGGCAAACGCCCTTCTGAAAACCCTTGAGGAACCGACGTCCTCCAATATTCTCATACTGATAACTGCTCGTGCTCACAAGCTTCCCCAGACTGTCATATCACGCTGTCAGAAGCTGAGATTTAATCCTGTGCGGTCGGAGATAATAGCCTCGTTTTTAACAGACAGGATGTCTATGGATGAAAATCAGGCGCTTGAGGTTGCATCGGCGGCGGCGGGCAGTATCGGCAGGGCACAGGAGATAAAAGATGGGGCGTCTGTTGACTTTAAAAATGATGTAATCAGGACGTTTTTCACCGCAGGGCAATCCACCGATTATCGACGGATCCGATTGTTCTTTCTTGCTGACAGCTTCGGGACGGACAGGGATTCCGCTATGCTGAAACTGGACATATTCAGGGAATGGTACAGAGATGTGATGGTGTACCGGGAATCGCACGATGTCGAAAAACTGATTCACCGGGATATCGCCGATGTCACGAAAGAGCTTTCAGAAAGAATGGCCGGGGCCGATATCCTGAAAAATATACAAACTGTAAGTCACGCGTATGACGCCATTGATCGGAACGCAAGCAGGCAATTGATATTGGAATCCATGGCACTCCGATTGAAGGGCCTCTCGTAACACGATTAATGCATTGAACTGAGAAGAGATATAGAAACTCAAGGTATTACTCCTTACCTTTAACTAAAGGCAGATAAATATGGGACACAACAGCCAGGACACTCGAAAGAGTATCGTGGGTATCAGATTTAAAGACAAGGGAAAGGTGTATTCATTTGACGCCGCCGGCGTTGTATTGAATAAAGGCGACATGGCAGTTGTCAATGCAGAATCGGGAGTTGCGATGGGCGTTGTTGCGAGTGGTCATCGAGTCCTCCCCTATGACAAGCTGCCTCGTAATCTCCGGAAGGTCGTGCGCAAGGCTACTGCCGAGGACATGAATATCCATGAAGAGAATCTGAAGACTGAGGAAATGGCTCTGGATTTTTGCATGGAGAAAATCAGAGAAAGAAACCTTTCAATGAGACTGGTTGACGTCGAGCTCCTCTTCGATAAAAGCAAGCTTGTCTTTTATTTCACCGCAGAGAACAGGGTCGATTTCAGGGAACTCGTGAAAGACCTCGTGCAGAAGTACAAGGTCAAGATTGAGCTGAGACAGATCTGGGTCAGAAGCGAAGCTCGTATATATGGTGGTATCGGCATGTGCGGCAGAGAACTCTGCTGCTCCAGCTTCCTCAACAATTTTGCCCCGGTATCAATCAAGATGGCCAAAGAGCAGAACATGCTGCTTAATCCGGAAAAAATCTCGGGCCTTTGCGGCAGACTCATGTGCTGTCTTGCGTTTGAGCATCAGACTTACGCGAATGCGAAAAAGAATATGCCTAAGTGTGGAAAAAACGTCAACACCCCGAACGGAAAAGGCAAGGTGGTACGACTGAACTTACTTGAAGAAACGTTCGTTGTGGATCTCGGTGATGGAAACGAGGTTGAAGTATCTGTGAACGAACTCCAGAGAAAAGACGGAGGTCAAGAACCGGGGACAGTAAATCAGAAATAATTATTCGGAGAAATACATGAAGAATTTTTACGTCTCTACACCCATATATTACGTGAATGCGTCTCCTCATATAGGACACGCGTATACCACCATAGTTGCCGATGTTATCACACGGTTTCACCGAATGGCGGGATACAGATCATATTTTTTAACCGGTACTGACGAGCATGGCGACAAGGTCGCACAGGCGGCTGAACTGGCCGGCGAATCCCCCCAGGACTACGCGGATAGAATAAGTGGAAAATTCAGGGCTCTTTGGCCGAAGATCGCGATAACTAATGACTACTTTGTCAGGACAACGGATAAAGACCATGTAGAAGTGGTAAGATCGATACTGCAGAAGGTTTATGACTCAGGGGATATATATTTCGGTGAGTATGAGGGACATTATTGCGTGGGATGTGAGCGGTTCTACCGGGAGAGCGAACTGGTAGATGGGATGTGTCCCGACCACCGCACGGTTCCCGAAACCAGGAATGAAAGCAATTATTTTTTCAGGATGAGTAAATATCAGGACTGGCTGATCGGGCATATCAAGGATAATCCTGACTTTATCAGACCTGAAAGATACAAGAATGAGGTACTCGCTTTTTTGAGAGAACCGCTCGAAGACCTCTGCATATCAAGGCCCAAGACAAGACTGACATGGGGTATCACCCTCCCCTTTGATGAAAACTACGTGACCTACGTGTGGTTTGACGCCCTGATAAATTATCTGACGGGGATCGGATATCCCGACAGTGAAAATTTCAAGACCTTCTGGCCCGTCTCTGAGCACCTGATAGCCAAGGATATTCTCAAGCCCCACGGCATCTATTGGCCAACCATGCTTAAGGGGGCTGGAATAGAGCCCTATCAACATCTGAACGTGCACGGGTACTGGAACATCGACCGGAGCAAGATGTCAAAAAGCCGCGGTACCGTGGTGAAACCCCTCGACCTGAAAGATAAGTACGGTCTGGATGCCTTTCGATATTTTCTTATGAGAGATATGGTCTTCGGCCTTGATTCAAACTTCAGCGAAGATGCCTTCGTCCAGAGAATAAACTCCGATCTTGCGAATGACCTGGGGAACCTGGTCAGCAGGTCCCTCTCAATGGCGGTGAAATACTGTGACGGGCTGGTCCCCGCGGCGGTTAACCATCCTGATGATGCGCCACTTATCGAAAGGGCTGCGATGATCTTCCCTGAGGTGGAGACGTCTTTCCAGTCTCTCGCGTTTCACAAGGCCCTCATTTCGATATGGGACCTTATCAACATGACAAACAGGTATATCGTTAAACAGGAACCCTGGGGCCTGGCCAAAGACCCGTCTGCCAAAGCAAGGCTGGATACTGTTATATATAATATACTGGAGGCGCTTCGTGTTATCGCCATCCTGCTTCTCCCCTTTATGCCCGATTCTGCCGGGGATATCCTGACGAGACTCGGTATAGAGGATATTGAATCTCAGAACTTCGACAGCATCCGTACATGGGGCGGCCTTCCGAAGGGCAATGTCCTTACTCGCGGTAAATCCCTGTTTCCCCGCGTGGAACATGAAAAGCCGGAGGATGCGCCCATTGCAAGACTTGCAGAGATAAAAGAAGAGATATCCTTCCAGGATTTTGAGAAAATCGACCTGCGAGTGGCGCGGGTGGTCGAGGCTGAAAGGGTCAAGAAATCAGACAAGCTGCTGAAGTTGAAAATAGATGTTGGCGAAGAGAGAACCATCGTCGCGGGGATCGGCAAGAGCTACAAGCCTGAAGACCTTATAGGAAAAAAGATAACCGTCATACTCAACCTGAAACCGGTGAAACTAATGGGAGTGGAGTCACACGGCATGCTTCTGGCGGCAGATGCGGGAGACAGAGTTTCTCTGGTGTCCTTCGATGGCGATGCCGATGTTGGCGCAAAGGTAGGTTGATATACCTGTTGACTGTAAAAGGTAAGCATAAACATATCATACCGATTCCTTTTTATATTCGGGAACTATGAAGCCATGTAGATTACCGGGCATCCCGGCCATCGTTTTTCTTCTCGCCCTGTTTCTTATGACAGGGTGCAGCCCGCGACAAATTCATTCCTATAAGTATCAACCGGATACAAAAGAAAAAAAATTGACCCGGATGGGCTACGCCATCCAGGTCGGGGCCTTTTCAAAGGTTGAAAATGCCGCCCGACTTGTCAATCGCCTGAATAGCGATAACCTGGATGCATATTATTTCCTTTATAAAAAAGGTCTGTACAAGGTTCGCTTCGGTAGTTTTAAATCGAGGGAACTTGCCAGCAGAGAAGCGGAAATTCTGAGGGCGATGGGGGTCATAGGTGAATACTACATCGTCCGTCCGGAAGATTATTCCATAACAAAAAAATTGAAATATGGTGATATATATTTCAGAGATGAGGTGGTGAAAACGGCAAGAAGCTTTGTCGGTGTCCCCTACCGATGGGGCGGTTCATCCGCCGAGAAGGGATTCGACTGCAGCGGACTTGCGATGGCTGTTTACAGACTGAATGGACTGAGGCTCCCCCGCACATCAGGTGAACAGTACAAGGCAGGCGTCCGGGTCAGTCGTGGAAAACTGACAAAGGGTGATCTGGTGTTCTTCGCCACTTCCGGCAGTAAAAGGATCTCCCATGTGGGGATATATTCCGGCCAGGGTAAATTCATCCACGCGCCACGAACGGGCAAAACGGTGCGTACAAGCTCACTCTCAAACAACTACTATAAAAAACGATACGCCGGCGCCAGATCCTATCTCTAAATCCAATTAATCCAAAACCGTTATTTGATAAACTCGTAAAAAGTCAAACACTCGCTAATCTGTCATTCCCGCGAAAGCGGGAATCCAGTAATTACAAGCAGTTATAGATTCCCGATCAGGTCGGGAATGACAAAACGACAGAAGTTCGGACTTTTTACGAAACCGTCTTATTTAATCAGTGACAAAGGAACTTCCAGTGGAACATCGACAGAAACCACAAGTCCGTCCACAATATCTGCTGTTCCGGATAGATTCAGCTTGTTGAACAGGAATGAAAGCTGTTCTTCCAGCTCCGCGCCGATCGACTTCAGTACGTTGGGTGGAAGGTCCCACATGTCCTTCTTGAAACGTCCGAATCCTTTTTTTCTTGACTTGTAGATAAACTGTTCTTCAGTGTCCTTCTCTTTTTTTTCACCCTTCAGGTCCGTGTTGATGAAAGCGTATATCCTGTCCCTCAGCTCCGCCGGGAAATGACTGCTGTCATATATGATATTCTGGAATCCTGTCGCCAGATGTATCTCCGAGGTTTTCGTTTCAGGAAACCGGCCAAACGCCTCTCCCGGAAGAGTTGATGCTCCATGTTGCACGGCGCCTGAGAGACCATATTCGGATCGAGCCACCTTCGATATTCTTTCCAGTGTGTCAAAGTCTATTTTGGCCTTTGCTATTGACCCGTCCGGCAGTGGAACGCCGCCGTGAGTGGTCCCCGTCTGGATACTGATCTTGCTGATTCCCTTCAGGTTGTCTCCCCTCTTCCGGAGCTCACTTCGGTAGTTATCCATAAAAACGGTAAACTCCTCCACAGTGGTATTCTTGTCCCCTATCTCCCCTATCTCTCCCCCAACTGATACGGTGATGTTTTCCGGTTCTATTTCCCGTATCATGGCGGTAATGTCCGCCGTTATAGAATAATTGCCCATCTGCTGTTCCCGGATTGTGGGCCTGTCGAGGTCCACCACAGTGGAGGCATCTATGTCTATATTATAAAATCCAGCCTCAATCGCCTCCCTTATGAGAGATGTGATAGCCTGAATTTCAGTATCCGGATCTTCAAGATATTTTTTCGCGTTGATCTGGAAGTGATCGCCCTGAAGGAAAAGAGGGCCCTTGAAACCGGTCTTTATGGCGGCGGCGGTTATCGCCACGATATATTCAGAGGGGCGCTGGTCGGTGTATCCAATCTCCGAGCGGGCAATTTCAAAGATCAGTGCACCCACTTTGTCCTTCATGGCCGCACGAAATACAGCCTGGGCACTGTAATATGTGATTCCACGGATATTCATCGCGGGTACCGTGAATCCCGATACATCTCCGCTTCCCATCGCCTCGTAGAGCGCCTGAATCGAGCAGGCAACGCAACCCATCCGTGCACCGACTTTCCGGATCAACCATCGTGCGGATAATTTTACTTCATCATCCGGGCTGAATATTGCCGAATAGATCAGGTCATCGACAATGACATCTCGCAGGCGATCCGCGTCTGTTACGCCGACATCCTCCCCGTCGATTGTCAGTACACCAGCGAGGTTGTGTTTCAGTTGTTCAATGGTCTGATAAATCATGGTCGGGTCCTCTGCGACTGTGCTCAGTAATCACATCGTTGTAGTGCTGGCGTCTAAAAATGTCTTCGCCATTTCCACCTCGTAAGTGCTCCCTATATAGATGGGGCACCGTTGATCGATGGACTTCGGTTGTATCGAAAGGATACTTTGCCTTCCGTCTGTGGCCATTCCACCCGCCTGCTCGACCAGAAATGCCATAGGCTGGAGTTCGAAGATAAGGCGCAGCTTGCCTTCCGGGGCTCCTTTTAGTACCGGGTAGGTAAAAATGCCCCCTCTCTTTATAAGGAGATGATTTATGTCGGAGATAAACGCCCCGCTGTACCGCAGCTTGTACCCCTCATCTTCCAGATGCCGTATGTATTCGAGATGCCCGGGTATCCAGTCCCGCCTGAGTCCTCCGGCGCCCAGTATGCTTCCGCGCTCGAGAAGCGTGATGTTCTCCCCGGAGAGCACATATTCCCCCTCCCTGTTAAGGACGAATTCGTGGGTTCCGTTTCCAGCTGAGTAGATCATTGTGATCAGAGGTCCATAGATTATGGATATCGCGGCGACGAGGCTCTCACCCCTTCCCTCCAGGATTGAGCTCCTGTGGATGCCAATAATGGTCCCTATTGAGAGATTGACGTCCACCAGGGAGGATCCGTCCAGGGGGTCCGCCGTCACGATGTACTTTCCTTTTCCCTTGCCCACCTGGATTATGGAATCCCTTTCTTCGGAGGCATAATGGCTGACGAAGCCCGAGAATTCGAGCTGGTGTTTGATGATTTCGTCGGAGCTTATGTCCAGGGCAAGCTGTTCCTCCCCGTAGACATTTTCACCGCCGGCCAGTTTTCGGTTGGATTCCTGGATCTTGGAGTAGATATATTTCCCCGTTACGGCTATCTGCCAGATAAGCCTGCGCAGATCCAATTCAATACCGGCCATCCACATGTGCCGTCTCAAATCAGTGAAGTGCCTGGTGGCATCCGATATGTTTTCCATGACGATCCTCTCTGAAAGTTTTCTCTTGGCAACGTAGCAGGGAGACCTGTTTTATACAAGTAAATTTTCTAAGTTGCCAATAACAACATGCGTCTGTACTTGCAAGAGGACCCAAAAAAACAAGGGGGTAGCCTCAATCAAGCTACCCCCTCTTTTGTTCCTGGTGCCGAAGCCCGGACTTGAACCGGGACGGCCGTGAGCCACTACCCCCTCAAGATAGCGTGTCTACCATATTCCACCACTTCGGCAATCCGTTGCAAGCTATTTTTTTCTGTGCTTTTGTCAATACAAAAATCAATCGGCCTTTTCTTTATCTGGACCCGCATCCTTTAAAGGGGTTGCTCCAGATGCCGCGTTGTTACCTTCGTCTGTCGGTATGGTTCTTTCAACTCCCGTCCCGGAAGAATTTTCCATTATGGAGCTGACCTTATGCGTCGATGAGTAGGCAAGCCACAGGGAGGTCAGCATAAAGATTATCGCTATGAACGTTGTCATCTTCCCGAGGAATGTTCCCGGCCCGCTGCTTCCGAAGACTGTCTGGCTGGAACCGCCAAATGCCGCCCCCATATCCGCTCCCTTACCAGTTTGTAAAAGCACGGCTAAAATCATCGCTATACATATTATGATGTGAAAACTAACTACGGCTGCATGCAATTTTGCTGGTCTCCTTATCTCGTTGAAGTCTTGATAATCTCTGTGAATGACTCGAAATCCAGGCCCGCTCCGCCCACAAGTGCTCCATTTATATCCGGCTGGTTCATCAGGTTGCCTGTGTTCTCCGGATTAACGCTGCCCCCGTAAATGATTACTGTTTCCGAGGCATGAGCATTCTCAAGATCATCAGCTATCGTTTCCCTGATAAACCTGTGTGCTTCCTGTGCCTCGAAAGGCGTTGCTGTTTTTCCCGTACCGATTGCCCAGACAGGTTCATACGCAAAAACAACCCGCCTTATATCATCAGAAGTTATATTATTCAATCCCTCTTTTATCTGGTTTCGAATAACCTCGAATGCTGTCCCTGATTCCCGTTCCTCGAGGGTTTCTCCTATGCAGAATATGGGTTTCAGGCCGGATTTCAGGGCCGCGTGGATCTTTCTGTTCAGCATCTTGTCGGTTTCGCCGAACAGGCTACGCCGTTCCGAATGGCCTATTATCACGAATTCGCAACCCGAGTCAACGAGCATGGCGGCGGAAACCTCCCCGGTGAAGGCGCCTTTTTCTTCCCAGTGCATATTCTGAGCCGACAAGTGAATGGGGGAACCCTTTAGAACCTCTTTAACAGAACTCAGCGCCGTAAAGACTGGCGCTATAACTACATCCACATCCCCGGGTTCGGGAAATTCTTTTTTCAACTGCTTCGCGAACTTGACCGCCTCGGGGATGATCTTGTGCATCTTCCAGTTTGCGGCTATAATGGGTTTTATCATAATATCTGCCCTCAGGGGTTTGCTTTGGCTATAACGTTTTCCCGATATAAATGGCGAGGTCTCTCATCCTGCACGCGTAACCGCTTTCATTATCATACCACGAGAAGACCTTGACGAGATTATTACCGATAACCTTCGTCAGGGACGCGTCCACTATGGATGAATGAGAATCGCTGGTAAAATCCACAGAGACCAGCTCTTCCTCGCAAAATGCCATGATTCCTTTGAGTTTCCCATCAGATGCGGATTTCAGGGCGGAGTTTACCTCGTCCACGGTCACCGCTTTTTCCACCTCTATCGTAAGATCCACGAGTGAAACATTAGGTGTCGGAACTCGCAGCGCCAAGCCGTCGAGTTTCCCCTGAAGAGAGGGAATTACCTCGGCCACTGCCTTTGCCGCCCCTGTGGATGTCGGAACAATGGACATGGCGGCGGCCCTGCCCCTTCTCAGATCCTTGTGCGAGCCGTCGAGTAGTCTCTGATCCATCGTGTATGAATGAATGGTCGTCATGAGCCCTTTCACAATGGAGAAGCTGTCCTGTATTACCATGGCAACCGGGGCGAGACAGTTAGTCGTGCAGGATGCGTTGGATATGACATCATGCTTCCCCGGATCATATGTACCTTCGTTTACACCCATGACAAATGTACCGTCAATGCCCTTCCCGGGTGCCGCAAGGATGACTTTTTTCGCACCGGCTCTGATGTGCGCGCCCGCTTCTTCCTGTGTTCGGAATTTTCCTGTAGATTCCATGACGACATCAATGTTCATCTCCTTCCAGGGAAGAGCAGCCATGTCGCCTGTTACGTTTGTCACTTGTATCTTTTTGCCCCCAACGACGAGAAAATTTCCCCCCGCTGTAACGTCTGCCCTGATTTTACCATGAACGGAATCATACTTCAGGAGATGCAGAATGGTTTGCGCGTCTGCCCTCGTGTTAATGGCGGCAATCTCAATATCGTCTCTTTCAAGGCAGGCCCTTACGAGAAATCTGCCTATCCGTCCAAAACCGTTTATAGCAACCTTAACACACATGATGAACCTCCAATAAGCAAATAAACTTTCTCAACCCCACCATTTTTCGGTCAGAGCACGCGGATTCTATATGGACACAGGGAGATAGTCAATATTTTTTGTGTGTCTGTGCTGTTGCAAGTCGTGCTTGACATGAGAAAAAATCATTTATAGAATACGACCATCTCACAATGTTTGTCAGGAACTATGAATAAGTCTATCAAAACGATGTCTTGTATAATTCTTATTGTTTCCCTTGTCTTTTTGATTTCTGCCGAAGGGAAAGGGGGAGAAATGGACAATGTAAGGAAAGCGGTTATTGCGGGTTCGTGGTATCCGGGAGATCCAGAGCAACTAAAAACTGATATAAATAGATACCTCAGTGATGCCCGTGTGTCTGATATTAATGGGCAAGTAACAGCCCTTGTTGTCCCACATGCCGGGTTCGTCTATTCCGGACAGGTTGCCGCCCATGCCTACAAAACCGTCCAGGGAGACTGGTTCGACGCGGTAATTGTTATAGGGCCCAGCCACAGGGCGCGTTTCAGTGGCGCTACCATATATAATGGGACCGGCTATGAGACACCGCTCGGTGTTATGCCTGTTGATACTATTATGGCCGGAGAAATCGTGGCTGACAGCAATGGGATTGTCTCATTTGCTCCCGATGACCGTTCACCTGAAAATTCCCTTGAAATCCAGATCCCCTTTCTCCAAATGGTTCTCGATGATGTTTCCCTTGTTCCCATCTTGATGGGGACACAGGACATGGGTACCTGCAGGGCGTTGGCCGACGCAATTATTCAAGCGATCGGAAACAAGAGAGTTCTGGTTATCGCCAGTTCCGATTTTTCTCACTACCACGATTACGACAAGGCGGTCGAAATGGATTCGGCAGCGCTTGGATACATTGAGAAGCTGGACATTGACGGATTCCTGCATAGCCTTGGAAAAGGAGAGAGCGAAGCATGCGGGGCCGGGGCCATCATTGTAACCATGATGGTGGCCAGGGCGATGAAAGCTGACAGGAGCAGATTGCTGGAATATATGAACTCCGGTGATATCACTGGCGATAAAAGCGGGGTTGTCGGGTATGCCGCCGTTGTCTTTTATCAGGACCCGGAGGACAGCATGAAGGAACAGGAAATTACCGTAGAAGAGTTGACAAGGCAGGAGCAGGAATTGCTGCTCAGAATAGCGAGAAAGAGTATCGAAGCCGGGTTTTCCGGAGGAGATATGCCCCATTTTGACATTGAATCCAGTACCCTGAAGAAGAAAATGGGTGCATTTGTCACACTCAAAAAACGGGGGCAATTGAGAGGGTGTATAGGCCTTATCGAGGGCCGAAAGCCCCTCCACGAAACTGTCGAAGAAATGGCACAGGCGGCAGCCTTCAAAGATACACGGTTCCGCCAGGTAACTGAAGATGAACTTGACGGGCTGGATATAGAAATATCGGCCCTGACACCATTGAGGCAAATAGAAAATGTCAACGAAATTGAAGTAGGGCGGCATGGAATCTACATTGTAAGAGGTTACCATTCGGGATTGCTGCTACCTCAGGTTGCCACAGAATATAACTGGGACTCCGACACCTTCCTGAGTCAGACCTGTGTCAAGGCGGGCCTGCCGGAGAATGCATGGAAGGATACGGACACAAAGATATTTATTTTTTCCGCAAGCGTGTTTGGTGAAGACTGATACACTTATAAAAAACCAACTCGTCTGGACCGGTCCGTTTTTCCTCTTCATACAGGATTTCTGAGAGACGGAAGATGCTGAGATTGAAGAGGGATTCCTTTGCAGGGTTAATTTCTCCGCCCTGTTATTTCTTATTTTTTTCTTGACATATTACTCCCATTCCATTACTTTCGCCGCGCAAAGGAGACTATAAATTTATTACATGGAGTTAATCATGAACGATGATTTGCCGTTAGATCGGCACGCCGTTTCGATATGCTGGCTCGCATTTATTATCGGAACGGCCCTGCTTTTAATTATTCCTGGAATATTTCAAAACTACAACCTCTCTCAAGTATCAGAAGAACCTGTGTCTGTGAGCCCGAATGTTCGGTTTCACGCGATTATACAAGAGGCTTCTGACCTCTATCAGGTCGAGCCGGAACTAATCAGGGCTATCATAATGGCAGAATCGAGCAACAATCCCAGGGCCGTCTCCAAGAAGGGCGCACGCGGACTCATGCAGCTCATGCCAGCAACGGCAAAGGCCCTTGGCGTGGAAGACAGCTTTGATCCGGAGCTTAACATACATGGTGGTGTCAGATACTTTAGACAACTCCTCGACAGATTCGATGGGGACACCAGTATGGCCCTCGCGGCATACAACGCTGGCAGCAGGAATGTCAGGCAGTACCAGGGAATACCTCCGTTCAAGACCACACGTTACTATATCAAAAAAGTGATCTCCTATTACGATCGCTATAAGGCTGAGACGGAAAACGTGTGACCATCCGCATGGCAACTCATGCAGGCAGAGCTTGGAGAGCTTCAATATTATTCCATTCTGGCACCCTTGGTGTCACGTATAATTGATTGTCTGAGGTACCTGCCAGTGATTGACGGAAAACTCGACAACCTTCTCACAAGCCCGCAACCCGTCCTCACTGGAATGGCAAATTTTAAAGCTCCCCAATATACCCGGTAGTCGCCTTTATCTTTTCCAGCTCGCTTTTCAGCCGAGGCAGAAGTTCTTTGCCCCGGGGTGTACCAATCAGATTATGCTTTTCTTTGGGATCAGAGACCATATCAAACAACTCTGGCGGCCGAATGTTATTCTGATATGTTATGTATTTATGCGTATCGGTTCTCACCGCCGCAATTCCCGGGATCGGAATCGGATACACCGGGTAGTGTTCGTAGAGCCATGATTTCCTCCCGGGGGCACCTTTCGATCTGAGAATAGGCACAAGGCTCCGGCCCTGCATGCCCGGCGGAATTTTCCGGCCGATGAGTTCAAGCAGTGTTGGCGCCAGATCGATATTCAGCGCCATCTGCTGCGCTCTGCGGCCGGGGTCGAAAATCAGCCCGGGATATCTGACGAAGAACGGGATGCGGATTGATTCTTCGTATGCCAGCCGCTTGTCATACAGGCCGTGCTCGCCAAAGAAGTGCCCGTTGTCCCCGGCATAGATCAGTATCGTATCTTCAGCCATACCCATTTCATCGAGCTTTTGGAGGACTCTGCCCACCTGTTCATCAACCGAAACCACGGTCTCACAGTACCTGCGGTAGAGGAAGCTCAAGGGAGCCGGAGCCCCGACAAAGAGGTGACGGTTCGTTATGGGGATGAAATCGTCCGCCTCCGGCGGAAGATGCAGATCGATCCCCTTATACATCCCGTCGAGATGTTTGGGTGGCGCAAAGCCAAAATGAGCCGCCTTGTGCGAAAGATAGAGGCAGAAGGGATTCTTTCTTGGCCGTCCGATCCATTGTAATGCCCGATCGGTAAGGTCTTCGGTAATGTACTTACCCCTTCCCTCGGTATGGACACCATCAATATACAGCGGGCAGTCATAGTACACACCCTGCCCTCCCTGGGCGGTAAAGGTAATAAAATGGTCCAGGCCACGCACACGGGGCAGGCCCTCCCCGGGCATGTGCCACTTCCCGATAAATGCCGTGTCATAACCGGCCTGTTTCAGAAGCTCAATAAAGGTGACGTTCTTTTCATTCCAGGGAGTATGGTTGGTCTTAACTCCGTGGGTATGCGCGTACTGCCCGGTCAGAAAGCTGGCTCTGGATGGACTGCACAAAGAGGTCGTGCAGAAACTGTTTTCGAACATCACGCCTTCCCCGGCAATTCTGTCCAGATTGGGAGTCTTGAGGAAGGGATGATCCATACAGCCAAAGGCGTCCCAGCGATGATCGTCCGTAAGGATAAAGATTACATTGGGCATCCTGCCCCTAGCTGAAACAATACCGGGGAAATTCAAACCGACAAGGCCTGCCGCGACAGTTGTCCCGATTGTTTTAACCGCCTGTCTGCGTGTTACAGGTTCATTGAAAATTGAAGGTTTATCAGCGCTCATAGAAAACTCCTTGTTTTTAATTTCATGAAAGCCGAACGCTTACAGGAACAGCTTGATATATGTATCCATAAACAGATAGTAGTAGAAATGTCCGAAATGCCAGAACATGAGGGTAAGCATTCCACAACCCAGAAAAAGCACCGCCATGTTTCCGACCTGGAACAGCTTAACTGCCGGATCGCGGCTCTTTACGCGATGAATAATCCGGCACCACAGTTCAGAGAGCCCCATGCCGATGAGATTGATGACGACGGCCGATAGTATAACATGGTGCAGGAGCAAGAAGAAAAACTCACCAACCGAAAAGATACCCCATATTCCCAGCCACTGCTTCAAGAGGAATACCACCGGTGTAAACATACTCACCAGGAGGCGCTCCGGAAAACTCGCCCCTCTGAAATAGGCAATGGTATTTGCAATCATCGCCCCCATCCAGATACTCAGGACCATGAGAATTACCGAGAGATTGACCACGAATGAGTGCAGACCTCCGCCCTCGATGGTCCGGGCAAAATCATAGAGATTGAGCGCTATAATCATGCCTGCGAGAATCATGGCAATTGGGAATACAATGCGCCTGCCTATGCTCTGTCTCTCCATAAGAACTCCTCTATGTAACATTTAAAATCATGGGACCATGACAATCATTTGTTGCTTCATTGTACTCATTTTTTGTAATAAAACAAAGGAGGTTTTTATCAGAAACAGAAGATAACAGATATCTATACCCAATAAAAGCAAATTCATGGTAAAGAAGATGTGTGGAGATGTTTTCATTACCTGTCTTTCAATCAAAAAGGACGTTTAAGTCGGACGAACCATATGACATCATACCATGCGAGAAAGCTTGCGTGCGAACCATGGATTTTTTCACTATGCTTTTGATCAACCCTCCGGTCGTAAGGCCCTGTGAACCGCCCGCTGGAATCGCTAAGCTTCTGGGGACACTGAGGATGCATAATGTTCGCTGCCGGGTATTGGATGCCAATCTTGAAGGTCTGACGAGTCTTCTGAAATGTCCCGTCGAGGCCGACGATACGTGGTCCAGACGGGCATCGAAACATCTCGATTCGAATGTTTCCGCGCTTCGGCACCCGGATCTCTACAACAATAGAGACCGCTACAGGCGGGCGATCAACGATATAGACCGCGTTCTCGGTCAGGTCGCACGCTCCCACGACGTCCATCTCGGCCTCGCGAATTATCAGGATCTCACCCTCTCACCTCTCAGAAGTTCCGATCTCATAAGGGCATCAGAGCAACCGGAAATGAGTCCTTTTTACGACTATTTTATGGAACGCCTGTCGGCTGTTTTCGAAGATGAGGAGCCTTCCGTTGTCGGAATTTCGCTTAACTATCTGAGCCAGGCCATACCGACTTTTTCCATGATCGGTCTCATAAAAAAACTCTGCCCGGACACAAGACTGGTTCTGGGCGGAGGCCTTGTAACATCCTGGCTCAGCAACCCCGGCTGGAACAATCCATTTGATGGTCTTGTTGATAATATGGTGGCAGGGCCGGGTGAGGGTCCCCTCCTTGACATACTCGGATTATCCCCTTCGGATGGGCACGCGCCACCGGATTACAGTCCCTTTCTTGAAAAGCCCTACCTGTCTCCGGGTTTTATCCTCCCTTACAGCGCGTCAAATGGCTGCTACTGGAGTCGATGCACCTTCTGTCCGGAAAAGGCCGAAGGCGGTTCCTATTCTCCCCTTCCACTGGAGGAGTCGATTTCCGATATAGAAAGCCTCATTGAGCGCGAAAGGCCCTGCCTTATTCATTTTCTCGATAACGCGATGAGTCCGGCATTTCTTACGGCCATAGTCGCCAATCCCCCCAGTATCCCCTGGTACGGATTTGCACGCATAACCCATCAGCTAACAGACCCTGACTTCTGCAAAAGCCTGAAACGCTCCGGGTGTGTTATGCTTAAGATCGGTCTCGAATCGGGAGATCAGTCTGTTCTCGACGAACTCGACAAGGGCATCGATCTGACAGAGGCATCCATGGCACTGAAAAATCTCAGCGATGCCGGCATAGGAACCTACATATATCTCCTCTTCGGAACACCATCCGAAACGTACAGGGAGGCGAAAAACACCCTTGATTATGTTATAGAACATCAAGCATGTATCGGCTATCTCAACCTTGCAATATTTAACATGCCCGCCTACGGGCCGGATGCGGCAGTCCTGGATACCGAGGATTTTTATTCCGGCGACCTGACCCTCTACAGACAGTTCAGGCATCCCGGAGGGTGGGACAGAAAGCATGTCAGACAGTTTCTGGAGCGCGAGTTCAGAAAAAATCCCGCGATCCAGCCGATCTTGCGAAGAGATCCTCCCGTGTTCACATCGAACCACGCCCCGTTCTTTGTCATGTCCACGGGAGAACATTAGGGCTTTTTACACTCGGGGGATCTGTAGGAGGTGTACTCATGGTAAAAATTCGCTGGACCGGCGCCGCAGGAGTTGAGTTTACTGAAGGCGGGAAGACCGTATTGATAGACCCCTATCATTCGAGACCCGGAAAGTTCGAGATCTTCTTCGGCCACCCGAAGTCGAAGGCAAACCTGATAGGCAGCTATCTTGAGAAACTGCCGGGCGGTTTATCGGCGATAATTGCGGGGCATACACACTTTGACCATGTCCTTGATATCCCTGAATTTGCAAAGCACCTTGATTGTCCGCTGATAGGGAGTACCAGCCTTGACACACTCATGGCCCTGCATGGAAAACCCGGTATTGTTACCGTGTGCAAGGGGGGTGAGCGGGTTGATCTGCCAGGAGGCGCGTCAGTTACCATGATCCGGTCAAGGCATGGGCTGGTTCTTTTCGGGAAAGTGCCATACCCGGGCGAGATCAACCCTGAAAACCGGCTGCCGATGAAGGCCAGTGACTACAGGGTCGGTGACGTCTATATGCCGAAGCTGGAGATGGGAGGAACTGTTTTCATGCACGCCGGAAGCGCAAATTTCATAGAGTCTGAGGTCGAGGGGCATCGTTGCGATGTTCTCTTCATGTGCGTTCCGGGGTGGAAAAAGATTCCGGAATATTGCACCCGCCTTCCGGAGATAGTACAGCCAAAGGTCATCATCCCCTTTCACTATGACGATTTCTCCTCTCCCCTGTCGGAAGACGGCACGGCACGGACCCTGCCCTTTCAGGATATGCCGGGGTTCCTCAAGAGGGTATCGGAAAGCGCGCCCCGGGCTGAAATACGAATGATTCGTCCATTTGAGTTCATAACCGTGTGACCACTCTCGCGGAGGAACGGCTCACCTGTTACCGCCCACCGGTATGCTCAAATTATCGACAGTTTTATGATTCTGTATAAAATTGGCTATCAGCCCCGCAGTTTTCTCGGGATATTCCTCCTGCGGTATATGACCACACTCAGGTATCACCACAATGGTAGAGTCGGCAATCTCTTTTCTGAATCTGAGACCGTTTTCAAGGGGTATCCACTTGTCCTCCCTCCCCCATATGATCAATGTCTTCGTTTTTATATCAGGTATGAGTCTTGCGTACTTTTCGAATACGCCAAAGTCCAGTGACCTTGCCACTGATATCTGGGCGTCCAGCGCGCCGTGGGTGCACATCCTTTCATAGTATGCGTCTATTTTTTCATCCGTCACGCGGTCGGCATGATAGAACACCTTTTTCATGTTCCACTTTATCGCCCATCGGCCAAAGAAGAGTTTCGCAAAGCCGCGTGAAAACGGCATGCCCGCCATCCTTACAATAAAAGGCATCTCTGTCTGGTTGTATGAGGCCGCGTCTATCAGAACCATGCGCCCTATCCTCTCGGGGTGTTCAACGGCCATGAGCACCGCGATAGCACCTCCAAGTGAATTGCCCACAAACGTTACCTCACCAAGGCCCATCACATCCATCCACCGATTAACTTCTTCCATGAGGGTGACGGGGTCGTACTTCGCATCCTCCGGCTTATCGGACCATCCGAAACCCTTCATATCAAGCGCCCAGACATGATAGCCCAGCTTCTGAAGATATGGAGCCACACCATCCCATGTATAAGTGGAGGAGCCAAAGCCGTGAAGAAGAAAGACATCCTCACCCTTTCCGGGATATTCCCGGTAGTGAAAATTCACATCTCCAACCCTGATAAAATGATCCATCGGGGCTGGAGATACGATCTGGCCCTGAGGAATGTCTTTAATGAATAAGCCACAGCCCCCCAATATAAAACAGATGGTCCCAAGAAGTACAAACCACAATATGTTCCGCATAGGTAAACCTCCTTGATTACCAATACTATCTTTTCCTTGACTTTATCTACCATGAAAGTAAAACTGGGGTCAAACTCGCAATATATTACCGCTCGGAACCGTTAAGGAAAGAAAAGAGATGAATAAACTATTTGAAGACAGCGTGATCAATGGTATGAGTTTGCCGAATCGATTCGTTCGATCGGCGACGTGGGAAGGGATGGCTGCCGATGATGGAACCGCCACACTGAAACTGATTGAAACAATGGTAGCCCTGGCCAGAGGCGGCGTGGGCCTGATCATCAGCGGTCACGCATATATCCGGCCGGAGGGTAAAGCGAGCCCCTGGCAGCTTGGCATCTACAACGATGAACTCATCCCGGGACTTCAGGAAATGACCGCCGCTGTTCACGCGTGTGAAGGCAGAATCATAGCCCAACTGGCCCATGCCGGTTGTTTTACATCCGCGCAATTAACCGGACACCTTCCCCTGGTTGTTTCAGACTTCGATGAACTGCCGGCAGAGTCACCGCGAAAGGAAATAACGGCGCGGGATATCCAGGGAATTGTTGACGCCTTTGCCGCCGCGGCACGGAGGGCCAGATCAGCGGGCTTTGACGGTGTTCAGATTCATTCCGCTCATGGCTATCTGCTAAGCCAGTTTCTCTCCCCCACTTTTAACAAGCGGCGGGATGAATATGGAGGAAGTATTCAGAACCGGGCCCGGATTCATCTCGAAGTGTGCCACGCCATCAGAGAGGCTGTGGGCAAAGACTATCCGGTTCTGATCAAGATGAACTGCCGGGATTTCGTGGAGGACGGGCTGGACCTGGAGGAATCTCTTCAAGTCGCGCGTCTGCTGGCCGATGCCGGTCTCGACGCGATCGAACTGACCGGCGGCTCACTTACAAGCGGCAGACTGTCCCCCAGCCGGTCGAAGATCAATTCTCCGGACAGGGAGGCCTACTTCAGGGAAGAGGCGAGCGCATTCAAAAAAGAGATTAACATCCCGTTAATCCTGGTCGGCGGTATGCGATCCATTGAAGTCGCCGAACAACTTGTGAGAAACGGAGTGGCGGATTATATCTCTATGAGCCGCCCCCTAATCAGAGAACCGGGCCTGATCAATCGGTGGAAGGCAGGGGATCTCCAAAAAGCGCAGTGTAAATCAGACAATCTGTGCTTCGGTCCCGGGCTTGAAGGCAAGGGAATATATTGTGTGGTAAAAAAGGATGGGGAGGTAATATGAAAATGGGTGAAAAAATCAAAATCGGAATAATCATCTGCGACCGCTACCGCAGATGCGCAGGCGGGAAATGTTTCAGGTCACTGCAAAACAGGGAAGGCGCGTTCAGTCGGTACAAAGATATGGCAGTCGAGACTGTCGGCTACACAACCTGCGATGGATGTCCCGGAGGCAATATCGAATATGCCGTGGATGAAATGACGAGAAACGGTGCAAGCGTGATACACCTTGCCACCGGGCTGATTGTGGGATACCCACCATGTCCATATATTACTTATTTCCACGATTTTATCGAAAAGAGATACGGCGTTGAAGTAGTCTATGGCACCCATCCCATTCCGCAAAAATACCTTATCATGCACGATCAACTGGGGACATGGAATACTCCGAAGTGGAAACAGATTATTAAGCCGACACTGGTCGATGAAGAGATTCGCCTGGCCTACAACTGACACGGGTAGGGCCTTGAATGCCCGTAAGCGGGTGAAGGATTCGTCAATATTTCAGACGGATCACGTCTCCATCACGGTTGATCATGCCGTCCTGTTCCAGTTTAACAAGGTGGCTTTCTATAATTCCACACCCCGGGAAAAAGTGGATTATATCATGACGGAAGAGCGCGGCGTTTAATTCCATGAAACTTTTGGGCCCGCCCTTCAGCGCTTCAATTAGAATCGCTTCTCTTTTTAATAATTTGCTGCGGATTCTATCGATTCCCTGCGATGGATTATCCGTTATCATTCCATGGGCGGGGATCAGAAGAGAAGCATTCTTTGATTCCAGTTTATCGAGACTATCAAGGTATCCGGTCAGTCCTCCTGAACTCGGCGTGTACCATGCCGGACTGTTTCCGACCAGATCTCCCGCGAACAGGATGCCAGTTCTCTTTTCAAATAACGAGATATGACCAGGCGCGTGTCCCGGCGTTAGAATGACCTCAAATTCAAAATCGCCGAGGCCGATTAAATCCCCTTCGTGAATTTCCTCCACTGGGAACGCCCCGGATGTGATCGATTATGTAAAATTCACAAAAATCAGATTCGAGATCGGCACCATTGATATCGAGTACATGGATCCATTGATCACCGGCAATGCCGGTGATCAATGGATCATTTCAAATTAATCAATCAGAAGATTAGGGAGCCACATGATTGCGTCAGGAAATAACGCGCAGATTAGAAGACCTGTCACCATAAGGACAACAAATGGAATAATTCCCCGATATACTTTTCTAATATCAATCCCCTCTGGATCAACGCCCTTAATATAGAAGAGGGCATACCCGAAGGGTGGCGTCAAAAACGATGCCTGAAGATTAACCGCCATCATAATAACAAACCAGATCGGGTCAAAACCAAGTTGTTTGGCAATCGGCAGAAAGAGGGGGAAACAGATGAGGACAATGCCGATCCAGTCAATGAACATCCCGAGGAGAAAAACAATCGCCATCATAACCCAGAACGTACCCCATTTACCCAATCCCAAATCCAGGACAAAACTTGTTACAACATCTCCGCCACCAACACCGAGAAAAACGCCTGTGAAGCAGGTAGCGCCGCACAGAATCATAATTACCATCGTGGTTGTCTTTGCCGTTTGCATAACGGCCTGGCGCAACCCCTGCCATGTGAATTTTCCGTAGGCCAGCACCATAATAAACGCCAGAAATGCACCCACTCCGGATGCCTCGGTCGGGGTTGCAACGCCGAAGAATATGGAACCCAGAACTCCTAATATCAGAACCATGGGCGGAACAAGAGATTTTAAGACCATCATGGCAACCTGTACGTTGGTTACCTGTGCCCGCTCCTCCCTGCTAATGGGTGGCCCGAGTTCGGGCTTGAGATAGCACTTTATCGCGATGTATCCCATATAGAGGGCAGAGAGTATGAATCCCGGGAATATGGCTCCGGCAAATAATTTCCCGACAGACAGGGTTGCCTGACTTGCCATGACAACCAGCATAATACTGGGTGGGATAAGTATGCCAAGCGTCCCTCCTGCACAGATGGATCCGTAGGTCAGTTCATCGCTATACTTGTACCTTCGCATCATCGGGATAGCGAGAAGACCCATGGTTACCACGGAGGCCCCGATAATACCGGTGCATGCAGCAAAGATCGTGGAAACCGCAATGACTGCTAATGCAATCCCACCCTTTGTCTGACCCATCAAATACCGCAACGCTTCAAAAAGATCTTCGGCAACACCGGACCTGTCCAGAAGCTGTGCCATAAATATAAATAATGGAACGGCGAGAAGGACATAGTTGTCCATCGTCCCCCATATTCTGTTCATGAATATATAAAATACTGACGGTCCCCAGCCCAGCAATCCGAATATCGTTGCCAGGCCTCCCAGAACAAAGGCAAGGGGGTGGCCCATGAAGAGACCTATCAAAAGGCCGACAAACATGAGAACTGTTATCATCTCAGGGCTTATATCAATCATAATTTAATTCAACCCCCTTGATTATGTATATGTTTTTGATGCATTCAGATATTCCCTGTAGCAGTAGAAGTGAAAAGGATATTAGAATGACCGTTTTTACGGGGTAAACAGGCGGCGCGAATACACTCCATGTAGTCTCCTTCATCGCCCATGAAGTCGCCGCGAAAAGATAGCCCTGCCAGACACAGATAATGCAGAAAGGGAAAAAGAATACCACATAGCTTATGATGCTAAGGACAGCCTTCTTCTTCTTTGAAAGAATCATGGTGAATACATCTACCGACACATGTGATCCGTACAGCAATCCGAACCCTGCGACGACCATAAAATGAACACCATATAACTGTTTCAGTACTTCAAAACTCCATATGGTCGGCATTCCGAAAATTCTGCGAAGTATCACTTCCATAACGGTGAGCAACACAAGTGGGACGATAACCCAGCCGAAAATTCGCCCGGTCCATTCGTTAACCGTATCACAGAATATTGATATTTTTTTTGGAAAATCCATAGATATCCTCCTCCTGTGATCATCAAGTCGATGAAGGACGTCATTAACACACTAAAACCCACAGGAATGAAAGTTTAAAATAACTGTCTTGATAATATTTTGGTAGAGGTTCCCCGTTTAAGCACCGGAAACCTCTACCATGCCTGTCTTTAACACAAATTTAAACTCTGTTAATCAAGATTGGGGTATTCTTTCGGATTAAATCCGAAACTGAACGGAGCTTCCATCGACCGCCATTTTGCGAAATCCTTTTTAAACTTCATCTGAGATTTAATGGATTTCTTGAAGAGAGGATTGTCCTTTGCTGTTTTCTCTGTGTGCTTGTTCGTCAGCTTCAGAATCCTGTCCAGAACTGCGTCATCATATCGGTTAATCTGAATCCCCTTGTCGATAAACTTCTGTGTGTATTCTATTGTGTCATAATACTGACCGGCCATAAATTTCACGCAGGCAGCCTTGGCCGCAAATCTAAGGTCCTTTTGCAGGTCTTCGCCGAGAGCATCCCAAGCCTTCATGTTAATCATTACACCCATGACTGATGCGGGCTGATGCCATCCCGGAACGGCCCAGTATTTTGTTACTTCTCCAAAACCCATACCCCAGTCGCAAGAGGCACTGCAGAATTCTGCCGCATCAATAACACCCTTTTGAAGGGCCTGATAAATTTCCTGCCCCGACATGGCTATCTGTGCCGCTCCAAGGTCCTTCAGAAGTTTACCCTGGGTCTTTCCAGACATTCTTATCTTCATGCCCTTGAGGTCTTCGAGTGACTTGACAGGTATATTACTGCGAATTCCACATTCCATGGGGGTAATGCCTGTTACAAGATACATCATACCGTATTTCCCGTAGGCTTCCTCGTAAATATCGTGACCCTCACCACCAAAAATCCATACAAAATAATCCATAGGAGTCAGGCCCATGGGATAAGATCCCAAAGTGTCAAATACGGCATTCTTCCCCGCCCAGTAATTGGGCCAGTCACCGGAAGCCTGGATGGTACCTTTACTCACGGCGTCAAAGACCTCGTAAGAGGGCATAAGAGTTCCACCCGTAAAAAATTTAATGTCCAGCCGACCCTTACAAAGCTGATTAGCGGCCTCGACAAAGGCATAATCCGCCCTGATTAGATCGATTGAGGGTGGCCATGTGGAAGTCATCTTCCACTTGATTACTTCCTGTTTGGCAACTGCGGCTGATTCAGTATCTTTATCTTTTGAACAGCCTGTTGTTAACGCCAGGCTAAAGGCCAGCATTACAGCCAATACCATTAAAAAAATCTTTCTCGTCATTTGATCTTCCTCCTTGGTAATTTTAGTTTGCATCATCTCAAAGCCATATGACTCTAATATATTTATTACGCAAATTCCAGACCATGAAGCCCTGTTAGTTCGAAATGAATGGAAGAAATTCATATTCCCAAATAATTTCAAATCTATACACTACTTCCACAGCAGAAAAGAAAACTCTTGACACAAAAACGAGGCTTGAAGTAAGTATCAAGAAAAGTACATGTAGCATTTCTAATACAGCTACAGATTGGACCTGAAACGGAGGGGCCCGATGACTGCAAAAACCAGCAATGACGAATTACAGGACACCAAAGACCAGCTTAAGGCATATCGCAGGATCTTCAACAGCATACACGACGGCGCCATAGTAACAGACGCTGAAGGCTATATTACCTACTTCAACGAGCCCTACGGCAGGTTCCTGAATATAAATCCCGAAGCTCAAATCGGAAGGCACTGTGCCGATGTTGTTGAAAATACACGCATGCATATTGTGGCAAAAACGGGCAAGCCAGAGATTAACGAATCTCAGTTAATACAGGGAAATAATATGGTTGTGCAGCGAATCCCCATTAAGCGGAACGGTAAAGTCATAGCCGTGTACGGTCAGGTGGTGTTCAGAAATGTTAAAGATGTGGCAAAGCTCGCGAAGAAGCTCTCTCTGCTGGAATCAAAAGTAAAACAATATGAAGAGGAACTGATCACCCTTCGCTCAACACGCTATACATTTGACAGCATTGTGGGTGTAAGCAGTGCTGTCACATCTCTGAAAAATGAGGCCCTGAAAGCCGCCGCCAATTCATTTCCCGTATTTATAACAGGGGAAAGCGGGACAGGAAAAGAGTTGTTTGCCCAGGCTATCCACCATGCCAGTCCACGCAGGGTCTATCCCTTTGTGCAAATCAACTGTTCTGCCATCCCCAGGGAATTGATTGAATCGGAAATTTTCGGGTACGTCAAAGGAGCCTTCACCGGGGCCAGCAGTGCCGGGAAACCGGGCAAATTTGAACTGGCCGATCTCGGCACTATATTTCTTGATGAGATTGGCGATATGCCGCTCGAAATGCAGCCGAAACTACTGCGCGTTCTTGAAGAAAAAGAGTTCTCAAGGGTTGGTGGAACTTCTGTGATTCGGTCTGATTTTCGTCTCATTACCGCCACAAATCAGAATCTTCAGGAAATGGTCCCTGATAAAAGATTCAGGCTGGATCTCTTTTACAGGTTGAACGTTATCCATCTCCACATCCCCCCGCTTCGCGAAAGGAGGGATGATATTATGCCACTGGCAAAACACCTGCTGAAAAGACTTACTGAGGAAACATACCTCCCTGAAGTACTGATTGATCCGGGGGTTGAAGATGCCCTGATAAATCGCGACTGGCCTGGAAATGTCAGAGAGCTGCAGAATATGATCGAAAGAACACTTTCCTCGCTGGAGGGGAATATCATTTATGTACACGATCTGTCATTCTACAAGCATCGTAAACCGTATGAAATTAGAAGTGATCAAAGCGCCTCAACTGATACAAACCGACTCTCTCTGAAAAGTGTATATGGTGAGGCCGAAAAAAAAGCCATCATTCATGCCCTCAATACTACCGGGAACAACAAGAAAAAAACTGCGGATATTCTTGGTATTCATCGGACTCTCCTTTATAAAAAAATGAAAAAATATAACATACCGCTAAAGCTCAAAGAAGAACCTCAACAATTGTAGCTATACTGATACACCTGAATTTATGTCGCTACCCTCCCAGGAATCATCCCCTTGCAGTTTTTTCAGGCAAATAAAGGTACATAGCCGTTTCCTGACCTCCCATGTTTCTCTCCAGTATGCAACTGTCTGCTTGGCACGCTTTTTGAAAGTCCAATCCTTGTATATCATTTATCTACACGCTTTATAATCTTGATACCGTAAAGGAAGGAAGAAAAATGACCGGTAAAACTATCAGTGATCTTGCGGTAGGCGCTCATGCAGAATTCAGCAAAACCGTTTCCGAAACGGATGTCTATCTGTATGCCGGAGTGAGCGGTGATTTCAACCCTGCTCACTTAAACGAGGAATATGCAAAAAAAACCTTTTTCAAGACACGCATCGCTCACGGCATGCTTTCGGCCGGATTTATTTCGACGGTAATCGGCATGAAGCTTCCAGGACCGGGAACGGTCTATCTCGATCAAAGCCTCAAGTTTCTGGCCCCGGTCCGGATAGGTGACACGATAACCGCTCGGGCGAAGGTCATAGAAATCATAGCTGAAAAAAATAAAGTGCGTCTCAAAACTACCTGTACCAATCAGGATGAGATAATCGTGTTGGAAGGTGAGGCCGTTGTGAGCCCCCCCAGGCCGATGTGATAAATGCTGATTTTTAATTATAATTTAAGACACAATCAAACGGTTAAGTTGTTGAGTTGTAAGATAATCTTCATAATTTCAGCAAGGTACAAATACCAAAACGGTTGATGTTCGATTACTTTGCCAAAAACAAATATGCCCGTGAATTTAGCTGCTCAACTATTCAACCACTTACCGAGATCAGAATTTGTAAAAAACATGTTCTAAAATGGAAGGATTTTAACAATGAACGAAAACCCATCGGAAAAAGCCGACTGTCATCCCGTTATCCTTGGCACCAAGCAGGCGCAGAATAAAGTAGTAACAACAGAAGAGGCCATTCAACTTATAAATGATGGTGATACTATAGCAACCGGCGGTTTTGTAGGAATAGCCGTTGTCGAGGAAATAGCTGTCCAGATTGAAGATTATTTTTTGCGTCATCAAAAGCCCCGGAATTTAACTCTTATGTATGCCGCTGGTCAGGGGGATGGTTCTGAGAGAGGCCTGAATCACTTTGCCCATGAAGGTCTGTTAAGAAGGGTTATAGGGGGCCACTGGGCGCTTGCTCCAAAACTTGGCAAAATGGCAATGGAGAACAAAATCCAAGCATATAACCTCCCCCAGGGAGTAATATCCCACATGTTCAGGGATATTGCCGCCCATAGACCGCGAACCATTACAACAATAGGTCTGGGGACCTATGTCGACCCACGATACGGGGGCGGAAAAATAAATGATGTAACCACGGAAGACATTCTAGATCTCATCACTTTCGATGGTGTGGAGTACCTGGCATACAAACTCCTTCCAATAAATATAGCCCTCATCAGGGGCACGACTGCCGATACAGATGGCAACATTACCATGGAAAAAGAGGCCTTAACCATCGAAAATCTTTCTATTGCAATGGCCGCGAGAAATTCAGGCGGATATGTCATTGTCCAGGTTGAAAGGGTCGCCGAGAAAGGAACATTGAATGCCCGGGATGTGAAGATACCGGGGATTCTCGTCGATTGCGTCGTCGTTTCCAGGCCTGAAAATCATATGCAGACCTTTGCGGAGGTTTATAACCCATCCTACAGTGGCGAGGTAAAAATTCCATTACAATCCATGACCCCGATGAAAATGGATGCCAGAAAGATCATCGCGCGAAGAGCCGCACATGAATTGGAGGCCAATAATATTGTAAATCTGGGAATTGGCATGCCCGAGGGTGTTGCCAATGTGGCCAATGAAGAAAAAGTTTCAAAGTATTTCACCCTCACTGCCGAGCCCGGCATCATTGGAGGTGTTCCTGCCGGGGGATTGAGCTTTGGGGCCGCAACAAACCCGGATTGCATCATAGACCAGCCCTACCAGTTTGATTTCTATGATGGTGGGGGATTGGATATAACCTGTCTCGGAATGGCGGAAGCGGACAAGAACGGCAATGTCAATGTCAGCAAATTCGGGCCAAAACTCGCCGGGTGTGGTGGTTTTATCAATATCAGCCAGGCCGCGAAAAAGTGCATATTTGTGGGCACCTTTACCGCCGGAGGGTTGAAGGTTTCTGTGAGCGACAACAAGCTCCACATAGACCAGGAAGGCAAAACCAGGAAGTTCGTGGATCAGGTTGAGCATATGACCTTTGGCGGAAAATACAGCGCCGAACAGGATCAATATGTGCGGTTCGTAACTGAACGATGTGTCTTCGCCTTGACAAAAGAAGGATTGGAGCTTATCGAGATCGCCCCCGGCATTGATCTCGAAAAAGACATTCTTGCCCTGATGGATTTTAAACCGATCATAAAGGAACCCCGTTTGATGGATGAACGGATATTTGATCCAGAGCCGATGGGCCTGGAAGGTAACTTTAATAGTATGACATCGGAAGAACACGCTTCGTAGATTAATACAACGTAATTTGAGAGACTAAGAATTCGATATTAATTTCATTGGCGGAAGTGCATGGGAATCAGGAAACCACCTTGCATAGTTATAATATCAGGTCATTATAGGCAACGAGCAAGTTAAGGTTAAAGAATCGACTTCAATAATTTAGTATCGTGTCGCCGGAATTTATTGAATTTTCGAATAGACCGATTGGGTGACAGGCGTTGGTATCCCATACTGCCTTCCCATCGTGATAATTGTTTGCCCGAACAGATCCCCTTCGTTCCTCTCACGCTTTGCCTCCACATCCCTTTGATAGGATGTCTTCGTTTCGTAGGGGAAATTGTTTGCCTTTTCCAGAGACTCGGTGACGATGTTTTCGGGCAGTGTGATTCCACGTTTTCTGGCAATTAACACTATCTCATCCATAATCTGATGGGCCATATTCTTTAATTCGCTGTCGGCGAAGACCCCTCCTATGGTTTTTTCCGAATAGGCAGTGACCAGTCCGAATCCCGCTATGAATATATATTTCTCCCATATATCGGGAAAGGGATCGGCGTTCCACTTGAAGTTGAGACCCATACTGTCGAAGAAAGATTGCAGTACTTCCGGGTTGAAATCCTTTACATCCGGGTCATTGCCGCACAGGATAAGCCCCGACCCTCCCTGTTGTGTGACAACACCTGGCTTTTCTATACTGATTCCGATATAGACACAGGCGGGCAAAACAATTCCCTTTTTCAACCGTCGCCTGACCCTTTCATAGATATCGACGCCGTTGAGAAGTGGTATAACAACCGTGTTGTTCGTAACTACCTTATCCAGACGAATTGCTATATCATCCAGGTCATAACTTTTGACGCAGAGGAGACACAAATCGGGGGAAGGGATTTGGTCTATGTCATCGGTGGCCAGTGTGGGTTTACAGATCAACCTGTCTCCCTTCACCGTATTAAGGATCAGTCCCTCCTTCTTGATTTCCTCTAAATGTGCGCCTCGGGCAATAAAAGACACGCTTCGAGTTGTGTCCTTTTGTTGTGATATTTCATGGGCGATTATTCCTCCGAAATATCCGCCGATACCGCCTATACCTGCAATACATATGTTCTCTATTTTCGTGCTCATCTTTTTCTTTCCTTTTTAAAGAGTTTCTATAACCTCATGTCCTGCAACTGATTCATTAGCAAAATTGGTCGTTCAAGGCAAGAAGGCTAATCATTTTCAAACAGCAATAAAGGGGGTCGGATTAAATTATCCATTAAAGAACCACAACATTCACAGATAAAAACACACCCTGATTTTCCAAAGTACTTGAGAGAAATCAATGAACTGAGCGAGGCGCAAGGCATTACCGTTTTGTTTTTAATAAAATCGAATATTTATTGAAGTCGTGTTTTGGGCTGCTGCGACTGTATAGCAGGTTTCAATTGGTACTGTTCAGCCAAGATCAAGAAAAATGTCGATGGTCCCGGTTATTGTCTCCACCTACAACTGCTCAAAATCATTTCAGTGGAGTTTTAATGATTACGGATCAAAGTCTTCATGTATTGAGACATTTAACGTCGCAAATCACTGGGGGCAAAAGCAAATCGAGCGGTAGGGAGCGACGCTTATTGACATCCGAGTGAATTTGCATTGTTATGTGTTGACAATAAGTATTGTTTACAAACTCATAAGTACTACAGCGTTTTATGCTTCATATGTGCTGACCTTTTGTATAGGCTTTAACTAGCGCATCATAGCCTTACAAAATATGGTAGAGCCACCAAAACAGCACCCACAATTACAAGCATGTATACGTTCGATATAAAATAGGGGATGATAAATAGAGAGATGCCGGCAATTAATGGAACTACTGCCTTTTGCTTTTTCCCATATGCAAGGAGTCCGAGGCCTATTGCTCCAAATATCATTCCCCAAATAAGTAGTGATGTACCTTCCATTTTAAAAATTACTGACTTCTACCCTTCTAATAGACACATAGCACCGCACAACCCGCCCACCCCCTGTCCGGCATATAAGAACACATGGTGGTCAGCCGTTACACGGCAGGAAAGGCCTTGTTGTTATTGGACGTATAGGTGACCATTGCTGATTCCGGCACATAGGTCATCTTCTGTTGTGAGAAAACGAGGCACGGATAATTTGTCGCGCCAGATTTTCTATTGTTGTTTCATCTTTCGGCCGGATACGGTTTTCGCAGAACACGTGAAGCCCGGAATGCCTCCACGACGAGAGCATCCGGATCATCTGGCGAGGTGCATCCTGAATACCTTGTGCCGGGAGGTGGCCTCCAGTGTTTTCACTCCCATTCGCCGATTAATATGAAAGGCGCCCAAAAGAAAGGGTGCTCGGTGCTGGTTTGGGTTTTCTTGTCCCGTCCGGCTATCTTCACGCCACGGCTGAGATCATCTGATATTAAACTTTGATTTTTTAATTCCTGCTTGGCCAGCCTGAGAGCCTCTTCCTTGGATCTTCCGTGTTTCAGATGAGAGTAGAAGCTCTTCATCATGACTGCCGTCGAATTCGATTCCACGCTCCAAAGGCTCACAATGACGGATTTGGACCCTGCGAGCATGAATGCGCGGCTTAAACCCACGATTCCCTCTCCGGCGATCTCTTTTCCCAGGGCTGTTTTGCAGGCCGACAGGACAACGACATCGGCGTTGAGCTTGAATTCAAGTATCTCGCTCATTTTGAGGAAGCCGTCCTCGGGGTTGCGGTTTCCTGGTTGGCTCAGAACCAGCGCCGGTTCAAGGATGTAAGGAATGTCGCCGCTCAAAAGACCGTGGGTGGCAAAATGGATAAACCGGTAACGGCCAAGATCAGATTTCAGAAGTTCGCTCTTGGAGGCGTCCATATCGAGCTTGATGTTCGGGTCATTGGCCTTGTACCCGAAGAGTGCGCCGATTTCCAGGACCTCGTCGCGGGTCTCGGGCAGCCGGGGCAAAGAGAAACCGCTGCGGACCAGGGCACTGCGCAAATTGAGAGAGGGCGCTGGATCGGCGGAGGCTACGACGATGTTGTCGGACTTGCTCCGGCTGTAACGTACATCGGAATCCTCATAGACCGGATCGCCGAGCGCAAACAGGGGCTTGGATAATTTGGGACTTTCCTTGAACTGCCGCATGGTTGCCATGACCGAGGCGGAGGGATAATAGCTGATTTTGTATTTTTCTCCCAGGTATTGAATCGTATTTTTTGTTTTACCAACCGTTAATGCCTCGAAGGGAACCATGTTCAGAACGCCGTCGGGGGTGATGATGATATTTTTGTTCGAGTCTATCCGGTTGAGAGCCTCTTCCAGCAAGAGTCTGCCCAGAACCCGCCCTTTCTCGGGGTCGTAGGCCTCCACTCGGTCCGGATTTTTAAGTCCGCTCCGGAATTCCCTGACTTTCCGGGTAAGTTCTTCCCGACTCGCGGCGATTTCGATGACCGACGGTTTCTTGCCTTTTTCCATGATCCAAAGATAGGTCTTCTTGGGATTGACCTTGTAGGCGAGGAGCACCTCATTTACACGCAGAGGAATATTCCCTGCCATAACCGGCTCCGGATAGCGAATGGAGGCATAATCCAGATACTCTTTCCGCAACTTGGCGATCAACTCATCGAGTTCGCGTTTCGATCTTTTCAGGAGATCTTGCTGTGCCTCCGACTGGCTGCTTCCCGAGGACTGGATCGAGTCAATGGTGCTGAGCAACCGCTGCTCCTGTTCGGCCAGTTCCCGTGGGATCCGATTGGCAAGGGCGCCCGTTCTGGCCTTGGAGAGCAGTTCGAGAAAAGATCTGGCCTTGGTACTTTCGGCATAAAAGAAGGCCACTTCTATGGGGGTGAGACTTGCTTTGGCAAATCGTGCATCAAGGTGAACTTCATCCGGCGTCTGAGCGGCTGCCGTGAGCAAGATGTCAATGGCATGTTCATAGGCGGCGATCTTGTTGGCCAGGAACAAGGATCGGAACTCCGTCGAACTCAGGCTGCCTCTCAAGTCCTCTATGAATTTGATGGCGGTGTCGTAGTAAAGTAGCGCCTGAGTATTGCGGCCCTGCTCTTCATTCAAAAGCCCCAGACCATAATTGGCGTACATCTGTTTTTCGGGATATTGCAGGTTCATGACGGCTAAAAGTCCCAGCCCTTCCCGAAAAGCCATGGCGGCTTCGTTGTATTTTTTCAGCGACACCAGACAAAAACCGATGTTGTTTAGGATGTCCAGGATATCGGGCGTGTCATAACTTTTTCGGGCAAGATCGAGGGCACGCTGGTAATGGGTGATCGCCTCCCGGTAACGGCCGAGGGCAAAAAGGGTCGTGCCCAGAGAGGAATAGACCGATTGTTTGAGCTTGTCGTCTTTGTAGCTGTCGATGTTGGAAAGGGTCCGAGTGAAGATGTTCAGCGCTTGGGATAAACGGCCTTGCTGTGCGAGCGTCTCACCCATGCTGAGCGCAATGAGTGGATGTTCGCCCTTTGCGGACTCACGATTGTCCTGCTGGGCCGCCGCCAGAACTTCTGCGGCTTTATCCGTATCCCCGATTTTCTTATAGCAGTCTGCCATTCCGACAGTCGCCAGAACGATTCCCTCAGGGTATCGGCTGCTCTTGGCAGCGGATACCGATTGGTTAAAATAAGACAGTGCCTTATCGTATTCGTTACGGTCGAGATAGGCCTTGCCCATATAGCGGGAAATGTCGGATGGTTTCTCCCCTTTGCCGGAGTAAAACGTCAGAGCCTCGCGCATTGAGGATAGAAACCTGTCGAAGGAACCTTCACGAAGGTACTCCAAACCTTCCTGAGTGAGTATATCTCCCTTGCTCTTGGTGGCATACAGTAATAATGGGTGGTAGTTTGCAAGTCCTTCGGACTGGGTTAACCCTCTCTGGGATGCGCAACCGCTGGCGCAAAGTACCAAGACAATTACCAGCAATCGTTTCAACCGCATTGTTCACTTCTGTCTGAATCAATAAAACTCATTAAGCTTTCTGGAAAATTCCTTCAGCAGGTTATCTATGGCCTCGTTCACCGCGTAATGCGCCATGTCATAGTTTGTTTCAAAGACCATCTGATATATAAAGTGCCTTCTTCCCTTTCCCTTGACGATGAAACTGTGCAGCAGCCGGCCGTCCCCGGAGAAAATTTCCGTTTCCAGCTCCGCATCAGCGGTATGAGAATGGAAGCCCGTGTATGGGGGTGAATATGTGAATGATTTGATACGGGGAACAAAATAAATGTCAACATCGTTCATTTTACTTACATTGCGACCAATCAAAACGTTTCCGAATTTGCTGGAAACAAGCCCGTAAAGCGCCTGGGACAGATTCTTACCGATCTCTATTTCTCCCTTCACCTTAGCCAGCATGACGAGCTGTTGGCCCGTCTCAAAGGCATATTTGTAGTTGGTGAATTTGTCGTCGAGAAGCAGCCCCGCTTTCAGGAGACTTTTCTGCATATTCTCGGTCGAGATTTTTGGCTCAACCGAAATTTTCCGCATATCCATGGTGCCGGCGCACCCGGAAAGGAACAACGCGATGAGGCATAACAGAAGCAAAGTTTTTTTCATAAGAGCCCTATTACCTGTTTTTTTCACACATTAATGATTTGAAACACTATTAGATACGTAAAATATAAAAACCCCGCCACTTGTTGTGAAACAGGGTCGTATTTTGGTCAGATCATAATTCCCTCTTTTTGTACGGTAAAGAATTAAGACTCCTGATATCGATTTGAAAATCACAGAACAAATAGGAATTTGATGATACTTCTATTAGATTAGAAGTCAAGGATTTTATGTTTGATATGAACTCCCGCCTCCACGGGAGTGACGTGACCGTGCAGATTATAGTTTGTACTGTGTGATATGCAGCCGATCGATAATAATCACGACTACAGGAAGTTACAAATATCACGTCACCCGGGAAAAATCACGATCAATAATCTGCACATTTCAACCTGTTATCATTGATCTGGCTCGGCCAGCTTACGTGGAGACTTGTATTTGAACTGAGTGAGTCGATTCATGAAAATATGACATGAGCCGGACATTGTCTTCACCTACTTATCCTCAAGATCGTTTCAGGAAAAAATCAATTGTTTCCGCTTGAACTATTCAATATTATTAAAAACCCTTGGCAAGACTTATCATGAATGTCTCCGGAAATCCCAACCTAAACCAATGACTTAGCTGAGCAGCGAGCGCATTTTCCGCAACTTTTGGCAGATAGTCCCTTATACCGTTGCGGCAAGAAAGGTTAATCCCAGGATTGTTACGATGAGGGCAGCCGCTATATTAAGGATTCGCTCAACGACGACGGTAATCTTACTTTTTTGCTCCAGCGCACCAAGGAGCATCTTTTTACCGGCAACCCCGGCGATCACTACTGCCGAGATAGTTGCGGCCATACCGAAAATCATAATAAAAGCAAGAAGCAGGCCTAGCCATAACATATGTAGAGACATGGCAAAAAGCATTATCAGAACAACTCCGGGACAGGGTATGATCCCCACAATCAAGGCTGCCGTCAACGGCCCTCTCTGCTTTTCCATGGCGTACCCGGAATGATTCAATGTTTCGGGCTCGGTTCGTCGATTCCAAGAGTAGAAATTTTTTGCCAGAAGACCCATTCCCAACAATGCTATAAGGCTGTAGCTTATAATCTGTGTTGTACGGGTTAGGCTCTCCAGAGACCCCATGACTGTGCTCTGGAGTATGAAGTGCACTGCAAGCACCAGAATTATTCCGGATAATCCATGAAAAAGGGCAATGAAGTTGCCCAGCATAACACATTCCCTGAGACTGCTATCACGTGAAATCATGTAGGACATGGCCACCGTTTTACCATGACCCGGCCCGGCTGAGTGTAATACACCATACGCGAAAGAGATTATAATCAGTAAGAGCAAAGGCTTCGGGCTCTTTGTTTCGCGAGCTTGTCTTGTCAAGTCTGCCATTTTCTGATTGAGTTGCCGCTGCCAGATAGAAATCTTGGCAAGAAATGGATACGATTGAACGCGCGATGGGGAAACCGTTTCTTGCCTGTCCTTTGAAACAAAAGGGTTTTGCGCGTTAGCCTGGCTTGCACAAGCGAATAACAACAATGTCAAAATAAGTACGGGTAATCTATTCATTTTTCAGTCTAAACCTCACAATCGTTTCAATGGGATGAACAAGACCGAAATAATAAGATACTTTGGGGTTTTTAGAGATACGGCAACTGGTTTCAAAACCTGAATCACCCTCTATCATTACGGGCTGGCCTTCGTCCAGCGACATGTCCGTATAATAGGTGGGGTCATACTGCGAAATCACAACCTCTTTAAAGGTGGAAATTGCCTTGACATGACAGGGCATGAAAAAATCATATATAAGCTTACCTTCCTTCAGTGCCGCCGAAAAATCATGAACATATTTGACCTTAAACGATTTTCCCCCAATCCTGATAACGGTGAAGTAATCAAAGTTGGCCAGATTATCAAAAGCCTCTTTTTCGATTGCGTCGATCTCAGAGTTTTCCAATATGTTGTTTTGATTCCGGTCATAATCGCCGGTTATCATACTGCTGAAAAACTCGTCAAAAACCCATTCCACCCGGATTCCCGCAAAACCCTCGTTATCAAAAATCATTGTAAGCTTGTTATCAATAAAAGCGTGGGGATGCGAAAAAGACGTTTGCGAAAAGGCAAGCAAAAGAAAGGTTGCAAATACAAGTGATACGCTTAATCTATATTTCATTTTTTCAGGTATAAAAAGGCTGCTTAGAAGAATCCTTCGTATCGGGCGACCAAATATGATATTTTTTATACACAACTATAACACAAGAAACCTGCTGTCAAGACTGGATGTTCTTTTGTGTTAACCCCTTTCATTGCATATAGGGATCGGATAGAGTGTTGGAGCTTGTTTTTAAAGAAAACGTTTAGTATTAATCTATTGCTCCAGCATCCAGTCACTCCCGCTTTCGCGGGAGTGACTGGATAGATATAATTATTCGCCGGATTAATATTAGAAAATCCAGGGCTCGATTTATCCACGGGTATCTTTAATCATGATGAAAAGAATTTTAATAAGCTTACTAAGCATGCGTCTCCTGCTTTCCTGTGCTTCTACAAGGACAACAGAAAAGAAATCTAGGGTTGATCTCAACCCTCTGAGTGCCGTGGTTCGTTTCTATCAAGGACCATTAAATCATCTTTCTGCTGTCAGATCCGGGGAATGCCCCATGTATCCATGTTGCTCCAGATATAGCCTTCAATGTTTCCAAAAAAACGGTTTATTTGTAGGATATGTAATAATGTTTGATCGCCTTATGAGATGCGGCCGTGATAAATTGTACCTGTCGCCAGAAATCATTGTTGACGGGAAGTCGAAATGTTATGATCCTGTGAAAAACAATGACTTTTGGTGGTACAGGAAAAATGATCTTCCGGTTGGATATGCTGAAAAAATGTTAACCTGTCCACAATTACCTCTAAAATAGAGCCAAACAAGCGCCAATAATTCTACCCAGTTGAGTAAATCCGTGTTTATTTGTAGCTCCTCAAATCTTTGAAAATACTGTTTTAACCCTCCCAGATACTTTTTATTTTCGGGACTCTGCTCTAAATCTTTAATACCCATCACTTTATTTATGATCTCGAAAATAGGCTCCCCTAAAATACTTTGCAGCCTCTAACTATTCGATATTGTTGATTATCTTTAAGAAAGGAGGTGAACAGCATGGCCTACAAGATAATCGCAGAAAAATGTATTCAGTGTGATGCATGTCGTCTTGAATGTCCCAGAAATGCCATCACTAACGCCGATAGCGAAAGCACATATGTCATTGATCAAGAGAAATGTAACGACTGCGCAAACATGTCCACAGTCCGATGCCATCACGGTTAATTTGAAGAATATGTTCAGATCACACGATCAGACTTGTCATGATTATTAGCATCTGCTTTCTTCTTTTTGTTTTCTTTTGACATTTTCTAAAAATGCACTTACAGTCAACATACAAAGGCCCCAAAAGGCACAGAGCTCTCTTTCGGGAGCAATGTCTTTGGGAAGTAGGGGGTAGCAGGGGAGTGACCGCCAAACCGATCCCCCCTTGTTGGCCCTGATTTTTCTTTAATTATTTCTTTTTGATCAAGGTATGATAAAAGCCATCATCTCCTTTCCATGTCCTAACAAAATCGGCTTTCCCAATTGATTCTATCATCTTGGGCGCAAGTTTAAGCATTTTTTCATCATCTGCTATTATTTCCGCATATTCTCCCGATTCATTTTTATCAAGCTCCCTTGAGACTCTTTTGGGCCTGTCAGCTACCTTTGGCATATTTCTTACATCAATCATTATCCTCGGTTCCTCCATTTTATCCACTTCCTTTCTAAGCCTTTTTTAACGTTTTCGGTTTTCTATAGTATCTGTGAACATAGAAAATCACTATAAGGGAGAATGGCAGCAAAAATATTGCTGGTGCGTATGGAGGTGCATATGTACCCCAAAACACTTTCCCTGTATTGAACCACCCTTCTTCACCACCTGGTATGGACTCGGCAATCATACCGAATATATCGGTACCTGCCATTACCCATATCAGTATGCTTCCCATCACTACTTTTCCTGATTGATGGATCTCGCCGGCACCTTTAAGACCTGAGAGATAAAATATTCCGGCAAAGATCATCACAAGACCACCCCATCCACCTCTAAAACCATCATTTGGTATCATAAGCAAAGCTGAGGTATATTCACTGCCTGATGCTGTTACAATAAAATCTGCCATACCAAAGCCCAGTGTAACAAGACCCAGTACTAAGAAATATAAAACATAAAGCTTTTCAACTCGTTCATTCATTTATGCCACCCCCATTAATTTCCATATCAAGTGTAATAGTCCTCCCCATCCAAAAGCCGCGATAACAAGAACAACCAGACTCCCGAGAAGCGCTTTCCAAGATTCCTTGAGTATCATCGCAAAGGTCGCAACACATGGGAAATATATTGAAACAAGCACTACAGAACTTATCATCTGATACTTTGTCATGTGAATGGCGCTGAGCTGGGCAACGGCAAGATCCTTTCTCAAGAATGCAGCCACAAGTGGACCAGCGGTCTCCCTCGGTACCCCAAACCAACCCTCAAAAACGGGTGCAAAGACGTTACCGAGCCAGTCTATCGTTCCGACAAGGTAGAGCACATTTATGATTAAGCAACCGAGGAGAACAAACGGGACAGCTACTTTCAAAAAACCAGATGTCCTTATCCAGACCTTCCTGCTGATATTTTTCAACATAGGCTTTCGATATGGAGGCACATCCATCAAAATCTCCGGTGCCCTGCCAGGGATAACCTTGTTTAATATATAACCCATCACAAAATACCCTATAAAAAGATAAAGCATAACAAAGCCGATAGATTCCGGGATAACATCCTGCATAATCCCGATTTGTGCGCCGCAGGGTATAAATGTAGCAACGAGCGCCATCATTATAAACCGCTGCTTCCTTGTCTCCAGAATCCTTGTTGAGACTACAGCCGGCACATTGCATCCGAGGCCAAGGATCGTAGGAACAATGGCATATCCATGCAGGCCTATCTTATGCAGGAGTGTATCAATAAGTACTGCAAGCCTCGGCATGTATCCAACATCTTCCAGAAGGGCAAGCATCAGATAAAATATGAATATAGCAGGCAATACTACCCCGAAAGGAACAAATAACCCGGATGTCAATACACCGAATGACTCGAAACTATTGTCTGATGCTGTAAGTACACCATTCTGGAGATGCCCCGCATCCACCATTATGGCATAAAACCAGTTCCCCAGACCTCCGGGGAATACCGATTGCATCCAGGGCAGCCAGTGTTCATCGAAGATCCTGCACAAAAATCCATCCGTAAATAGAGTCCCGGCAAAGCTGCCAAATATACTCCAGAATCCGTACAAAACTGCAATAGCCACCGGTATGCCGGTCGAAGGCCTCACGGTAAGATCCCCGATCGCATCCGTTAATGTGTGCTGATATGTGCCAAATCTTACTGTCTTTTCTGATATCTTTTCAATTAATCCCCAACGCTGATCAACAGTCAATCCCATCTTTTATACACCCCCCATTCTTTCAACAATATCATCCACGTTAGCAGGCGTTATATCCTTTAGCTTAGAAACCACAGCAGAAATGCCCTCACCACTTATTGCAACAGTAGGTATTACCGGCACACCGAGGATCTGCTGGAAATGGCAACTGAAAAATGACCCATCGTGGCAACCCAAATTTGACCCACTCC
>CAZINZ010000015.1:0-47114 GCA_964540715.1 uncultured Syntrophaceae bacterium | reverse complement strand
ATAAACTGGACAGATTACGTGCTACAACTCCGGACATATTACTTGCTTCTAACATCTGAAAATTTTTTCTTGATTTACCAGCTAAATGCTTATAGTATTCGCCATATAGTTTTATAGCCCCTCCAGCGATAGCATCGCTGGACCGACGCCCCTGAAAAGGGGCGTTTCTTTTTTGGAGCAATAGCATCAGCGCAGGCTGAAAAAATCTGTATTTGTTTGGTTCATATCATTACATTGAATATATGATAGGCATAGTTCGCCCGTCTGTCAAGAATTATTTTTTTGCACTCCCGCAATGCTGTACATTTCTCGTCTACCATATTTATTCGACCAAGCTCTCTGGACTATGAAATGTCGGGTCCTCGGGACACAGTCCCAGATCATCGCGATAAATATCCATATTGATTAACACGCAAAACTGATCATGGAGACGTTCAACGCTGCCGGAGTATTCCAGACTACTCAATATCTTTGGATATACCTGTACGGTGAAACGCTGGGCCTTTCTGGCAAATGACGCTGGAAACTCGGAATAACGCAAACCGCTGATGATTCTTTCCGCTTCCTTGTTCCAAGGGATAATAATGGATTCAGCACCGTCTTTTATGATTTTGAACTTTTCATCCACGACCCTGAAAGGGAAATCTCCATTTTTTGCACCTTCGCCGAGATCATCCAGTATCCGATATTCATCAAGCTTATCCCCTTGCGTCCAATACAGCGTCCTGAAATATTCGGCAATCGCCTCCTGCGATAAAAGATCCTCATGGTGCCGTATCACACCTTCGGCGATCTGGGCTGCTTGTCGAAAATGCCCCGGCGAAAGTCCATCTTCAGGCGAAAAAACAAAAACTTGTCCACCTTCAGGCAACTTGCCCTCCCTGTTACAACGACCCGCAGCCTGGGCTATGGAATCAATTCCGGCCATGGACCGAAATACGATAGGAAAATCAATATCCACTCCGGCCTCAACTAACTGTGTACTGACAACCCGACATGGACTGCCATTGAGAAGTGCCGTCCTTATCTTATTCAGGGTAGCTGTCCTGTGTTCAGGACACATCAGAGCGCTCAGGTGGTAACACCCTTCTTTTTCGTTGTGAATCCGTTCGAAAATACGCCTGGCATGTTTTCGTGTATTTACGATACACAATACCTGTTTGTGCTCACTCAACTTGTCTGCCAATTCATCATCCAAAATCACAGGCAGTTTTTCCACTTGAACCCGTTTAAACTCGGCATAAAGTTTCTGTGGATCAGAAACAATTTCGCGCACACCTTCCAATCCGTCCTTGAAAGTTTCTGTTGTTGATAAAGCTGGCTGGGTGGCTGTACATAAAACTATTGATGCTCCGTAGGAAGATGAGAGTTCTCTGAGCACCTCGAGACATGGCTTTAGCAGCGGGACGGGGAGCATTTGAGCTTCATCAAGGATAACAACACTCTCCGCTATATTGTGAATCCTTCTGCATTTTGACGACCGGCTACGATATAACGACTCAAAGAATTGTACATTTGTCGTAACTATAATTGGCGCGTCCCAGTTTTCCGAGGCTAGGCGAGAGCGATGATCTTCTTCATTCGGTTCAAAATTACTGTGGTGCTCCAGCACCGCATCTTCTCCAAGAATCTCTCTGAAAACAGCCGCATTTTGCTCAATAATACTGGTATAGGGAATGACATAAATAATTCGTTTCAGATTATGTGTGAGGGCATGTTTCATCGCAAAAGCCAAAGACGAAAGCGTTTTTCCGCCTCCCGTAGGCACTGTCAATGAAAACAGTCCATGAGGCTTGTCGGCAGCACCAAAACAGTCTCTCAGGATTTCAGCCCTGTATTGATTGATTGCCGTTCTGGGCGCACCTTCGGTCAATTGTCTTAATGCCGAGTTTAGCGTCTTGTCCAAATCAGGTAACGAGGGATACCCTTTTCGCCATAAAGATTTTCCTCTATCCATAAACATTTCAGTATCGAGAAAATCCGCATCAACAAGACATGAATAAAGCATTCTTATAAAAAGGGAAATCTGAAAGCCAAATTGTTTGGAATTGTGAACATTAATGGCAATGGGTAAATCACCCAATTTTTTGGCCTTAAGAATGTGCTCGGGGCAGGAAGAATACTCGGGGATAGTTTTGTTGAGCCGGGTGTGGAGACACGCATCATTGGACTTTCCATTCATCAACCCGGTGTGATGTCCGGCAATCACATACCCCAGTAATTTACCCTTGTCTTGTAAAAGTTTATAAGCGTGTTTTGCTCCAGCGGTTGAATGATCAATGCGCCCCGGTTTTTCAATATGGGCATCACTCCCATCTTTATTACCAAGCATCTGTTGAAACTCATCCGAATATTTCCCAACATCATGCCACAATCCCGCCAAGTAAGCCCATTCACCGGCATCGAAAGAATCCGCAAAGGAAGAAGCCATTTCCGCCACGTTTTTCAGATGTTCTTCCAGGGTTTGCCACTCAGCGGGCGGTTTTCCATCCAGGCTGTGGGCGTAATATTCTTTGGTCATGGATCCTCCCTGGAATTCTTCACCGTCGATTCTTCAGATGGTGGTTGCCGGCTCATGTCTTTCTTCGCATCTCCATCCATATCCTCGCCGCCATCCATGCATCATCAAGCGCCCGGTGTCTCTGAATATCTGTCTTGGGTTTCCCGAACAGGTGCCGGTAAACGGTATCGAGTTTATGGTTTGTTAATTCTGGATAGAGTCTCCGGCTCATTGCCTGGGTGCAGACGGATCTGTTGTTCAGTTGCAATGATATGCGGCCAAATTCATATCTGAGAAACTCTACATCAAACCGGGCGTTATGGGCAACTATAATGCTATCCTTGAGAAAGTCATAAAACTTTG
The DNA here is from genome assembly GCA_964540715.1 of uncultured Syntrophaceae bacterium. Classification (GTDB taxonomy): domain Bacteria; phylum Desulfobacterota; class Syntrophia; order Syntrophales; family UBA2210; genus UBA2210. The sequence goes on along the minus strand of CAZINZ010000015.1, from coordinate 44,251 downwards.
GCAACACTTCCTCGGTCCCCGGTTGTCGATCAAGCATTTCATCCGTTATTCCATGCGTCAGTTGAACTCTTAGCGGGATTTTCTGATCAATCTTTACTAAACTGCAAAATTGTTCTGTAGGGCGTTTTTCTTCTATGGCAATAGCGCCGATCTCAATGATCTTGTGCCCTTTTCGTGGCGAAAGCCCTGTGGTTTCAATATCAAGGGCAACATGGCGATGAGTGGAATTTAACATTTTAAGGAGGGCTCTTCCTTATAGCCGGGTTTCTTCTCAGGTTATTTTCTTAATCTCTTTATCCAGGTGCGGATCGCAAGGCCCCTGATTATATCGTTTACGTACAATCCTTTTGACATGGCGCGGCATGGCAAATCCAAAGCGTTTCTTTGAAAGAGCGTACAGGAAGGAAGCAACTATGCTATCTTCAGAATAACGATCAATTAAACCTGTGAGGCCGCGAGCAACCTTTTTATCAAGCCCCATCTCTTCAAGCATCTCAATTGTGGGCAACGGCTTGTCTTCTCCCTGATCGCCATCGAAATAGTGCACAACTTCTTTCATGCAATTCTTTTGTGGGATGTCTTCTGTTTCTTTCGTGGCCAGACTGAACATGGCATGAGCATGACCATAATCCATATATGGAGCTTCACTCTCGCGGAGAACAGTTCCAGTTCCTCCCCAGCCAGCGGCAAGCATCTGTGGAACCTTCCGCAACACCGGCATATCCTTTGCCTTTTCACTGTCGGCACGTGTGTCTATCACAAGGCAGTTTGTATATTTGCTCATCAATTGATACCGAACTGCAATGTCGAGGCTTTTGATTGCGTCGGTTTGTCCCATCATCTCTTCATGCGCCGCTAAACGCGCTATGGTTCGCGGGATGTTGTCGGTGGAAATCTCTGTGCCTTGCGCGACCTTCACCTCTTCAGAAAAGGCGTGGCCATTTTCCGAGGAAATATCCATCCTGACCGCACCGGCAGGCCTTTCCTGAAAACGGGCGAAGGCGTAAACAGTGTCCCCGTCATAAACAGATTTGATCTCTTCCGGGATCATTGTTTTTGCCCCGTCCGGCCATATGATTTTGATGTCCTCTGCCTTTGGCAGATATATCCTCTTGAAGTGGCGAACAATTTTTTCTTCCATTTCTTCCCTCGGGGAGACCAGTTCGCAGGCACCGCCGGTTTCTTCCGCGATGGCTCTTACAAATCCTTCGGATACTGAACTTCCCACACCGACGGTAAAGATCCGGTGATGGGATCTTCTCGCTGTCTGGATGATCGTATTACTTTCCCACACCTCTCCGTCTGTTATGAGAAAGACTTCAGTAGAGATCTCCTGTGGCGATGGTGAATTAATCGCCGCTGTGATGGCACTTTCCATTTCAGTACCGCCCATGTCGGCATCAATATGCCTGGCATGTCTTTTCGCGAGGACAAGGTTTTCCCCTTCAGCCGTCTTCTGCTTATTGAAAAGCAGATTGTAGTTACTTCCAAATGTGACAAGGTTGAAATAATCCTGGGGTCGGAGCATGTCGAGTATCTTGAGAAGGGCGTCTCTGGCCTTTATTATGGAATCTCCATTCATGGAACCGGAACAGTCAACGATGATCTTTATGCTGCGTGGTGATGTGTTTTCTCCGGCATCAAACCGGGGATTAAACGCGGCAAGCAGCAGATAGCCGTCAATGTCGCGATCTGAAATAGAAAAGCTCTTTTTATCTGAATCAAATTCGATATTGAGTACGAAATCCCGATCCATAAAGGTCTTTTCCTCTGAAAGGGTTATTGTCGTTCGATCATCATCTTTATCGATATTGACCTTATGTGAAGGGCTTATAAACGATGCGTCTTTGAGCAATCCCATGACGCTTAGTTTTAAACTGAACAAGTTCTCGGTCACAAGGCTATACTTCGGGGTTTGATGAGGTTCAAGCCCGGCAGACTCGGGGTTGCCATATCTTGGAGCTATCGTTGTCGGCAGGAAAAAGCGGAGGGAATTGCCTTGCCAGTGATGCAGTTCGGCACAGGTAACAGAAATGATCGTCTCTTCTCCAGGCATCAGATTGCCGATATTCATGGCATACATGCCGGGCTCGGTCTGCTCAAGCATTATAGCGGTATCGCCTTCGGTAATGGCATCTTCGTACTGGTTCACAGCATTAGACTTCTCGACCACAATACCTTTGAGTACGCGGTCGCCGATTGTCACTTCCAGACTTATCAGGACAGCATGGAGCGGAACGGGAAAGGTGTAAACAGCTTCAATATTTTTATCTTCAACATTCCTGTAGGTTTGCCTGACAGTAGTTTCGCAGATGAGGTTGTTGAGAACCGAATTTACATCGACTGATTGCAGAGGCACATTCGATCCATCAACGGACAGTAGCCCGGTATCGTATGCATGCGCGTTGTAATTCATATCAAATCTCCCTTTCTTTGATCGATTTGTAGCGTTTTATTATATCCCTGAAAAGCAACCGTACTTCTTCAGGTAACAGTCCCGAGCGCTTTGGTTCGATAGAAAGTTCCACGCCATCTGCTATATAAAGATGACTCCAGACCTCAACAGTGCCTTCTGTCCTGACTCTCGGGGGCGGAAGTGGCTTGTATCCCGACGAGGTTCCTGATTCGGTCTCAATGATTTCTCTTATCCTTTCAAGAGAAATGCCCGCGTCCTTCCACTTTCGAATTGCCAGAAGCTGCTCGAGATGGCGATGAGTGTAGTGTGAACCCTTACCCGAACCTTCAGGACGATCAACCAGACCCTTCTGGATATAAAACCGGACCCTCCGCTTATTCATCTCCACGAGGGAACATATCTCATCGAGTGTAAATGTCTTTGAATTATTCATGACACCTTTATATAACACCAATAGTGTCATTGTCAAGAAATGTTTTATCTTGTGTTAATTGGGTTGGGTTCGTGTCTGTTTCAGGCTGTAGATCTTTTCTGTTGGGGTATCGCGGGAAAAAAAGTAAATATTGATGAACTCGCAAAAACCTCAGCTATGACGACGTGTCTGGGTGCGGGCACGCACATAGGGACACAATGGAAAGTAACTTCTTATGTAGCGTGGGGCCTTTGTGCCCCACATATTGGTTGCCCAGGGGCAACGCTACAACACATTTGCAAACTTAAGTTACTTAGAAAGGGATGTTCCGTGTCGCTCTGGTCGCAGTGTGGACAAGAGAATAAGGACAGGGAGGAGAAAATAAAGGGATGTGCTCCATCCGGGCACCAGAAACGATATAGGCAGCGCCATAACGGAAAAGATCACGATGAGCAGGGGTTTGATTTTTTGCCTGGCAATGGTTTCTTTATCTGCCGATTCATGCATAAGATGTGGATTCCGTTTAGTATAAAACCAGCCGCAAAGTAGAAGCAGGCCGATAATAAGTATATTCATTTCGAAAAGGATATCGCAGATCTGAAAATCGCCAAAATGCGCGATTAGCGAGGTTGTGGCCGGGACCAGGACGATGAAGATGAGGGAAAAAATCTGTATCCAGATAAGGGGCCGGTCCGTTTTTCTGATATAATGCATCTGCTCGTTTTGGATGATCCAGAAGATGGCGAGGAGCAGAAAGCTCAGGATATAGTCATCGAGTTGAAGTAACATACCGCTCAGGATTTCCCTGATGTGGACTTCGTTCATTTCCTCTATCACCTCAGGTATGATTAGATTTAGAGCAAGCAGGGTCATGGCGATAGCATAGACGCCGTCTGTCAGGGCTTCGATCCGTGATTTACTCGTAATGAATGGGAGTTCTTTCATTTTCATACCTGCCTCCTGAAATTAGACTTCTCGCCGCGACAAGTAGTTAATCTTTCGATTCGAAAATCGGTGCGAGGTCAACGCCGGTCCAATCCTGAAAACCGGGCACTTTCAACCATAGTTTTAATTCCCCCGGGATGGCGACAACCTGATATACCGTTTGAATCTTTTCTCCTACGGGCCATGTTGCGCCCCCGGCATCTATTGGTATATCGAGAAGATCCATCATCTTGACGGCATTCATCTTTCCTTTGTTTTTATGTCCAAGTGATAGAAGTTTCTCGCGTCGTTCTGCTGATTTGAAACCCGTATTCGGCATGATCGTCATTCCCCAGGCCGGGTTTACGAAGTGATTTGTAGCGACAAGCAACCCTTCGACTTCACCGGTCCTGCGCCTTACGTCAAAGGGGGGCCACTCGTATGAATATACGATATTATCGTCGGCAACATTGATAATAAATGTAAAATTTGTGCGGGTGCTGTTAAACGCGGCGTTCAGTTGTTCCATTGTGGAATAATCAAGCAGAAAAGCCAACAGGTTGATTATCGCAGGAACTCTGTTTGTATATTCAAGTCCTCCACCGGAAGGCAAACCGTTGTTCAGCTCAAGAAACAGTCCATCTTTGTTGATTCCGGTAGTCGCGTAAATGACCCCGGCAAAGGTAACTATTGCGGAGGGTATGCCGGAATCGGGGTTAAGAATGGTTACGGTAAGAGATTTTGCAAATTCCGTATAACTGTCAAACCAGTCATAGTTTCTTCCAAAAACAAGCGGTCCGCCCTTTGTATAATCACCCCATGCGGCTATGCCGGAACAACCGGCGATCGATCCATATAGCTCCAGCCCGTTCAGCACGATATGTTTCTCAATTGACAATCCCGATGTTTCAGCCATCCCATAAATGATATCCTTGAATCTCTCAGGATACAGGTTGAACATAGCAGTTGCAGTATCTTTCAGCGTTTCAATGGATAATTCTTTTTTGTCGATAAAGTATTCCTCAATGGCAATCCTGTAAAGGTAGTTGAGCTGGTCCTTCAGGAGATATCCATACTGTCGTCCCATCTGCCGATATGTGCCACGCAGATCAAGCACATTCAGCTTTCCCGATTTATAAAGGTGACCACCTTCAAAAGTCGAAGCGGGATGTGAATAATCAGATGTCAGATTTGCCGCCGCTGGAGTCGGACTGAAAATTAAAAACATCATTGCAGTGATTATCAACAGATATTTTTTGTTCATAGCGAGACTCCTGTTCATTATTTACAGACGATTGTTGATGGATATTACGTCACCGGACACTACTTCATTTTCAAATGTGAGGGAAGACATTCTTATCAATATCTTTCTCATGACCAATCCCGAATACGAAACTGTGGTCTTGAGTATTTAAAACGCACTGAATCTTACGGTGAAACCCGATATTCTTGTTCATTGATGTAAAGTCCAGAATTCTCTCCATGATAAAAGGTGTTCAATATCCTTGATTGCCGCCATTCTATTATCCCATTGACTCTCAAGTTATTATTTCCTATACTCCGGGCACGAAAAATGTGACATAGTCTGTCCGATAAACCATCAGCCACTGTGTTGCACGCAGCCGAAAATGTCGGGGTCAGCCTGGCGGATATCCGAACTGGAAGTAATCCATGATTTTACCTGTTAAAGAATTAGGGCCTGATGTCGCGAAAGCGTTTGCGGGCATTTTTTTTGATATTGACGATACCATTACAACCGGTGGCAGGATTCCGGCGTGTGCTTTTGACGCGCTGTGGAGACTGAAGGAACGGGGTATGAAGGTAGTTCCGATAACCGGAAGACCCGCCGGATGGTGCGATCATATTGCGAGGATGTGGCCGGTGGACGGTGTTGTCGGGGAAAATGGAGCCTTTTATTTCTGGCTTGATGAAAAAGAGAGAAAGCTGAAAAAGGTGTTTCTTGATTCGGAAGAGATCAGAGACGGCAACCGCAAGCGGCTCTGGCGTGTCGGCGATGAAATACTCGCAGAAGTTCCGGGAACGGCAATCGCAAGTGATCAGCTTTACCGGGAGGCTGACCTTGCCGTGGATTACTGCGAGGATGTGGGTCCGCTCAGTCCCGAAGATGTCGAGCATATCTGCCGGATATTCAGGAAGCACGGAGCTGCATGCAAGGTATCATCGATACATGTGAACGGGTGGTTCGGCAGTTATGATAAGCTGGGTATGACAAAGAGGTTTGTTCGGGAGCGCTGGGAAATGGATCTGGATGACAATAAGAATCGCTTTCTGTTTTGCGGCGATTCACCCAATGACGAACCCATGTTCCGATACTTTCCCCATTCCGCGGGGGTAGGGAACGTGCTTCGTTTTGCGGATCAGATGAAATACCTGCCTGAATTTGTTTCGAGTCAGGATGGCGGAGAAGGTTTTGCCGAAATTATTGAAATCATACTTGGGTGCAAAAAGAGTGAAACTTGACCGGAATGTATGCCTGGCTTTGTGACAAAATGGTTTGTCAATAGATTGAAGCCTTACTCTTCGCGTCAAAGACACTAAGGTGATTAAGATTCAGGGCGAGTCTGATTTCTTCTCCGACACGTATGATTCTTCTTCCCTCACTCCTCGCTATCAGCTTTACCCCCTGAATATCCATGTGCATATTTGTTTCTCCGCCCAAGGGTTCAACTACCTCGACGGTCCCTTTAACTTTCCAATCTTCAGGCAGATTACCATGGTCGCCGTTGTCGATTGTCAGATCTTCTGTGCGAAGCCCCATGACTACTTCCATGCCGTTCCTGATTTCGCTGTCCGGTCTTTCGGGAATGGGGAGCTTCAAGCCTCCGGAAAAATCGAGTTCTAACTTTTCTCCTGAGCCTCCGATTTTGGCGGGTATCAGGTTCATGGGCGGACTGCCGATGAAACCTGCCACGAATATATTTGACGGTTTTTCGAACAGTTCTATTGGTTCGCCTACCTGCTCGATGTATCCATCGTTCATCACAACAATTCTGTCGGCCAGGGTCATGGCCTCCACCTGATCGTGGGTAACATATATAATAGTGGATTTTACTTTCTGATGCAGAAGTTTCATCTCAGTACGCATCTGGGTTCGCAGTTTGGCATCCAGATTGGAAAGGGGTTCGTCAAAGAGGAAGATGGATGGTTTCCTGACCATGGCCCTTCCCATGGCAACCCTCTGGCGCTGGCCACCGGAAAGTTCGAATGGTTTTCTGTGAAGCAGTTCCTCCAACTCCAGCATGTCAGCGATTTCCTTCACGCGTTTTTCGATTTCATCTTTTGGCATCTTGTTGATCTTCAGACCGAAGGACATGTTGTCGAATACATTCATGTGTGGGTAAAGCGCGTAGTTCTGAAACACCATGGCAATTCCCCGGTCCTTGGGGGCCACGTCATTCACAACTTTCCCGCCGATCAGAATTTCTCCCTCTGTGATCTTTTCAAGCCCGGCAATCATCCGCAGTATGGTGGACTTCCCGCATCCTGAGGGTCCTACCAGGACGACGAACTCGTTTCCTTCTATCCTAAGATCGACCCCGTGGACGACTTCTACTTTGCCGAATCTCTTTACTACGTCTTTCAGGGTTACATCTGACATGATGATGAACTGTTACCTTTCACATTTAAGTATGACCACGAGTTGAATATTACAAACAGGCGGTTTCGTCAAGTGTATGTGACAATATATTTTCTGACTTTCGATTAAATTCAAATATTGCGAGGAAGGGGTTTTTGCAGGAACATAATCCTTGACACGGGTTATATTTGTCTTTAGACTCACCAACGTCAGGGACGGTTTAATCGACGATGGCCCCGGCGCGTTAATCAAATACACTTAAATTATAGGAGGCGTTATTATGAAAGCACGTAAGCTGTTGATGGTTATTGCAGTTGCGGCATCGCTGGTTTTCCTGGCCGGTCAGGTGATGGCTGAACCGATCACTATTAACTGGTGGCACGCGATGAAGGGTGCCCGGGGCAAAGTGGTCGATAACATGATTAAAGCATTTAACGATTCCCAGCCCGACTATGTAGTGGTCGGAACTTACAAGGGAAATTATGACGAAACGGTTAACGCCGGCGTGGCGGCCTACCGGGCAAAGAAACACCCACACATGCTCCAGTCCTTCGAAGTTGGTACCCAGACGATGATGCTCTCCGGCGCCATCATCCCCGTATACAAACTTATGAATGATGAAGGATACAATATCGACTGGAAGGGTTATCTCCAGCCGGTACTTTCCTACTACATGAACGCGAATGGTGATCTGATGTCCATGCCATTCAATTCATCTACACCCGTCATGTATTACAATGTCGATCTTTTCAAGAAGGCCGGCATCCCGATGCTTGATAAAACAAAACCTGTCACATGGGACGAACTTGGTGAGATTACGGCGAAACTTGTAAAATCCGGCGTGCCCGGTGGAATGGTCACGGGCTGGCAGTCCTGGACACAGGTGGAAAACTACAGTGCTATGCACAATATTGCTTTCGCCTCAAAGGCAAACGGTTACGAGGGCCTTGATTGTGAGCTCCTTATCAACAATCCGACGGTTGTCAAGCATGTAGCCATGCTGAAAGAATGGATGAAAGATGGACGTTTCTTCTACGGGGGCCAGAAGTTTGCGGGGCCGAAGGCCGAGTTCATCTCTCAAAACGCGGGTGTTTATATCGATTCCATCAGCGGCATCGCAAAACTTAAGAAAGCCGTCAAAGATTTCAAGTGGGACGTCGCGCCCATGCCCGTGGAATCCTGGATGAAAGAGCCCCAGAACAGCATCATCGGCGGAGCTTCTCTGTGGGTATTCAATGGTCATGACAAGGAGGACTACAAGGGTGTTGCGGCATTCATGAAACATCTCGGCAGGCAGGATATGCAGATATACTGGCACAAGGAAACCGGGTATTTCCCGATCACTCTTGCGGCCTATGATCAACTGAAGAAAGATGGTTATTACAATGAGCAACCCTATCAGGAGGTTGGTATCAAACAGCTGACACGCAAGGTTCCGACAAAGGTTTCACGCGGTCTCCGTCTCGGTTATTTCATCCAGATAAGGAATATCATCAATGAAGAATTGGAACTTGTCTGGAACGATACCAAGACGCCGCAAGAGGCCATGGACAGTGCGGTTAAACGGAGCAATAAACAGCTTCGGGAATTTGAGAAAATCTATCAGTAAGCAGCAACTTTAAAACTCTAGACATGGGCAACGCTTCCCCAGCATGTGGGGGAAGCGTTGTTTTGTGAATAACGAAACAATGATAAAAAGATCTCTCTTTTCATCAAGAACACTTCCGTACCTGTTAATACTTCCACAGATCGTGGTGACGCTCGCTTTTTTCTACTGGCCTGCCGCCCAGGGCCTGATGCAGTCGGTAATGCGAAGCGATCCGTTCGGACAGCACAGCACCTTCATCTGGTTTTCGAACTTTACAGCACTCTTTACCGATCCACTCTATCTTAAATCCATTGGAATTACGCTTTTTTTCAGTATGTCTGTCGCGACAGTATCCATATCACTCGGTCTTTTTATCGCCACAATGGCAAACCGGGCGCTGAAAGCGAAGGCCGTGGTCAGAACCATGCTTATCTGGCCCTATGCCGTGGCGCCGGCAATTTCTGGTATCCTGTGGCTCTTCCTGCTTCACCCTTCATACGGGGTTATCGCTCTCGGGATCAAGCGCTGGTTCGGTGTTGACTGGAACCCTGTTTTAAGGGGATCTGACGCAATGTTTATGATAATCATGGCAAGCGCTTGGAAGCAGATCAGTTATAATTTTGTATTTTTTATAGCCGGGCTTCAGGCTATTCCTAAATCCCTCATCGAGGCGGCGGCAATAGATGGGGCCAGTCCCTTCAGACGTTTCTGGACTATAACTGTTCCGCTCCTGTCGCCGACGCTGTTTTTCGTTACGGTCATGAACATCATCTATTCATTCTTCGAGACCTTCGGTGTTGTTCATATGATGACGCAGGGTGGACCCGGAGGAGCTACGAATATACTGGTGTACAAGGTCTATCAGGACGGGTTCATAGGCCTGAATATGGGGGGGTCGGCAGCACAGTCTATCGTGTTGATGACCCTGATAGTTGCGGTTACGCTTTTTCAATTCAAGTATGTGGAAAAAAAGGTTCAATACGCGGGATAACAGTTAATGGTTGAGAAAACACCGATTCTGGATACACTTACATACATCTTTTTGATCACGGGGATTATTATTGTCGGCTTTCCGGTTATTTACGCCATAATCGCCGCAACGCTTCCCATTGAAGATGTGTCCAGGGTTCCAATGCCGCTGATTCCGGGAGATCAGTTCTGGGTGAACATTAAGAGGGCCTGGGTGGAAGGTAACCTGGGAACGAACCTGTTGAATTCATTCATCATGGCATCGGGTATTACCATAGGCAAGATCAGCGTCTCCCTGCTGGGCGCGTTCTCGATCGTTTACTTCGATTACCGTTTCAGAACCCTGGTTTTTGTCTCGGTCTTCTGTACGCTGATGCTTCCGGTGGAAGTAAGAATCCTTCCCACCTACGAGATGGCCGCGAATCTGATGGGTCCCTTTCAAAAGCTGTGGACCGTCCTGAATCTGGACGGTGTCGTGACCTGGATAGCTGGCCACGATATAGTGGTGACACTCGAGTGGAGCATCCTGGACAGCTACACGGGTCTTATCCTGCCCCTCGTCGCCTCAGCGACCTGCACCTTTCTTTTCCGGCAGTTCTTCCTCACAATTCCCGAGGAACTTTGCGAGGCGGCCAAGATGGATGGGGCTTCTGCCATGACCTTTTTCAAGAAGATTCTCCTTCCTCTTTCCAAGACCAATATCGCGGCGCTTGTCGTCATTGAATTTGTCTATGGGTGGAACCAGTATCTCTGGCCGCTGCTTATTACTACAAACCCGAAGATGATGACGGCCGTCATCGGTCTTCAGCATCTGATTCCAGCGGCGGATGATTTGCCTTACTGGAATGTTGCTCTTGCCGGTTCATTGCTTGTGATGCTGCCGCCGATTCTTGTGGTCCTCTTCATGCAGAGATGGTTTGTTAAGGGGCTGGTAGATCCGGATAAATGATTCTGTTGATTAATGGTCTTTTCGCCCAATCTCTGCGTTATGCACAAAAAATAATCCTCGGAATATCAACTATATACCTGCGGTTATTTTTTTCGCATGCCTTGATCTTGAACGAAAATCCTCATAAATCAAAAGAATCATAAATAGATCCTTCGACCTAATCTTGACGCATTCGTAAAAAGTCTGTCATTCCCGCGCAGGCGGGAATCCATGGAGGGCTAAGTACCTAAAAAGACTGGATGCCCGTTTTCACGGGAATGTCAAAATTGTGCGTATTTCGACTTTTTACGAGACCATCAATCCTTCTTCGTAAATCTTTTTTCGGAATCAGGCATGTCAAGCGCGAGTGTTCCACCGGGATTCATGATGTTGTTGGGATCGAAATGTTTTTTCAGTGTACTGAAGACGTCTAACTCATTCTTTCCAATCTGGCCTTCCAGCCACGGCGCGAAAAGTTTTCCTATGCCGTGATGATGGCTTATGGCGGCCCCCGATCTCTGGATGGCATCGAGTACTCCCTTGTGATAATCCACGAATTCATCCTTCTCCATCTTTCCAATGAAGATGAAATATAGATTTGTTCCCTGCGGGTAAAAATGAGAGCAGTGTGTCATGCAGATTGTTTTGGGTCTGCTCTTGCAGTATTCTCTGACGTGCTTGTGGACATGTTTGAGCTGCTCCCAGTTGACGGCGCATTCGAGTGTGTCAATAATAACGCCGAAATCGTGCAGGTCTTCTCTCATGTAAGGGTCGGTAAATCTGCTATGTTCCCATTTTTTGGTGACGAAACCCGTTGTATACATGGCCCCGTGTCTTTTGCATATCTTCCGGACATTATGCTTGATTAGTTGGGTAAGACCCCTGTTGCCGTCGGTATTTCCGAGGAGGAGGCATTTTTCTCCTGATTTATATCCACGCAGTTTCAGCATTTTGTCAATTATGGTACCCTCCACACCATAAAGCTTCATGGCGACGTCGGTTTCTTCGGGGTCAGACAATCTGAAAGCCGAGGGGTAGCCGAATTCTCCCTGCATTATCTCTCTTGCCGCATTGATGGCGTCATCCCAGTTCTTGAAGATAAAACTGAATCGTCTGTTGTTGCCCGGTTGGTAACGGCGTACCTTAAGCGTCACGGAAACAAGTATCCCGTAGGCTCCTTCGCTCCCTATCATTATCTGGTCGATGGAGGGACCTGTTGCGGACGCCGGGTATTCATCCGTCCTGATTGTTCCCGCGGGCGTGATATATTCCTGGCACACAACGATATCTTCTATCTTTCCGTAATAGGTGGAGTTTTGGCCTGCTCCCCTTGTTACCACCCATCCACCTACCGATGAATATTCGAAGGATTGTGGAAAATGCCCACAGGTATAGGACCTTTCCGCGCCGAACTCCTGTGGAGCGTTGTTCAGGGCGTTTTCCAGATCCGGTCCGAAGATCCCCGGCTCTACCGTAACTGTGTGATTCCCCTCGCTTAACTTCAGTATGCGCTTCATGTGAGTTCTCATGTCAAGTGTGATTCCTGCCCGCATGCACTCAAATCCCCTTGTAACCGATGAACCACCTCCGAAGACATATACAGCTATTGATTTCTCGTTGCAGTAGGTAATTATCTCCAAAATATCATTTTTGCTTCTCGGGTGAATCACAGCACCGGGGAGGTTTTCTACGATTCCTTCTCTCAGCCTGAATGCATCATACGTGGCTTTGCCGTACGCGACTTCAAGGCGTGAAAAATTGTCGGCCTTTACATTTTCAACCCCGACGATCTTTTCGAATGCCGCCATGTCATTTGGAGAGAGGGTTGAGGGTATCTGAAAAGAAACTTCGTCCAGACCCATGTCATGCGACGTCATGAAATCCTCGTCCGTCATGTCAAAAGATTCTTTTATCAGTTTATACAGCCCCTTGTTTGGATGTTTGAACTTATCCATTCCACCCCACTTAAGGATGGTCCTGTATGATTTGGCGGGTGGAATTTCTTCATACCAGTCGGGATAAAAGGCATTTTTCTTGTTCATAATGTGTATCCTTTCATTTTAATCTGTGGTGGGATAATTTATATGAAAAGGGGATATTTATCAAGCAGGGAATGATTGATAATCAGTGTTCTCATGCTATCGGTGCCCGTCATTGAACTGACCTCGGAAAGTAGTGTTTATGAATGATTTGTGTTAGGTAGGACCATCTGTTCTGAAAATCGGGTTGGGGAGATTATGGAAAAAGACAATATCAAGGCTTTTATGCAGCGCCACTTCAAACACTTTAATTCCGCCGCACTTATCGACGCGGCGGAGGGGTATCAGCATCTGTTGTCTTCAGGCGGACGGATGTTGGTGACAGTTGCCGGCGCTATGAGCACCGCAGAGTTAGGCATCTCTCTCGCGGAAATGATACGCAGGGACAAGGTGCACGCGATCAGCTGCACGGGAGCCAATCTCGAAGAAGATGTTTTTAACCTCGTTGCGCATGACCATTATCTCCGCATCCCGAAATATCGGGATCTGGCGCCCTCCGATGAACGTGAACTTCTGGACCGCCAGTTGAATCGTGTGACCGACACCTGCATTCCTGAAGAGGAAGCCATGCGGCGCATTGAAGGCAGGATGCTCGAAGTCTGGATGGAGGCGGACCGGAAAGGGGAGGGCTTCTTCCCTCACGAGTATTTCTATCGCCTCCTGCGCGAAGGGAAGTTTGAGCCGTATCAGATTGACCCCAAAAACAGCTGGCTGCTCGCGGCGTGCGAAAAGAACCTCCCCGTATTTGTCCCGGGCTGGGAAGATTCCACCCTTGGCAACATCTTTGCCTCTCATTGTCTAAGGGGCAATATCCGAAATGTCCATACCGTGCGCGGCGGCATCGAATACATGATGTCTTTGTCGCAATGGTACCGAAATACATGCCGGGAGCATCCTGTGGGGTTCTTTCAGATAGGGGGAGGTATCGCGGGTGACTTTCCCATTTGTGTAGTGCCCATGTTAAGGCAGGATATGGGCATGAAGGATGTGAATCTCTGGAGCTATTTCTGCCAGATCAGTGATTCCACTACGAGTTATGGCTCCTATTCCGGGGCTGTGCCGAACGAAAAGATTACATGGGAGAAAATAGCCGTGGATACACCTGGCTACATCATAGAATCGGACGCCACGATAGTGGCGCCCCTCATTTTCGCCTATGTCCTTGATTCGGATGTATAATCTTTCTATATGTAGGGAAGTACGCGATCTATTACAAATTGGAAGTTGCGCTTTACGTTCTCGTTTCCAGTGATTACTTCCATATGGCCCGGGAGGAGATAGTCGACATCAAGTCCTGATAGTGTCTTGATGCTTTTTTTCAAAAGGTCTCCGCTGCCTCCGGGAAAATCCGTTCTCCCGATGTTCTGGTTGAATATCACGTCTCCGGGGAATAGGACCTTTTTTGAAGGCCAGTACAGGGCGATTGATCCAGGCGAGTGACCGGGTACATGCAGTATCTCGAAATCTTCATCCCCGAGTTTGAGGGGTCCTTCCTCCAGCGCCATGTCTATGTGGACTTTCGGGGTGTCTAATCCAAACAGGCCATACATGTGTCCACCTATCTCATCCATGAAATCCATTCCGTCTTTGTGCAATCCTATCTTTATATTCTTATCTTCGTCAAAGGCTTCGGATGCCTCAAAGTGGTCGGGATGTGAATGAGTATTTATTACATATTTAATATCTTTCAGATCTATCCCGTCCCCCTTCATTTTTTTCAGAAGATCGGGAAGAAACAGTTTGAGACCCGGGTCTATAAGCGCACAGACACTTCCTCCAATGTAAAAGCTGTTACAGTTGTTTTCATACGGATTCGTCCACTCGTAAGTATATATGTTATTCTCCAGTTTCATTGTTCCTCCTTATTTCTGATCCAGTTGATTAACAGTTTCATTTCTTTTTTGGCAGATAGAAGATGGGATTTCTTGCCCTGTTTTTATATCGTATTTCAAAGTACAGATATGACTTTCCGGACTGCGCTTCTTTTCCGAGAAGCGCTATCTTGTCGCCTTTGCTGACGACGTGCCCAGTCTGTACCGACCTTGCCTTCAGGTTGGAGTAAACCGTCGAGTAGGTGCTGTTGTGTTTTATGATAATAGTTTCTCCATAATATTTGATGGGTGCGGAATGTATTACGATTCCTCCGGCGGAAGCCACGATGGATGCTCCCTCCTTCCCGCTTATCTTGATTCCGTTATGGCGCAATCCTTTATAGGTTCCGAATTTTGAAGTTACTTTGCCCTCTCCCGGCCATATAAGACTGGGCTTGCCTGGTTTTGTTTTGGGTACATTTTTCGGGCTGGAAGGTTTTTTCGTGAGAGATTTTTTGTCGCTTTGCTTTTGAATATTCCTGGAACGGAACGTTTTTTTTGTATCACGTGTCTTGCCGGATTTGATGGATTTGGCATTTGTTGCATTTGGGATAAACAGGACGCTCCCTGCCTTGATATTCGTGTCAGGCAAGGAGTTGGCTTCGGCAAGTTTGGCGAGATCGCAATTATAGGCCCGGGATATTCTCCACAGAGTCTCACCCTTTTTCACACGGTGGTAAACACCACTTTGCTTGTGTGTGGTTGCACAGGCAGTGATAAATATCAGGAGAAAAAGGAGTATAATCGGTATCTTTTTGTCGCGTAACATAGGGTCCCAATTACAAAAGATATTTAATTAAGATAAAACTTCCGATAATAAGCGCCACAAAGACAAATGCCAGTATATTAAAATAACGGTCAATAAACAACCTGATACCAGTACCAAATTTATATATAAGCCACCCTACAAGAAAAAATCTTGCTGACCTGCTTATCGCTGAAGCTATGAGAAAAATTACAAAATTTACCTTGAACGCGCCTGCCGATATCGTGAAAACCTTGTAGGGAATGGGTGTAAAACCTGCTATCCCGACGGCCCATGCGTTGTATCGGTTATATAATTCACCCATAGAGAGATATTGATCCGTGAAACCATAGAAGTCAACTATACGAAATCCGACCAGATCCATAAACTGATACCCGATAACATATCCGGCAGTACCTCCCAGAATTGATCCGATAGAACATATCAGTGCGTACCGGAATGCCTTGGCAGGAATAGATATCGCCAGCGCGATCAGCAGGACATCGGGCGGCACGGGGAAAAAACTCGATTCCGCGAATGCAAGGAGAAATAAGGCCCATGATCCATAGGGTGTTTCAGCCCAGTGAAGAACCCAGTCGTATAATCGTCTAAGCATTCGCTATGCTAATCCTTCCATCCGTGTTCTCCTATAAGATCAACAAAGCGACACCCGCAGAGCTCCTCTATCTCCATGTCATCGAGCTTTTCCGACTGGCGGGTGATCTTTAATAATGTTTGCGAGGTTTGACTGCCGACAGGGATGACAAGCCTCCCTCCGACAGCGAGTTGTTTCTGGAGAGTTTCTGGAATTTTCGGGGCGCCGGCGGTGGCTATAATAGCGTCGAATGGGGATTCGTCACTCCATCCATACGTTCCGTCTCCGACCCTGATCAATATGTTGTGGTAATGGAGCGAATCCAGTGTCTTTTGCGCCCTGAAAGCGAGAGATGCAATCCTCTCGATGGAAAACACCATCTCGGCCAGCCCTGCCAGAATAGCGGTTTGATAACCGCATCCAGTTCCTATCTCAAGGACCTTTTCGGTTCCCATCAGTTCAAGTGCTTCGGTCATAAGTCCCACAATATAGGGTTGAGAGATGGTCTGTCTGGAACCAATGGGAAGTGGGTTGTCGGAATATGCCTGGTCCTGGAGTCCTTCATCTACAAAGAGATGTCTCGGGACCGTTCCCATAGCTTTCAGGACCCTTTCATCAGTAATAGCCCTTGCCATGAGGTGGTTATTGATCATCAGGGTTCTTTTCTTACTATACCTGCTCATGAGCTCTGTTTAAATGTTTCCTCTAATGTCTTTTCGAATCCATTTTTACGCATAACATATTTTTAAGGGTGTGGGATGGTGCGGACACGAAAGATACGAATAGCTATCATTTAACCGGCCAGTTTTCAATAAAAAAGCGCCCGGTGGGAATGGGTGGCTTTGCGGCGGTGCCATATTGTTCACGCACACGACACGTTCAATGATATACATTCTTTCGATGGCCAACTTTTACTATCCAGACAGAAAGTCCTTCATCTTGAATGGAATACAGAATCCGATACTGTCCCTGCTGCAGACGATACTTTTCCTGACCGGTTAATTTTCTGCAACCTGGAAGGCGTGGATTTCCACCAAGCAATTCGATGCGTTCAAGTATCCTTTTTAAATCCTTCTTCGGGATTGCTTCAAAATCCTTCCAGACCGATTTTTTGAAAAAGATTTTATATGCGACCATCTTTTTTAAGTCTCTTGACCATCCGTTCATAACTGATCAGGGGTTCGTTTACCCTTTCTTCAAAAGCACCGAGGTCCTCGGCATCCTCGGCAAGTGCCTCTCTTACAGCTTCGTTAATTATCTCCGACATTGAACGGGAGGTTTCGAGGGCCTTAATTCGTAATGCCTGATGAAGGACGGGATCCAGATAGATAGTAGAACGTTTTGATAATGCTGCCATAATGTTACCTCCTGATATATGCAACATCATAGCGTCATAACATTTAAATGTCAACAGGAAAGCTCTTGTTATATCTCTAAGCGAGTTCTGGCAATGATTTCCTGTTTCGCCGAATCATGCAGGTCGTCGAAGTATGCGCAGTAGCCGGCTACCCGTACCACCAGCCCGCCTTCCGCTGTATGCCGCTTGAATTATACATGGCCCCTCCAGCGGTTACATCTTTACCTGATTCAATGCACTCAACACCTTCTAGATCTTGCTGGTAATAAGGATAAAGATATTGATCCATCCTCCCGAAAGAGATTGCAGAGTTGATTCCTTCAAAATTCACTGCCATATGGGTCAGCCATAACGACTGTAAGGCCTCATGAAAGGTCCCGGCCGGTTCCTGTGGGACTTTGTAACAGATACGCGCTATTTCTTTAAGTTCCTCAGCACGTACCGTGTCTTTTTCCTCCGCGGCTGATCTCTCGGCTTCCTGCGCCATGCGGGCGGCAAAATCAGTCAGCCCCTCACATGCAATCCTGGCTGCCTGATGAAGGTCTCCATCATTTCCATGCATGGCCTTTATTATGGACTCCATCACCATTTTCCCCTTAGGACCGGCAACCAGCGGGCCCGACTCCTGGTTTCCACGCGCTTCAACCAAAGATAAACAGGTGGACTGCCCTCCCTTATTTTCGTAATTTACCCAACTTCTATTCAGGTATTGGTCTTCATCTTCATGAAATCATCATAGTACTCGTCCAGTAACTGACGGGTGAACTTTCCGATCGCGGCGTATTCGATATGTGTCAGATTTGCCAGTGAAACTCTGGCCGACGGATTGACAACCTCAAAGCCCGCTCCAGGAAGTAACACCACGCCGGTTTCCCTTGCCAGTCTGAACAGGAAATCAATTCCCTTGTTTTCCTTTCTGAACCAGTCGGAGAATTTATCGCCGTAGAGTTGGCCGCCCAGCTTTTCCAGATCGATCAACGTGTAGTAGTCGATTTCATTGGGACCGCTAACCGTTTCGATCCCCATGTTGTTGCACAGGGTATTATAACGATCCCGAATCAGCCGTTTTGCTGAATTTTTGTAATAACTCTCCAGATCCATAAGTCCATTGAGTGCAAACAGAGTCATCTGAAGCTGCTGAGGCAGTGACAGACCGGCCGTATGGTTCAGCGCGACTGTACGGCTGTCCGCAACGAGACGATCTATAAAGCGGACATCCCTCGGATTGGTGGTCAACGATGAATAACGCTTATCAAGATTTTTCTTCGTTTCTTCCGGAAGGTTTGCGAGGGCCTCGTCAAAGACATTGTCATCATGTATGGCAATGACTCCGAGCCGCCAGCCGGTGGCGCCGAAATATTTGGAGAAAGAATATACACAGATGGTATTGCGTGGGCATTTGGCGAACACGGAAACGAAGTCATCAGCGAACGTTCCGTAAACATCATCCGTGAGGACGAAGATATCTTTTCGTTTTTCGTTGATCAACTTTGCGATTTTTTCCAAAACTTCTTCTGAAATCTTTGTTGAAGGGGGATTGCTGGGATTGACGACAAAAAACGCCTTGACTTCCGGGTCTTCGAGTTTCTTGAGTTCTGACTCGGTGAACTGCCAGTCCTGATCTTCATCCATGCGCACATCGACGATTTCAAGTTGAAAATCCGAGAGAACGGGAATCTCGAGGTATGGAGCAAAAATCGGAGTACCTATTGCAATCTTATCACCAGGTTTGAGCAGGCCATTTTCTCGGAGAGTTTGAAACGTATAGGTCATAGCAGCGGTTCCACCTTCGGTTGCAAAAAGCGAAAATGAACCCATATCTGGAACATCGCCGTACATTTCCTGGGCCAGATAGGCCTTAACGATGACCTCGGTATTCGGCAGAATGCGAGGCGGTTCCGGATAATTGCAACCGAGAAAGGCCCCCACCATTTCGTGGAGAAACGATTCACGATCGAGTCCTAACTGGTCATTCACATACGAGATTGCGGATAGAAGAAACCTTACCCCTTCTGTGTTTTTGTAGTGGTGGGCATATGATTCGAATCGTTGAACGATACCCTGGCGCTCAGGCAACCCGCCGAAGCCACTGTTCAGATAGGAGTATGATCGTTCTGTTTCCTGCATAGCAAAATCGCCGAGGCGCAGAAACGCCCGTCGCGGTAGGGTAGCGAGGAAGTTTGGATTTCCCCGTCCCGCATTCAGCATCATTCGTTGCGAATTTGAGGTTGCAATTCCGATCAGTTTGTCTTTAAGTTCAAAAGGACTTAAGTTGACAAATTTGCTGTAGTCTTGATTTTCCATGGTCATACCTCCTTTTGGTTAGGGTGTTGGATTCTTAGTGATAATACCGATTATTACAGGTCCCCAAAGCGTGAGAAATACGTTCGCCACAGCGTAAGTTACAGTAAATGAAACAACCGGTGTTGCGTTGCCCGCCTTCTCAAGCAGGGCCGCGAAACCCGGATTCGCGCTGCGACCTCCAACCATCGCTCCAAGTATTTCGATGGGATTCTTGATTCGCAACAGGTAATAAGAGATATAGAAGGTT
Organism: uncultured Syntrophaceae bacterium; assembly: GCA_964540715.1. Classification (GTDB taxonomy): domain Bacteria; phylum Desulfobacterota; class Syntrophia; order Syntrophales; family UBA2210; genus UBA2210. The sequence continues at coordinate 24,258 of CAZINZ010000015.1, read as the reverse complement.
ATAATCTGAGGAATGAGCGTTACCCCGACGCCCAGCAGCAACAGGGTAAAGCCATACTCTTTGATCATTACAATAGCCTGAGGGCCTGCCATGAGACCGACCAGGCCAACGAATACTGCAAGTCCGAAATCCCGAAGGAAATTGGAGGCCCCTGTCGGCAAAGCTGCAAAATGCGGGTGGACGCTACGCAGCCAGCCGAAGAAAAGGCCGGATATCAGACACCCGGCTCCGGAACCAATATTGACCGGAATATCCGCAATCTTAAACGAAATTAACCCGATAAGAAGACCCACGGACATGCCTATACCAAAAAAGATAAAATCAGTTACTGCTGCCGCCGTAATCTTGTAACCAATCCTGGATTGAACGCGATTCAAGTCACTCTGTGAGCCAGTGAGTTGAATTTCGTCACCTCTGTGTAAGACAAGTTTAGCCGCGACAGGCAGTTCCCTCCCCATACGCTTCACTCCGGTCAGGAATACACCGTGACGTAAATCGACACTGACCTCGTCGTGGATTTGTTGAAGCTCCTTACCAATAAGCGATTTTTTGGTGAGTATGATTTCCCGATTTTCTTCAACAAACTGGAAGTCTCTCGGAAGGGTCACTTCGGGTCCGAAGTAACTTCCTGCCTTTTCCATTATTTCTATCATTCCTGTCAGTACCAGTTCATCACCAACCCTAACCACCGTTTCATTGGATAGATCAAGCGATTTACCCTCACGAACAATGGCTTCAACAGCAACATCAGAAAGTTCCTCGTCGATTATTAGAGTAGTCTTGCCGACCATCTTACTGTTCGCAGAAACCTCAAATGCCCTGGTAACTACACGCCTTATTGCATTAAATTGACCTGGCTCCAAACGTGCTGATCCCCCGGTCATCTTCCGGGCAAGCTTTGTTGCTTCGTCTTTGATATTCCACTTCATTAAGGTAGGGAAAAACCATGTGGCCATAATTATGGGGCCGAGGGAACCAAATATGTACGTCACGGCATAACCGACAGCCACATTGGTCTCCATGATGTGCTTGAGTGATGCTGAAACGTTAAGATTTGCGATTGCATTACCGGCGGTTCCGATAATTGCCGATTGGGTGAGGCCGCCGGCTGCCAGGCCGGCCGCGGTCCCGCGATCAAGATTGAATAACAGGGCTGCTCCGAGTACGCAAAGTAATCCTGTAAATGTCATGAGGAATGATGAGGCCAAGAGGTTGAGGGTGCGCAGGTTTAATGACTGGAAGAACTGAGGTCCCCCCTGATAACCTACAGCGTAGATAAACAGGGCAAAGAAAATTGATTTGATACCGCTATCAATATCTACATTCAGCTGGCCGATTACGACACCGACTAACAGGGTCCCGGCAATCCCTCCCAATTGAAAGCTTCCAATTTTAAGTTTACCGACCAAATAACCGAGTGCCAAAGTTATAAACAACGCCAGCAACGGCGCAACCTTGAATAGCTGGATAATGTATTCCATATGAACGATCCCCCCTTGTTGTGTTTAGAACGAATTGACCACAGCGTCCCTCCGACAGCGTTACTTCTTAAACTGAGAAACCAGTTAATCTTTGAACTATCATAGCGAAATAGTGAGAGCGAGGGTTTAATGATTCATGAAAAATTTTATCCCGGGATGCCGGGGAAATTGCCAAACCCGTTGATGAGCCTCTATCGTATCTTGGTTGGCATCACCATTATTTATTCAAAGGTTTCTCAAAATGCTGGTAATCCCTGCAAGATGTCCAGTTGCCGCCCCATTCCCAGCCAAGCCGCAGAAAGGTAAGCACAATCGGATGATCTGTCGTAAGCGTACCATTAACATCCGGGTCATATTTAGCGCCTTTTGGCAGAATAGTGTCCCCTTTAATGTAGGGATTCTGAAGAGGATTGATATCAATCGACCTGCCGTATGCGTGTTCAGATAGACGGTGGCTGCTTCCCGTGACAAATCTGTAATTGAATGCGGATGTATTATTAGCTTCCATGGAAAGGTCGTCATCCCAGCGATTATCTTTGCGAAACCGCTTATCTGAGATTGGGATGACCGAATGGATCGGAAAGTGTTCTTTTAATGCCACATCGAACACGGTACGGATATCATTTTCCAGTTCACCATCAATAACCAGCTGACCTTGATGGATACAATTGTCGGATGAGTAATATCTGACCGTGACTATCTTCTGGCTTTTGCGGATCTTCTCCGGGCATCCCGGGTTTACACCATCAAAGGCTTCATGACTGGTCATCTTACTGTCGATGATTGGGGCTCCCGGACTCACACTGCCCTCACTCTCCGCGTAAGCCAGGTTACCGATAAGCAACCCCAGCATAACTGCTGAGAGTAATAAAGAGAATAAATGAGCTGATTTAATCGAGACCATAATCTTTATACAGAAGTAATTAAAGGGTCAGATCAAAAAATAGTCGCTGGAATCTTACATGCTATAGTGATCCATCCAGTTTGTCGGCCACGGGCTCATTACAGGCCCTGCAACGCTGAGCTCCCCTGAATAGCGGCTTGCCGCACGAAGGACAGTGGTACCGTTCACACTCCGCCCGTACCCATTCAACGCTGCCCTCTTCATCACCGTCTCTGGCTACTTTGTCTCGCCAGAGGGGGATAGTTCTCTCCATTACCCGCACGCCGGTCGCAAGTGGAAAATTTTTTATAAGATGACAGGGCCAATCTTCACACTGATGGCAGGAGTAATATCCCTTTGATTTTACACAGTCCCTTATCTCGCAGTCTGTGCAGAAAAAGTAGAGATTCTTCGGAGGATCGGACTGCATGCATCCCAGGCATTCCGTCTCTTCGGGTTTTGTTCCGTAGAGGTTTCCCATAACAGTCTTGAACTTCTCATTTCCATCCCTCGTTGCGATGTAAACGCCGCACATTCCGCAGTGCAGGCCGCATGGCGCCATCAAATCCTTGTTCCTGATTTCCTCTTCAGTCCATCCCTCCATCGGCATCCCTCCTTATCTGATTTGTTTGACGCGTCCAATCTCACCACCCTCCAGGCGGACCTTGATCCCATGGTGGTGAACGGGGGATTTAGTCAGAATGTCTTTCACGATACCCTTAGTGAGTGTGCCGGAACGCTGATCCTTCTTTAACACGATCTGTACCTGTGATCCGGGGTGTATCTGTTCACGCCTTGTCCCGTCCATATGCCTCGTTTCCCTCTTTTCCTGGCACTCGCGCTCTTTCTACAGGCTGTAAAGAGTACGGTACAGCTAACGCTTCAATCCAATCGCCGCTTTAGTAGCAGACGGCAACGACTTGTTATCTGATTGACGTTTGTCCGTAGTTGTTTTTCTTAAATGAAAACAAATAGACATCAAACCGAGACAGTCCTATTCGTTTCAAAACTCATTTGATTAAGGTGTTAAAATTTTACCCTTTTGGGCCTTCTTCTCTTTTTTCTCATTACGCTTTTCTTTCAACGTTTTTTCTGAATTTTTCTTAACTGTTTTTTTAGCGTTTTTTCCCTTAGCCATGACTCTCCCTTTTGTTCTGGTTCGTTAATTTGATCAGTTACATATACTGGCTGATTGTACTTCCACGATACGTGGGCTGCAAGTAATCATTAGACAGATCTGTTATTGCGTTCACTTTGTCTTGACCAGCAAGGCCGCCAGATAGCTTTCTGGCATGCGCCCACTGCCGGGGAAATCCGTGTCCTGTCCAAGCGGCCTGATCGACTTCACTTTCTCTCTGCCCACGGCAAGCACCGTTTCCTCCAAGGCTTTATGGGTAAGCCCGCTGAAATTCGTCGCCGCCAGCATAACCCCGCCGGGTTGCAGGATCATCATCGCCGCGTCGATCAGGGCGGCAAAATCCTTTTTAACGCTGAATACCTTCCCGCCGTGCCGGGCAAAAGAGGGCGGATCAAGGATCACACAACCAAAACGGTTGCCCTTCTTGTTGGCCAGTTTCATATATGTCAGGGCATCGGCCCGGACAAATTCACCCTCGGCGCAATCCAGCCGATTCAGTTCATAGTTTTCGCGGCCGCGATCCAGGCTCTTGCGGCTGATGTCCACATTGACAACGCTCGACGCACCGGAAGCACGGGCATATACACCAAAGGAACAAGTGTACGCAAAACAATTCAGCACCCTGAGTCCCTTTGTCAATCCGGCAACGATCTTTCGGTTGTGGCGCATATCCAGAAATAGACCGCTATTCAGGCCATCATTGAGATCGACGCCGAACCGAAGGGCGTTCTCCTGAATCACCGTCCGGGACGGCGCCTCATCTATCCAGACGCTCGCGTTAATCTGCTCCGACTTGAGCGCCGTTGGGTCCAGCCTTTCTTTTATAATAAGGTAACGGGCGTCAAGACGGTTTTTGACAAATTCCGCCAGGGTTTCCTTACGGGTGATCCATCGCTTATCAAACAGGTGGATTACACAGTGGTTATCATACTGCTCGAGCACTAACCCGGGCAACCCGTCGCCGAGCCCGTTGACCAGCCGCATGGCATTCGTTATCTTCCTCAGGGGCTTCCGCCTGCCAATGGCCGCATCAACAAGGTCGATCGTCTTTTTGTCCATCGTTACAGATCCTGATATCTGCAGACATCATAATAATTTTAGTCGCTCTTATGTGAGTGACAGGTAATTGTGTCTCTTCCCAAGGTGAAAAAAGTTTGTTTCGGGAAATGGCTCTCCTGCTAATTATTTCCAATCATTAATGACCATCGTTCCTGCTTTGCGTCTTCTCTGACATTTATCTTTGTCAGGTTGAAAGATTCCTTCAGTATTTTAATATTCCGGTTATTCATACCCCTCAGATTCGACACATCTTTGGGGGCCACGGATAATACAACATCCCCGTCCTTCAGATCTGTCGATTTCAAAAGGTCCGATGCCATGTCCAGAAATATGGCTCCCTCCACGAGAGACCGGAATGCCGGGTGAAACGGGCCGGCAATGATATTATTATCTGTCTCCATTTCCTTTGTTGTGTGAAGCCCCAGTCTTATAACGGGTATACCGGCCTTTTGAAACTTCAACAGGGCGTATTTACAGAGTTCAACGGCGTCGTCCAGCGTTGTCGGCTGATACTCACCTTCAAGATATGTCTTTGCCAGGGAAGTGTCTTTGAAGACAATGGTCGGATGTATTCTCACAGTGTCAGGTTGCAGGCCGATAATTTCTTCTACGGTATATTCAAACCGCTTCCGGGTATCGCCGGGGAGACCGACCATCAAGTGCACCCCCGTTTCAATTTCATTTCCTTTTAAGAGTCTTACAGCAGCCCTTATATCATCCGATGAGTGCCCCCTTCCTGAAGCGGACAGCACCTCGTCAACCATTGACTGGGCGCCTATTTCCACAGTGGAGACATTGTATTGTGTAAGAAGTTCAATTCTGTCGTCATCTATGTAGTCTGGTCTGGTTGATATCCTTATTGAGTTTACCATCCCTGCGTTCACATAGGATTGCGCGATATCCAGCAGTTCAATCTGATAGTCCCGGTCAATCCCGGTAAAGTTTCCTCCGTAAAAGGCAATCTGATCGAATCTCCTCTCGCTGTTATTCAGATGCTTGTCGCATATATTTCGGATGGTATCTTCTGTAAGTCTGTCAGGATAGTCCCCGGCGGTTATCCTCTCGTTGCAGAATACGCAACGGTTGGGGCATCCCTTGTATATTACAAATATTGGAATTATCAGCGGTTTCATAACTCTTCGAGCTTCTGCAGAGCTTTCATGGCCGCGTCCTGTTCGGCCTCTTTCTTGTTTTTTCCAGTTCCGGTTGTTGAGACCCTATCGCCAATGGATGCTTCTATCTCGAAGGTCTTGTCATGATCAGGGCCGGACGTGCCTGTAGTTCGATATTGGGGTACTAATCTGAACCTGCCCTGGCAGGCCACCTGGAGCAGCGATTTGTAATCGAGGTATATTGGGCTTTCAATCCACTCATCGACAAGAGATTGAAAGGTTGTCTTTATAAACCGGAGCGCGCTTTCGTATCCCCCGTCAAGATATATGGCGCCTATAATCGCCTCAAACGCATTTCCGAGGATTGAGTCCTTGTCCCTTCCCCCGGAATTTTCCTCCCCCCGGCCCAGAAGCATGAAATCGCCGATCTTATGCTCACGTGCCAGTCCGGCCAGCGGTTGCTCGTTGACCATGGCCGCTCTTACCTTTGAAAGCTGTCCCTCAGCATAGTCGGGAAACTTTTTTATCAGTATATCGCTTATGCACAGTTCCAGGACTGCATCTCCCAGAAATTCCAGCCTTTCGTTGTCTTCACATTTGAGATCGTGATTATCATTGGCATATGAACTGTGAGTAAGAGATATGTCAAGCAGGGAGATATCACTGAATGTACAATTCAGCATCTTTGACAACTCTTCAAGACTGTCAATCCGTTCTTCATCCATCCAATTCTATCCTTCCAATGACCTTTCCCCCGATTATATGTTCAGCTGTGACCTGTACAATGTGGTTTGAAAGAGACATATCGCCTTCGGGTATGAGTACCGGCACATAATTGTCTGAAAATCCCTTTACATAACCGGTCTCTTTGTCTTTGCTTCCCTCCACCAGAACGGTAAGCTTTTTCCCAACAAATCCGCTGTTAAATTTTGTCCTCTTCCGGTTGCCTGTGTCCCGCAATATAGCGGCGCGCTCTTTCCTGACGGATTTCATGACCTGATCGGGAAGCGTGGAGGCGGATGTTCCGGGGCGCTCAGAATATGGGAAAACATGAAGATAGGCAACCCCCAGGTTCTCAATAAAGTCAGCACTGGTACGGAATTCTTTTTCCCCTTCACCGGGGAACCCTGTTATGACATCTATCCCTATGGCGATCTCGGGGATCGCGGCCTGTAATTTTTCTATAACCTCTTTGAACTGGTCGGTGGTGTAATGCCTCCTCATTAGTTTCAGAATGCTGTCGTCGCCGCTCTGAAGAGATATGTGAAGGTGCCGGCATATCATCTTTGAATTTCTTATGTGATCGATCATGTCATTTGGTATTTCCCTTGGATTAATGGAACTTACGCGCAATCTCTCAAGGTCTGTATTATGTTCTGTTTCCCTCAGCAGATCAAGAAGGGTGGTAGGGGAGGGCAGATCCTGACCATACGCGCCAAGATGGATGCCAGTGAGGATGATTTCTCTGTGTCCGGCTTCGGTCAGGTTGTGTATCTGCCTGATTACATCCTCCGGCGGGAGGCTTCTGCTCCTGCCCCTCGCGTAAGGTATGATACAGTAACTGCAGAACGCGTTGCACCCATCCTGTATTTTCAGGTATGCCCGTGTCTGTCCGGGGAATCTCGTTACGGGGAGGCTGGAGAAGTTCTTTTTCAAACCTATGTCCCGACTCGGCGGGATCTGCAGTATCCCATCTGTAATACCTTGTATAATCCCGGGAATGTTCTCCTTCATCTCCGTTCCCGCAACCATCCTTACGCCGGGCAGTTCCGTTAGCTCCTGCGGGGCAACCTGCGCGTAACATCCGGTTACGATAATCGGCGCGGATGGGTTTGTCCTGTGCGCCCTTCTTACAAGTTGTCTTGACTGGAAATCCGTCTTCGCCGTTACCGTACAGGTGTTTACTATATACACGTCTGCAGGGGAGGAAAAAGGGACAACACAAATGCCATCTGCCTCCAGTTTTTCGATAATGCCCGCCGATTCGTAATGATTCACCTTGCATCCGAGTGTGGTCACTGCAACCCTAAGCATCGCGCAGGCTCCTCTCAATCCATCCCCCGCCGAGGAGACGGTCCCCCTGATAGAAGACCGTTGCCTGACCCGGAGCCACAGCCTTTTGGGGTGCATTGAATCTGACATGCACCCGTTTGTCAGGCAGGAATGTGAGCTCGGAATCGACGCCTTTGTGGCGGTACCTTATATATGTCTTCGCGCGCAGGACGTCCCGGTTAAAAGAACCGGGTAATATCCAGGAACAGTTCGCAGCGATAAGACCCTGTGCAAACTGGTCTTCCTCTCTCCCCACGATTACTTCATCCCTTTTGGTGTCTATATCCAGAACATAATAGGGACGTTCAGAGGCAATATTCAATCCCTTTCTCTGGCCTATGGTTATAGAATGTGTCCCCTTGTGTTTTCCCACGACATTCCCCTTTTCATCTACTATATTACCGGGCCGGGGGAGTGTGACGGGATAATTCTCAAGGAAATCTCTGTAATTATCGTCCGGTATAAAACAGATCTCCTGGCTTTCCCTGCCTGATACCAAGCCGAGACCGGATGCCATCTCTTTTATCTCCTTCTTTGTCCTGTCGCCGTTGGGAAATATCAGATGTTGAAGCTCTTCCTGGCCAAGCTGGAAGAGGAAATAGGACTGGTCTTTGCCTTTATCGATGCCCTTGAGCAGCCGTAAGCCATCATCTCCTTCGCTGTCTTCAATACGGGCATAATGGCCAGTAGCAATGAAGTCCAGCCCCCTTGAGCGCGCCTCTTCTATGAGATATCTGAACTTTATCCTCTTGTTGCATACAATGCACGGGTTTGGAGTCCTGCCCGTCAGATACTCTGCGGCGAAATAATCCACGACGTTTTCCTTGAAGGACTGTGCGGCATCCAGCACGTGGAGTGGAAATTCCAGTATGGCGGCAACCGATGCCGCTTCGCTCTCGCTCCCCGCGGGGAACCCGTTTCGTATGTACAGCCCCTCGACGCGGTATCCCCGCTCTTTCAGGATTGCCGCGGCCACGGCGCTGTCAACGCCACCGCTTATGCCTACAAGCACACTTTTTGTCAAATCCTTGTATTCCTCTCAACCATCCGAAGTCACTATTATTTTCATGAAGGGGTACGATATCCTATTTGGCAGGCAATTTCAAGTGCAAGTAAGAGGACTTAAATAGGGACAGCTGTCACTATTTGTCTCAATCGCAAAAAAGTGGGTTCACCTACTTATCGACGTCCATGACTGTATCGTAAGCTTATCCATTATTTTATTGTAGTCGAGGTTTTGGGAAAATGGGTTTGTGTAGCAGCTTTCAACCTGTACTGCTCAGGAGTGATCGAAGAAAAAATGAAATGTACCGTGTATTGACGTCACCTATAACTCCTTAAAGTTGGTTCAGACTAAAATCAATTATTACCGCTTGAAAGTATTACCGTAATATTTCTTGACAGGAGATCATGATGGAGTTACTGAATTAGCGTATTATATTGATCTTGTATGCATAATATGTGCTTTTGAATAGCTGTAATCAGGAGGGATTATGGTCTGATCATCTAAAGCCCTGTTTCTCGAAATGAGAGAAGCGGGGCTTTTTCGTGTGTAACTTACAAGGGCTTGTTGAGGGAAAATCACGGCTGAGATGATCCGGATGCTATCGTCGTGGCGGCATTCCGGATTCAATGTTTTCTACGGAAACCGAATCTCGCCCCGGGATGAAACGGCCACTGATCCACTTCACTGGAATTATTTTGTGTCTTTTTCTGTGGCATGTATCACTCTCTTTTTCTCAGATATCTCCCTGAAACATAAAACTATTCAGGTTCAACGTTCAAGGTTAGAGGACGATGAAAAACTCAAACCAACCGTTGAACCGTGAACCTTTGAAACCTGAGTAGATACAAAAAAGACTATATTCCTGACGGCATCAAGTCAAGAATCAAGTACGATCTCCCCGGATCAACATTCCAGTCATCTAACAGACATCCATACTCAATGCCAACCCGGGTTCGCCCCATCATCTGTGTTTTCTCAGACCGCGTTCAGGCGTTTATACATAGCCTTGTTATTCTTATAGATCTGGATAAATTCATTAAAGAGTGCGTCATAGATCTTGCGGTTATCAGGGTTGGGTGTGAATGTCTTATCATATTCGATCAGGTCGGGGATATCGTCAAAGGTCATCTCTGCCATTGCGACTGCCGCTATAAAGGCGGCCCCCCTCGCATTGGCCTGCATGGGATCCTTTACCTGGCGGATCTCCCTGTCAAGGACATCGGCAAAGATCTGGCACCATATATCGGATTTGCCTCCTCCTCCGATGATGTTCAGGGGTGCCAACCTTTGTCCTGCAAACTTCTCCACGTATTGCATGCTCCAGCGTGTATTGTAGGCAACACCTTCAAGGAGTGCCCTTACCATATGATCCTGGGTTGTGTGGTGGGATATATTGTAGATCCCGGCCCGAAGCGCAGTGTCATCCACCGGGGTCCTCTCACCGTTCAGCCAGGGGGTAAAGATTAGTTTTCCGCTGCCGGCCGGGACATTGCATGCGATCTCGTCGAGCACATGATAGATATCTTCGGGCGGTTCACCTTTGAGCAGCCTGTTTTTGTAATAGAGAATATTGTCCACCAAATAGACAAGGGCACCTCCGGCGACATCCTGTTCATTGACGCTCTGGAACCTGCCCGGGATTGCTGAGGGAAAGGATGCAATGGAGTGGAACATGTCTGTCTTTTTGAATGGCACGATACACTGTAGCCATGAAGAGGTGCCTATATAGAGATGGCCCTCATAATCACGCACCGCACCGGAGCCTATCAAGGCGGCCTGGTGGTCCGCCGAACCCATGATTACCCTGGTGTGTGGTTTGAGATCGAGTTCTTTGGCCACATCCGACCGGAGTGTCCCGAGGATATCGATGGAATGTTTCATGGGCGGCAGTTTATCGCGGTCCATCCCTGCCATGTGGATAAGTTTGTCGTCGTAGACAGGGTTGTTGATATCCCTGATATCGGTGACCCAGAACAGGTGCATGGCATCGTATGATGATGCCATCTTGCCGGTAAGACGCAGGTTGAGATAATCCTTACTCGGCAAAAACATGCATGTCTCTTCATAGATCTTGGGCAGTTTTTCCTTTGTGTAAAGGACATGGGCAATATCGTCTTTTCCTGAAAGTGCAGGGCCTCCGCCGGTGCGCGAAATCCACTGCCTGATCTTGAGCAGATTGTAGCCATCCACGCTGGGCGGGCCTCCAACCAGTTTTTTGATATATGGTGCCCCGCGCGAATCCATCCAAGTCAGAGAATTCATGAGGTGGTCGCCGTTTTTATCCACGGCGACAGTGGATGAAAAGGTGGATGAGACGCTAACGGCAATGATATCTTTTGAGGAGACGACCTTACGTTTGATGAGTTTTTTGGATGCCTTTATCAATGCCTGCCACCAGTCTTCAGGGTCCTGTTCGGCTCCGCCTCCAGGGAAAAATTGGATAGGCGTGGACTCAAAATCAAAGGCCTTGACCTGCCCCTTGAGGTTGATGATCGCCGCCTTGATACCCGAAGTCCCATGATCAATGGCCAGGATATATTGATTCTTCATGTATCCCCTTTAATAAGGTCCAGCAAAAAATATATGTATCTGTTCAGGGGGTTTACTGATTTCATATATATTTACCCTGTGATAATCCTTCATGGCATAAAACCTAAACGTGGAACGTGTAAATCCCGAAAACCGGACATTGGGGCTCATCCAAGGCCCCAATGCCCTTTATAGATCAATGGATCAGATGTCCATCTTGGATACCTTGCCGTTTTCATCTATCAACTCTACGATGATGGCGGACGAGGTGCTTTCCTCTTTTTCTCCTGTACCCTTGAGGACCATCTCCTTACTGATGGCCAGGAAATCATTGGGATCAACGCAGCCTTCGGGCGGATAGACCCCGGGCCCCTTAATCTTGCCCTGCAGCATCAGTATTGCGCCCATTGCCGCAGGAAGCCCTGTGCCTTCGCCAAGTGCCGAGCTTTCAGATGCCATATGAAAACGAATTTCCTGAGACTTACCTGCTTTTTTGCCCTTGACCACGGTGGTGCAGCAGCCCTTTTGTGAGCCGAAGTTGACCTTTTTGAGGATCTCATCACGTCTCTTGATAAGATAGGCCATGGCAAAATCGGCCGGGGCGACCTCTGTACCATTGACCTCGATGGGTTCCTTGTCTGCCATCCCAAGCCCGCAAAGGTCTCTTGTCATCTCATAATATTCATTGGGCAGGACCCCGCCCTTATTTGTCACCCTGTTCAATTTCATATACTTCGGCATGGTAACCTGTTCCGGGTGCGGGTAAGGATACAAGGGGCATTCACCGACAATGGGGAATGCAAAGGTCTGCCTGAGTGCAATGCCATCTGGTTCAAAATATTTGACATACTCTATCTTGCCGTCCAGGTACATGGGGATATCTATGGACATGCAGTGAAAACGATGACCGATGACGCCCGGCCCCTCAAAGGGTTCCCCGCCGTGGGTGTGGAATATGTCCACGGAATCGGTCTCGTCCAGCAGGTAGTCATAGGCAAACTTGGCAAAAACATTTGTGGCCCCCGGGGAATTGCCCATGCCGATCATGGCGGTAATGCCGGCGTCCTTTGCCTTTCGGTCCCATTCCAGGATCTCTAGGGTTACGTCCACATCATCGCAGATATCAACATAGTTTATGCCGGCCTCAATGACTGTAGAGAGGATGGTCTTGACTGTCTTGTAGAATGGCCCGACGCAGTTCATGACCATATCGCATCCCTTGATGGCGGCCTTGATGCTGGCCGCATCATTCCCGTCAAATTTTACGGCGGTAATACCGTTTCCCAGTTCGGCTGCGATTTCTTCGGCCCTTTTGATGTTGAAATCACCGATAACGACCTCATCAAATGCAGGATGATCAGCAAGGGCCCTGACCACAACATTGCCGACCGCACCGCAACCTCCAAGGACAATAATTTTTGACATGATATTTTCTCCTCTAACCATTTAGTCTGGTCTTATTAAATTTAACTATCTTCAGCTTACGATCAGATGTCAAGTATTTTTTATATGTCAAAAAACGGGTCATCAAAAAACGGGTCATCAAAAAACGGGTCATCAAAAAACGGGTCAAGTCTACGATTGACCCTTGTTGTTGGTTGCCAATCGTATTCATTGATCTGGCCAGATCACCCAACCTCTCGCTTTGTATTTGCAGTTTTGTATATTTTCGCTAGACGCAGTTTTAAAAAACACAAAGAGTTTACAGGGTCACCTCTTTAATGTTATGTAATGGTATCGTGTGGTTTTAATATAAATAGTAAACAGTTACTATTTATATAATGCGACTCCGATCAACTCCTTTTGTTGGTAAATGTGGGGTTGAAAAACTGTCAGAAAAGGGGGGACACCGTTATGACCAAAAAATACAAGGTTGTTGTCGCCGGGGCCGGGCCGGGCGGATGTATCTTTGCCCGTGATCTTGCTCGGAAGGGCTTTGAGGTGGTGGTGTACGAGAAGGGGAAGTACGAAACCATGGGGCATGACTGGTCTGACGCGGTTGAGAGAAGGGGGCTGGCCGAGGCGGGATTCGAGCTTCCGCCGGAATCGACTCTTAACATGGGTCCCCTGGTCAAGATGCCCGGATCGGATGAGACACCCGGTCAGATCTTTGAACCGCACGCCTACCCTGATATGGAGGTATGGGCGCCCGATTACTCCTGCAAGAAGATGATTAAGTTCAACTATATCACGACGGACAGGCGAAAGCTGGGGAAGGTCCTTGTCGATCAGGCCCGAGAAGCCGGCGCCGTCATACAGTTCGGGCATGAGGTAGTCGATATCCTGCAGTCGGGCGGGACATCCCTGGAAGATGCTATGGTAAAAGGCGTCAAGGTCAAGAACCTTGAATCGCGGGAGGTGTCTGATGTGTCTGCGGATGTGGTGGCGGACGATACGGGCTTTGCGGCACTGCTTCGCACCAGGCTTCCCGATGCAACGGGAATGGCAAGTCCCTTCAGGGAAGAGGAGTTCGCCAATGTGCACCGCACGGTACGAAAACGCAGAAAAGACGTGGATGATACAATCATGGATCATTACCGGTACGGCTATCATACGGGATATCAGTGGGTGCAGTATCTGAATGACGATCAGATCGATACGGGCGCCGGTGTGCGCGCCGATCCGTCCAATCCTGATCCGAAGGATATTGTGGAGGAGTTTATCTCACGTCATCCGTCAATCTCCGACGAAGTGGTACGCGGGGGTGGTGGACGGTGCCTGGTGGGGAAGTCACCATATTCTCTGGTAGCGGGCGGATTTGTGGTCATCGGTGATGCCGCGAGCCAGACGATTACCATGACGGGTTGCGGGGCAGGGGGCGCCATGGCGGGAGGCAGACTTGCGGCGGAGGTTGTTGCCCGTGCCGCGCAGGAGGGGAGAAATGATATCGCCGCCCTGTGGCCCTATAACTGGAAGTGGTTTGTCGAATCCGGGCGGGGGGCGCATTACGCGGCGCTGAACGCGCTCAGAAATATCGTGCAGGATCTGTCTCACGACGATATCTCATTTCTCTTCCGCAAGGATATCCTGAATGGCGAGATGCTGACCGCTTCGATCAACGGGACCTTTATGCTGCCCGATCTGAAGACCATGGCGCTGACCCTCGCGCGGGGTATCTCACGGCCGGGGCTGCTGTTGAAGCTCAATAAGGCGACGACTGTCGGGACAAAGATTCTCAAACATTATCTGAAATACCCGGAGTCCTGGAATCCAGCCGCATTTGACGCGTGGAGAGCAAGGGCGGATGGCCTCTTCGGAAAATAGGGGTCGAAGTTTTCACCTTTTCACCTACGTCCCCTATTTCTGCTATTTCTTAATGATGTAGAAAACAAGGGTCAAGTCTACGATTGACCCTTGTAGCTGATTGCCAATTGTAATCTACAACAAATAGGCCAATTCAAGAGTTGGTTGTTTCAGGAAGAAGCACACATTTCCCCGATCTCATTCGGTGTCTCCCTCAAATTTCAAGGTTTTCTTTTTGGCTTTTTATCAAGCTTTTTTTGTTTATTTTGTTTCATTTTTTCGGCGTTCTGTTTATGCCCCTTTTCCTTATCTTTCTTGCCGCCCTTGTCTCCCATTGCATCTCTCCTTTATCGTTGCCCGAAACAACTCCTTGCAACATGGTTTCTGTTGCATCCATAGTGGGCGCATCATTATCAGTTGTAACCTTGCATAATTTTCAGAAGCAGTCAATTAACGAGTACAGGAAGTTATAAATATCACGTCACCCGGGAAAAATCACGATTGAAAAATTGCAACCAGCCCCCTATTTTCTGAGCAGCGCCGGTTCCGTCCATATCAGTCGAGCCATTTCTTCATCTTTTTCCTGGCCCCGGCTTGTGAGAACGTGCGGTTCTCTATGATCGCACGTTCGCCACGCGATATACCTTCCAGAATCTGCATTCTGCGCTGCATGAATTCATAGGAATCCACATCGACAAGGTAAGCCGAAGGCTTTCCATGCTCTGTAATCAAGATGGGTTCCCCCGAGTCACGCAGATCTGCCAGAACGCGCGTTGTATGCCTTTTTAGGGTTGTGACTAATTCTGTTTTCATAAAAGAGAAATACTGTAGTGATACATTACTGTCAAGACCGTTTTTCAACATACCCATTTTTACTTGCTTTTTGAATTTCAGTCCTTGTAAAATAGGTATTGATTGTGTGTTTGAGCAAAAACTGTTTCCATAGGAAGGAGATTTTATTATGAGGAAAAAAATATTATGTATTGTTTGCGTACTGAGCCTTTCTTTCTTTGCCTTTTCTGGAACCTCGCATTCTCTTGTTGAGAGCGAGGGTGGGGTGACTATATCTGTAAACAGGGTACTCCATGGGGCAACATCGGGCACCAAATATTATGGATATACTGGGGGAACAATTACTCTACCAAATGACAGCGGTGGTATGCTCTCGTTTTTGCTGTGGAACGACATGCAGCCCAACGGATACGGGTTCACCAACTACTTTAACACAACCCTTGGGGGAAGCAGCATCAAAATACCCAATTATGCCACTCGTAATCAGCTTGCGGAAAAATATCGAGAGTTTCCAAATCAGTGGGGCCCTGCGGGGACGAGTAAGGTCCTTCTTGCCATACCACCGGGGATCTCATCCTTTAATTTTAACAGTGGTGGAAGCATTACCGGGATCGAAATATCCAATTTAAAATTTATTCAAAGACACAGATTCCTGCCGGGTGGTTATGAGGTGCAGTCGATTCGGCGTGCTGGCGCGCCATTGATACAGGTAAGCAGGGTCCTGAATGGATCAAAAACAAGCCGGAAATACTACGGCTATACCGGAGGATCAATTTTTTTGCCTCACTCTCGGGGAGGCTTTCTCACATTTAAGGTATGGAACGATCAGAATGTCGGATTTGCTTCAGCATTGAACAAGATACATCTCACTGTTGCATCGCGTAAGGATACTTTTGCACAATATACCACCAACCTCGATATGAGTGAAGAATTTCGGGAATTCCCTAACCAGTGGGGGCCGGCCGGGGGATCGGATATAACGATTCAGATTCCAGAAGGAGTGTCTCGTGTAAACTTTACCAACTCGGGTTCTCAGACTGGTGTAGAAATATCGGATGTGGAATTCACGAAGGGTGCACCCATAATAATCCGCTTCGACGAAAAGGTAAATAGAACGACGCGGGTATTGAATAACTTCAGCAGAACTCTATACGGGGCAGATTCGGGGAGAACATTTTACGGATATACGGGTGGCACGATCCTGCTGCCTCACAACAAGGGTGGAGTTCTTTCTTTCCTCTTGTGGAACGATCATGGAGCAAATGCAGAAACAACTACGAACAAGCTCAATATAACCGTCGGGAAACGGAAAGAAACAATTCCATTGACGACGACCAGGGGTGATCGTCACGAATTTTACAAAAGATTTGTCAATCAATGGGGGCCCGCAGGTGGGAAAGAGGTGCGTGTCACTGTCCCTTCGGGAGTATCAAGTATCAGTGTTAATAATGGGGGGAGTCAGACAGGGATTGAACTGAGCGACTTTTCCTACGGCGAATATTAGTTTATTCTTGATTCCTTAGTCGTCACGGGACGTCTAATGCCGGGATTGCACCCATTTTGGTCGGTGACAGGTGTGAAGTCACCGACAGGCAATCTCCAATGGTATTGCGGGGTTCGATGAGGTATCCATGACCGTTTCGTAAAGTTCTCCGGCATGATATGAGCTCCTTACGAAGGGTCCACTGACGACACTTGAAAACCCCATTTTAAGTGCTGTAACTCGCCATTCATCAAATTCATCCGGGTGCACGAAGCGTTCCACTGCCAGATTCTCTTTCGAAGGCTGCAGGTACTGTCCCATTGTCAGAATATTGCACCCGGCATCCGCTATATCGCGCAGTGTCTGCATAATTTCCTTTGAAGTCTCTCCAAGTCCCAACATAATGCCCGATTTAACCGGTATCTCCGGGGCGTTTTTCTTTACACGCTCCAGGAGTGCGAGCGAGCGCGAGTATGACGAGTCGGGCCTTGCCACGGGATATAGGCGGGGCACCGTCTCGATATTATGGTTAAGTACATTGGGACGTGCACTGACAACGGAAGCGAGCGCCTCTGCGTCTCCCTTGAGATCGGGTATAAGCACCTCTACACGCGTGTCAGGAAGATCTTCACGAATCTTGATTATAATATCGGAAAAGCATGAGGCCCCTCCATCGGGAAGATCATCTCTCGTTACAGATGTTATAACGACATAATCCAGGCCCAGTTTCCGGACGGCTCGGGCAACCCTGGATGGCTCTTCCGGATCAGTAGGGGCCGGTTTTCCACGAGACATCGCGCAGAAACGACAGCCTCGGGTGCACAGTGAACCCATGATGAGGAAGGTTGCAGTGTTCCTGGAGAAACATTCCCAGATATTGGGACAGAGTGCCTCTTCGCAGACGGTGTGCAGCCGGTTTTCCCTGAGGAGCTTTCTGACCGACTGACACTCCGCCCCCCTTGGGAGACTTTTTCTGAGCCATGGAGGTTTTCGTATTGGGATCAGCGTTTCGCTATTCATGGCTTTATCCCGCGAGACAGGGCTTTCTTGCCGCTGCGGTTTCGTCCAACCGGCGCACCTTTGGCCTGGTGGGCGCTCTTTTGAGGAGATCGGGGTCCTTTTTGGCTTCGGCCACTATGGTCTTGAGAGTCTCTATAAAGTGGTCAATATCTTCTTTTGATTCCGTTTCAGTAGGTTCAATCATCATGGCGCCGTGCACCACAAGCGGGAAATAGATTGTCGGCGGATGAAACCCGTAGTCCATGAGACGTTTTGCCATGTCGAGAGTCGTGACCTTTTCGGCCTCCTGCAGCTTGTCGGAGAAAACACATTCATGCATACACGGTCTGTCGTAGGGAAGGTGGAGTGAATCCTTGAGGTTCTCCTTTATATAGTTGGCGTTGAGGACGGCAAGCTGGCTTGCCCTCTTCAGGCCCTCGCCTCCCATACTCATGATGTAACTGCATGCCTTAATCATAACCCCGAAGTTTCCGTAAAATGCCTGCAGTTTTCCGATGGATTCCGGAAGATCATTTGACAGCAGGTATCGGCCGCCTTCTTTTATGATTCTCGGAACGGGGAGAAACGGTTCCAGAATGTTTTTTACGCACACCGGTCCCGAACCGGGACCTCCGCCTCCATGAGGTGTCGAGAATGTCTTGTGAAGGTTCAAATGCATCACGTCGAACCCGATCTTTCCCATCTGAACAATTCCCATAACGGCGTTCATGTTTGCACCATCGCCGTAAACCAGACCTCCCTTTGAATGAACAATCTCTGCTACTTCCCTAACATTTTCTTCAAAAAGTCCCAGCGTGTTTGGATTTGTTATCATGATCCCCGCCGTGTCCTCATCCATGATGGAGGCGACGGCTTCTGTCGATATGATTCCTTTTTCGTTTGATTGCACGGCCACGGAATTAAAGCCGCACAGGGAGGCGCTCGCTGGATTTGTGCCGTGCGCGGTATCGGGTACAATAATTTTTGACCGGCTCGAGCCCCTGCTTTTATGATACGCGCGTATAAGGAGCATTCCGGTCAGTTCACCATGAGCCCCCGCTGTGGGTTGAAGCGTAACAGCGTCCATCCCTGTTATCTCGGCAAGATATCGTTCAAGCTGGTACATTAGCTCAAGGGCGCCCTGGGAAAGTTCGATCGGAAGCATGGGATGAGCCCCTGTGAATCCGGGCAGCGCAGCTTCCCTCTCGTTGACCTTGGGATTATACTTCATGGTGCATGAGCCAAGTGGATACATGCCGGTGTCAATGCCGAAGTTCCACTGTGAGAGTCTTGTGTAATGTCGTACAACATCCACCTCGGAGAGATCAGGAAAGTCTGGTCCGTCCCCCGTGATTCCTTCATCGACAGGGGAGGGGACAACGTCTCTTCGGGGCATGGAGAACCCGCGTCTCCCCTTATTTCCTTTTTCCCACAGAAGGGGTTCATTTAGCTTCAGGCCGGAGATCCCTTGGGGCTCCTTCATGATCGTACCTCCTTTATCAGGGTATCCATATCTTCCCTGTCCATAGTTTCTGTCACGCACAGCAGGTAGTGGCCGGAAAGCTCTGGATACCATGGTGTTAAAGAAAGCCCTGCTATTATATGTTGTTCGATCAGTTTGTTATAAATATCCTTGAAGTTATTTCCAAATTCCACTACGAATTCGTTGAATGTGGGACTGTCGAACGGGATTCCAAAGCCCGCTTCTCTCAGCCCGCGTTTGAGATATTCGGCCTTGTCATAATTGAGGCAGGACAGCTCGCGGATGCCCGTGCCACCAACAGAGGCCATGTACATGGCGGATGCCAGGGCGCACAGGCTATTGTTTGTGCAGATATTGGATTTTGCCTTTTCCCGGCGGATATGCTGTTCCCTTGTGGCCAGCGTCAGGACGAAGCCTGGCTTTCCGTCCAGGTCGGTAGTCTTTCCCACAAGGCGGCCCGGCATGTCGCGTACGTGCTTCATCCGACAGGCGAACATTCCAAGTCCGGGTCCCCCGAATGACTGAGGTATGCCGAAGCTCTGCCCTTCACCGCATATGATATCCGCTCCCTGGCAGCCGGGGTTTTTTAAAAGGCCATAGGCCAGCGGTTCCGTGAAGGATGCAATGAAGAGGGCACCCCCTTCGTGTATGGTCTCCCCGGCCGCTTGGAGGTCTTCGATGCACCCGAAAAAGTTGGGAGACTGAATGGCGACGGCTGCGAGGTCATCCATGCTGGCCAGATCCGAGATATCCGTTCGACCGTTTTCGAGGCGGGGCAGCTCCACAATTTCATAATCACCCGGCTCGAGATATGTTCGGACTACTTCGCGATAATGTGGATGGATGAGCTCTGAAATGGCCACCTTTTTCCGCTTTGTTATGCGTGCAGCCATAAGGAGGGCCTCGGCCAGCGCGGACGCGCCGTCATACATCGAGGCGTTCGCCACCTCCATGCCGAGCAGCCGGGTTACCAGTGTCTGATACTCATACATTGCCTGAAGGGTACCCTGGCTTATCTCCGGCTGATAAGGTGTATAGGCTGTTGAGAACTCGGATCGGCCAAGTAGATATGATACCGATTCTGGTATATAGTGATTGTAGCTCCCCGCGCCCATAAATATTTTGTACGCAGGGGAAACCGCCATACTTTTAGAAAAACCATCCATGACTGCGTTGAGTTCCCATTCTGTCAGGGGGGCCGGAAGGTTCAGGCTGTCCTTCATTTTGCATTTGACAGGGATCATCGAAAAAAGATCGTCCATGTCCTCCGCGCCTACCGCTTGCAGCATGGAGCTGACATCTTCTTCGGTATGGGGCAGGTAGCGCATCTTATTCCGCTCCTTTCAGCATTTCATAATATTCAACGCTGGTCATCAGGGTGTTAATCTCGTCCGGGTCGTCCGGCTTCACCTCTATTATCCACCCATTATTATAAGGTTCCTGGTTCACCAATTCCGGAGCCTCAGTGAGGTTCTCATTTATTGCTGTGATTTTTCCTGAAACAGGCATGTATATTTCTGAGACTGCCTTTACAGATTCAACCGTGCCGAATTCCTCTCCCTTGTCAAGAGTGTCGCCAATCTCGGGAAGCTCCACGAATACGATATCCCCGAGTTGATCCTGTGCATAATCATTGATTCCAACCGTCACGCTGGTGCCATCATCTCTGGCCCATTCGTGTGTCTCCATGTAGTGTACCTCATCAGGTAAAAATAATTCCTCGATCTCTTTCATAATTTTTCTCCTTCTTTTAAGTATTAGACAGAGTTGACATGATATCCGGGATTAAAGTATCCTATTAACCTGAATTTCTCTAAAAAAGAACCTTGTGTATCCTGTTATCCTGTTAAAATCTTACAGCATGTTCTTGATTGCCCTGCGCGCGGTACGGTCGGGTCGTATGTCGTCCACGATTAGGACTTTTATTGTTCGCCGTCCATCTTTAATTTGCACTGTGTCCCCGATGGACAATTTTTTTGTTACCTTGACAAACCCGCAGGAAAGCCCCTTAGGATTGAATCCATCCGGTCTGTCCGGGCTGGCTATACTGTATATCTTTCCCTCTACCCGGCCGATGGCCATGTCGGTTACGCAGGTCAGAACAATGCCGATCACGGTGCCGCCGGAGTCTGTTACAATGGTCGAATCTCCGGAAGAAACCTTTCTCAGGTCAAAACCCGCGAATGGATAAGTATATTCCGGTTTTTCTATATTTTTGAGGTTCTCATCGCCAGTGAATCTTTTGGTGAAACCCGTTCGGTTGTCATTGAAGGGGAGGGCGAAACTCCAGGGGTTGTCGATGAAGGGCCATGGGCCGATGTCCTGATGAGACAAAGGAAGCACCGCGCCCGCCCTCAATGAATCGCGCGCGGCGAGGCCGCATGCTGTAAGACCAAAATCTTTTCCCGCCTCCAGCGCCATATTCCATACACGCTCGATATGATCGGGATTCATAAATATTTCAAACCCGAACTCGCCGGTGTAGCCGGTGCGCGACAGCATGACAGAGGTGCCGTCCGATAGACGCACAGCGTCCGCATGGGGGGAATCGTCATCAAAGAATCCCTTGAAACTGAAATAGACCATGCGATCAAACACCGCTTCCGGTTCTCTGAGTATTTTCGCCAATATCCTGGCGGACATGGGCCCCTGTATGTCCATCTTTCCGACCCCGTCGGTAAGGTCTTGAATATCAACGTCAGATCCGCCAGCCCGATTTTTCAGGTGAAGGGCGATCTCTTCACCCATTCCGGCATTTACAACTAGCATGTATATTTCCGACGCCACCTGCGAGACAATAGCGTCATCTCTGACATGACCATGGTCGTCTAAAAAGGCACCATAGGCGCATCTTCCGGGTATAAGAGGGGTCTTGTTCTTTCCTATGCACGCATCCAGTTTTTTGGTGAAACAGTCCTGAAGAAGGGGCAGGGCACCGGGACCTTCAATCATAATAACGGCCATGTGACTCGTATCGAACATTCCGGCGCCAGAGAGGACGGCGAGGTGTTCCAGCTTCACTCCGGAAGGGTACCAAAGGGGCATCTCGTATCCGCCGAACGGAGCCATATTGGCGCCATGGGCCAGGTGCCAGCTATGCAGAGGGGTTTTTTTTATCTGTTTTTCATTCTTCATGATTCGGTTTTCCATCGCTCATTAATTTTTTATTACCACCGTATCTTTTATCCAGTTAACATCGTCTCTTTCAGGATAATCAAGATTGTAGTGGAGACCGCGGCTCTCTTTCCTGAGGCGCGAGCACTCAATTATGACCTCGGCCACCGTGGCGATGTTGCGCAGTTCGAGCAGATTGGTCGTTATGGTAAAATTCCGGTAGTATTCCTCTATTTCACCTATTATCATATCGATTCGTCTCTTCGCGCGTTCAAGTCTTTTGTCAGATCTTACAATGCCCACGTAGTTCCACATGCACATCCTTATTTCATCCCAATTGTGCGCGACGACAATTGATTCGTCACTTTCGGTCGCACCTTTAGGATCCCACGGAGGGATTAGAAGGGACTCTTTCTCCACCGCCGGTAGAAGCTCTTTGGCTTTCAAAAACGCCCTGTGTGAGAATACAAGGGCCTCCAGAAGGGAATTGCTGGCAAGACGATTGGCGCCGTGAAGGCCGGTACAGGCGACCTCTCCGAAAGCGAAAAGGCGATCAATACTGGTCTGACCGAAGGGATTTACCAGTACACCTCCGCACTGGTAATGGGCTGCGGGGACAACAGGTATCGGATCGACGGCCATATCGATATCGAACTCAAGACATCTATTGTAGATATATGGAAATCTCTTCACAAGGAAGTCTTTGCTCATGTGTGAGATATCCAGGAGAACGTATTCATCCCCCGATTTTTTCAACTCAGTGTCTATCGCCTTGGCGACAACATCGCGAGGGGCCAGCGCCCCCATCGTGTGGTATTTCTCCATGAAAGAAGATCCATCTTTGAGTTTCAGTACAGCTCCCTCGCCCCTTACCGCCTCGCTTATGAGAAAGGATTTTGCGTCGGGGTGATACAGGCAGGTGGGATGAAACTGTATGAATCCCATATTGGCGATCTCGGCACCGGCCCTGTAGGCCATTGCAACCCCATCACCCGTGGCAATATCGGGATTAGTGGTAATCAGGTAAACCTTTCCCGACCCCCCTGTGGCGAGCATGACAAACTTTGCTCTGAAGGTATGGACGATGTTTTTGTCCACGTCAAAGACATATGCCCCGAGGCATCTGTCTTCTTCCTCTTTATGGCCGGCAAGTTTTGACTTGCAGATGAGGTCTATTGAAAAGAAGTTTTCGTAGATTGTTATGTTTTTCTTTGAGGTGGCTTTTTCGATCAGTGCCCGTTCAATTTCCCTCCCGGTGAGATCCTCCGCGTGAAGAACCCTTCTGCGGCTGTGACCACCCTCTCTCCCGAGGTCATAGGTATCTGTGGTACTGCCTTCCGTTTTAGTGAAGTTCACTCCCCACTCGATAAGCTCTCTTATCCTTTCCGGGCCTTCCGTGACAACGAATCTCACCACGTCTTCATTGCACAAACCTGCTCCGCTTTTTAACGTATCGTTTATGTGAGATTCGAAATTGTCATCATTGTCGGTTACGGCGGCAATTCCCCCCTGGGCGTAATTCGTGTTTGATTCAACCTTTTCCTTCTTTGTAACAATCGCGACACTTCCCAGTTCCGCCGCCTTTATCGCGAAAGACAGTCCAGCTATACCACTGCCAATAACCAGAAAATCGTATTCGTTCTCCATTTTTGATGTCCCTGTTTTATATTTACAAATACCCGAGTTTCCTATATATGCCTTCGATAGCAAGTTTCAAGTTCAAAATCAATACATGATTCTGCGGATTGACGGTCTTTTCGCCTGATTGTTGCGTTATGATCAAAATAAACCAATATAATCAATTCAAGTCGTTGTTAAATCAGAGACATGTTTTCACGGAGTCAGGATGCTTGTATTAGGGATAGAATCCTCATGCGATGAGAC